>JBKPNM010000170.1:0-3414 GCA_046732615.1 Actinomycetota bacterium | reverse complement strand
CGTGTTGGGCGGGACCCCCGCCCTGGGGGGTGTGGGGGGGGCCGCGCGGGTGGGGGGGGGGGCGGGGCGGGGGGGGGGCGCCGCCCCCCCGACGGGGCGGCGCTGGTCGCTCGTCGCGCTCGTATCGGGAGCGGTCGGCGTCGTCCTCTCGGGCGCGATGACCGCCGTCGTCGGGTTGTGGCTCGCGCTGGCGGCCGTCCTCCTTGGCGCGCGTGCCGTTCGTGCGCTCCGTCCGCGAGCCGCGCTGGCGCTCGCAGCGGTCGTGGTGCTCGTCACCGCCGGGACAGCCGTCATGCGGGCCGACACGATCGAGCGGTTCGCCGAGTTCATCGGCCTCCGTGAGCGTGTCGCCGACACGGGCGTGGAGAGCTATGCGCATCGGACGCTGCTCGCCTACATCGGCGGGCGGATCTGGCTCGACCGGCCCGTCACGGGCGTCGGCTGGCAGGCCTCGAGCGAGGAGTGGGCGTACGGGCCGTTCCTCGCCGACGCACGCGCCAGGTTTCCGAACGAGCCCGACCAGGCGTTTCCCTCGCCTGACCATCCGTGGGGGATCCAGCTGCTCTACCTCCAGGTCGCGGCCGACCTCGGGATCGCAGGAATCGCGCTCCTCGTCGCCCTCACCGTCGCGGGCGTGACTGCGGGGATCCGCGGGCTCCGCTCGTCACCGGCCGCGCTCCTCGGCCTCGGCTGGCTCTGCGTCGTCGCCGGTGTGTGGACGGGGATCGGCCTCGTCGCGGGTCTGCCTCTCGGCGCGCTGACGTGGATCGCCTTCGGGCTGGTGAACGTGCGTGAGTGACGAGCGGCTCGACCCGCCACTCTCGATGCCGACGTATGCCGTGCGCGCGCCCCTCGTGCACTGGCTCGCCACCGAGGCCGAGCGCGCCGGCTCCGAGCTCGGCCCCTTCCGCCTGCTCGACGTCGGCTGCGGCGAGATGCCGTACCTCCCGCTCTTCGAGCCCCACGTCCGGGAGATCGTCGGCCTCGACACCTGGGACAACCCCCGTGCGTCGCTGCGCGGGCCGATCGAGGCGATCCCCGCACCGGATGCCTCGTTCGACGTCGTCCTCTGCGCTCAGGTGCTCGAGCACGTCGACGACCCCGCGCAGGGCGTCGGCGAGCTCGCGCGTGTCACGCGCCCAGGCGGACGCGTCCTCCTGTCCACCCACGGCACGTTCGTCTACCACCCGAACCCGGTCGACCTCTGGCGCTGGACGGGAGCCGGCCTCGAGCGGTTGTTCTCGGAGAACGGCGAATGGGCTTCGGTTACGGTGTCCGCCGGCTCCGGCACGGCCTCTTCCCTCGCGATGCTGAACGCCATCTATCTCGAGCACGTCCTGCGGCGCACTCCGCTGCGGCCGCTGCGCGGGGCACTCGTCTCGGCGCTCAACCGGGCGGCGCGCGCGCTCGACCGGCGCGTGGAGCTACTGCGCGACGAGCGGCCCGGGACGCTCGCGGGCAACTACCACGTCGTCGCCGACCGGGCCGCATGACCCGGGTGCTGGTCACCGGCGGCGCCGGCTTCATCGGCTCGAACCTCGTCGAGGCGCTGCTCGCGCGCGACGACGACGTCCGCGTGCTCGACAACTTCTCGACGGGCAGCCGCGCGAATCTCGCCGCGCTCGGGCGGGACGTCGAGGTCGTCGAGGGCGACCTGCGCTCCTACGAGCGCGTCCACACCGCGGTACGCGGGGTCGAGGTCGTCTTCCACCAGGGTGCCCTGGGCTCGGTGCCGCGGTCGGTGCAGGACCCGCTCACCTCGACGGCCGTGAACGTCGAGGGCACGCTGAACGTCCTCCTCGCAGCACGCGACGAGGGGATCCGGCGTGTCGTCGCCGCGTCGTCGTCCTCGGTCTACGGCGACGGCGGGAGCTTCCCGCGCGTGGAGACGCAGGCTCCGAACCCGCTCTCCCCGTACGCCGTGGCCAAGCTCGCCGCGGAGCGGTTCTGCGTCAGCTTCACGCGCGTCTACGGGATCGAGACGGTGGCGCTCAGGTACTTCAACGTCTTCGGGCGCCGCCAGGATCCGAGCTCACAGTACGCGGCCGTCGTGCCGCGCTTCATCCGCGCGATCGCGGACGGGCGCCCGGTGACCGTGCACGGCGACGGAGAGCAGTCGCGCGACTTCACGCACGTCGAGAACGTCGTCGCGGCGAACCTGCTCGCCGCCGACGCTCCCGAGGCTGCGGGCCGCGTCCTCAACGTCGCCGCCGGCGGCTCGGAGACGGTCAACCACCTCGCCGAGACGATCGGTCGCATCCTCGACCGGCCGGTCGGGAAGACCTACGGCCCGCCCCAGCCCGGCGACGTGCGCGAGTCGTGGGCCGACGTGAGCGCAGCGCGCGAGGCGATCGGCTACGAGCCGACCGTCGCGTTCGAGGATGGCCTGCGGCGGACGATCGAGGCAGTGCTCGAGACGAAGGGAGCGACATGACACACGCGTTCGGGACGATCGAGGAGCTGGGAGACGGGTACGGCTTTCGCAAGGTGCGTCACGCGCTCGGCGTCGAGGCCTTCGGCGTCAACGTGATCGTGATGCCTCCCGCCTACGAGGGCTTCCACCACTACCACGACGAGCAGGACGAGCTCTACTTCGTCCACGCCGGCACGGCGAAGGTCGAGGTCGACGGCGAGGAGCGGCTGCTCGGCCCGGGCGGGATGGTGCACGTCTCCGCCACGACGCCGCGCCGCGTCTCGAACGGCGGGACCGAGGACCTCGTGATGCTCGTCGTCGGAGCGAAGGGCGGCTACGTCGGCCGCGACGGCCACATGGTCGACGAGGCCGATGTCGCCCGCCGCGCGAGCTTCGGGTCCTCCTAGCTCAGAGGGTGTCTTCCGGCGGCGGCTCGTTCGGCCCGTCGCGCAGCGCCGCACCGGCCAGCGCGAACACGACGACCGATAGCCAGTGGATCCCGATCACGTCCGTCTGCAGCGCGAGCACGGCGACCGCGACGACCGACGCGGCGAGCCACTGCGAGCGCGGCACGAGCGCGGCGAAGAGCGCGATGAGCCAGCCGACGAAGGCGGCGAGGCCGACCACCCCCGCGTCGACGCCGAGCTCGGTGTAGGTCGACTCGCCGGCCCTCGGGGCCACGCCGGTGCGCGACGCCGAGACCCCGGCGTTGCCGAGCCCGTAACCCCACGGATGCCGCGCCACCGTGCGAATCCCGTCGCGGAGCGCGCTCAGGTGGCTCGACGTCGAGCTCTCCCCCGTCGAGAACGGGTCGTCGCTCTTGACCCCGCCCGTCGTCGCGTTCTCACGGAGGCAGGCGAGCTCGGCAGGCGTGTACGTCGTCGTCGGCCCGATCGTCGGGAAGAGAGCCACGAACGCGACCGAGACGGCGACGGAGCCCGCGGCGAGCAGGGCCGGCATCCACGAGCGCCGCAGCAGCGCGAGCACGAGGAGCGCGGCGG
>JBKPNM010000169.1:0-4992 GCA_046732615.1 Actinomycetota bacterium | reverse complement strand
ACCCCGAGCTGCTCGAGCAGCTCGACCTCGCGCCCGGGCTGCTCGGCGCCGCGGGGATCGTGTGCGGCAAGGCGGCCGGCTACGAGGCCGACGACTTCCTCGCCGCGGCCGTCGCGGCGGAGCGGAAGGCGGGGGGTACGGCTCTCGTCGCGACCTCGGACCGCGACGCGTTCCAGCTCGCGGCGGACGACGTGACGATCCTCCAGCCCGTTCGCGGGGTGAGCGAGCTCGCGCGCATCGGGCCCGCGGAGGTGCGTGAGCGCTACGGCGTCGAGCCGGCGCAGGTGCCCGACTTCATCGCGCTGCGCGGCGACCCGTCGGACAAGATCCCCGGCGCGCGCGGCGTCGGAGCGAAGACGGCGGCGTCCCTCCTCGCCGGCAAGGGGAGCCTCGACGCGCTGCTCGCCGCAGGGAGGTTCTCGGCCGAGGCGGACGCGCTGCGCGCCTACCGCCATGTCGCGACGCTCGACCCGACCGCGCCGCTGCCGCCGCTCCCCGACCGGGAGCCCGACTGGCGAGCCGGCGCTGCGGCGGCCGAGGCGCTCGGCCTCGGGCGCCTCGCCGGACGGCTGGAGGAGGCCGCATCGAGCTGATCTCGAACCCCGCGATGGCCCATCTCCACCCGACCGGCCATCACCATCATCCGGAGCGCCCCGAGCGGATCGCGATCCTGCTGGAGGCGCTCGGGGGGGCGACCCGGCACGGCCGCCGCGCGAGCCGCGCGCAGATCGAACGTGTCCACGACCCGGCGTACGTCGAGTCGATCGCGACGCTCGACGACGAGACGTGGCTCGACGGCGACACGCTCGGCGGGCCGACGTCATGGGAGGCGGCGCGGCTCGCGGCCGGCTGCGCGATCGAGGCGGCCGAGGCCGGAGGATTCGCCCTCGTCCGCCCTCCCGGGCACCACGCCTTGGCGCGCCACGCGATGGGGTTCTGCCTGTTCGGCAACGCTGCGGTCGCGGCGCGCCACGCGCAGGACGCGCGCGGGATCGAGCGCGTGGCGATCGTCGACTGGGACGTCCACCACGGGAACGGAACCGACGCGATGTTCCGCGGGGACGACTCGGTCCTCGTCGTCTCCCTCCACCAGTGGCCGTTCTACCCCGGCAGCGGAGGCCCGGGAACGAGCGACCAGACGACGCTCAACATCCCGCTCGCCGCCGGCTCCGGGGACACCGAGTACCTCGAGGCGTTCCAGACGCTCGTCGAGCCTGCGGTGCGCGGCTTCGATCCGGGGCTCGTCCTCGTGTCGGCGGGATTCGACGCGCACGTCGACGACCCGCTTGCCGGGATGGAGGTCACGGAAGGCGGCTTCCGCGAGCTGGCGCGACGCACGGCCCAGCTCGCGCCGCGTATCGGCGCGGTGCTCGAAGGCGGGTACAACCTCGCGACCCTGCCCCGGCTCGTCCAGGCGGCGATCGAGGGCTTCGAGGCCGCGTAGCCGGTCGGGTCTAGCTCTCGCGCGCGACGGATGACGGCTCGGAGATCTGCTGCACGACCTCGCCGGTCTTCTTCTCCTTCGCCTCGAGCGCGACGTCCGCCTGGCTCACGACACCGACGAGCCGCCCGTCGTCGACGACGGGAAGCCGCCGGACACGGTGCTCGGCCATCAGCTCGATTGCCTCGTCGAGATCCTGGTCGGGCGCGACCGCGACCGGGGTTCGAGATGCGACGTCTCCGACGCGCGCGACCGTCGGGTCGAGGCCCTCTGCGACGCCGCGCACGACGATGTCGCGGTCGGTGAGGATCCCGACGAGCCGCCCGTCGTCGACGACCGGCATCGAGCCGAAATCGCCCTCCCGCATGGTGCGGGCCGCGTCCCGCAACGCCGCCGCGGAGGTCGTCGTCTCGACCCCCGGAGTCATCACATCGGCAACCGTCGTCATGGCCAGCCTCCGTCGTCGTGGGTCGCTCGTGCTGTTCCCGCGGTCGCTTCCCGGGAAACGCCGCCGCTGCGTCAGACCGAGACGCTGACCGGCGACGTGACGATCCACGCGAGCGTCACGAGGAAGACCACCGCGCCCATCGTCAGCATCGCCACCCGAAGCCGCCGCGAAGGCAGCTTCGTGCTCATCCCGGCGAAGAACAGGGCTGCGGCGAAGAGCACGACCCCGAGCACGTAGTTCGTCGAGCGCTGGATGTTCCTGCGACTCGTCGCCGCCCACTCGTCCGCCTGCGTCTCGAGCCGCTCCGCTTCGTCCCGCGCGGCCGAGCGGTACTGCGGCATGGCGAACGGCGTGAGCGGCGCGTTCGCGTTCTGAATGGGCTTCGTCGCAAGCCACGCAGCCACCGCAGGCTTGAACTCCTTGCGAAACCGCTCGAAGTAGAAGTCGCGCAGCCGGGCTTCGTCCTTCGCGTACGCGTCGACCCACTGCGTGAACACGGCGACGTCGACCTGCGCCTGGGCGTTGGCGAGGTTCGACGCGCGGGTCGACTCGAGCCTCGCCGCGGTGCCTCTCATGGTGGCTTTCGTCGCCTCGCCGCTCCAGCGGCTGGCCTGGTAGCCGCTCCAGGCTGTCGCAACCGTCGCGACGGCGAGCAGGACTGTCGCGACGAGCGCAACGCGGTCGGTGCCGTCGTCGCCGCTCAAAGAGGGTTGCCTCCCGCGTCGCAGGGTGCGGTGGCGTCCGGCGCGATCGACGGCAGCACCGAATCGATGACGCGCATGGTGCGCTCCATCGCGACGGGCCTGACGCCTCCGACGCCGTCGTGGAACGGGCTGTCGAGGAAGGAGAGAAGCAGGAACAGCGTCACGATGACGGAGGTGACGGCTCCCATCAGCAGCGCCTGCGTGACCGCCGCTTCGCCGCTGTCGGCGAAGAAGAGCATGTAGACGAAGATCACCGCCCCGATGAAGAAGAGCACGTACCAGAGAGGCGACGGAATCACGCCCGCGGCTCCGTGCACGCGGTCCCTCCGCGCCTCTTCGCGCGTGGAGGTCTGATCGAGCCACTTGTCGTAGGCCGACTGCTCGCTCGTGGTCTTCGGCTCGACGCGCCGAACGGTGTCGAACATCTCGATCGACCACGGGTTGACGGAGTCCCCCTCGGTGCCGTTCTCCATCCGCGGCCACTCCTGGTTGACGACGTTGCGGGCGTAGCAGAGCAGCTGCCCGGTCAGCACCTTCCCTTCTTCGGCCGGGAAGAGCTGCGCGTTCTCGATCTGCTGGATCACGACCAGCGCCTCGGTCTCGGCGCCTGTACGCGACTGGTCGTAGCTCTCGAATGCGAGGAAGACGATGAACCCGAGAAGCACGGAAAAGCCCGTCGCGAGCACGCCGAAGACGCCCGAGGCGCGATCGCCGTCCGAGAAGTAGCTGCCTTCGGGCGCGCGGCGCCGCACGGCGAGCATCGCCACCACGGCGACCGCCGTGACTGCCGCGACCACGAGCGCGCCCCAGACGAGGTTCACGGCCGCCGAGGCTACAGCGGTGTCATGTCGTCGACGGCGCGGCGACCGAGTTTCACCCGGGTGGTGTACGGTCCCGCGCACGGACGAGACGGCCCGAATCATGGTCGCGCCGCTCGAGCGGGCCGATCTTCCGGCGGCGGACACGGTGTTCAGGCTGGCCTTCGGGACGATCCTCGGCCTCGAGGAGCCGCTCCGCTTCGCCCAGGGCGCGGAGCCGATCCGGAGCCGCTGGACGGCGGATCCGCGGCGTGCGTTCAAGGCGGTGCTCGACGACGAGCTCGTCGGGTCGGCCTTCGTCAGCCGTTGGGGGAGTTTCGCCGTGTTCGGGCCGCTGACGGTGCGCCCTGACGTGTGGGAGCGGGGGATCGGCTCGCGGCTGTGGGAGGCGTGCCTCCCGGTCGTCGACGGCTGGGGTGTGACCGAGACCGGGCTCTTCACCTTCGCCGACAGTACGAAGCACGTGCACCTCTATCGCAAGCAGGGATTCTGGCCGCGCTTCCTGACCGCGCTCACCGAGAAGCCGGTTGCCGTCTCCAGCGCGCCGGTGGAGACGCTCGCCGGGCTCGACGATGCCGGTCGCGCCGAGGCGCTCGCTGCGTGCAGGAAGGTGACGGAAGCCGTGTACACGGGTCTCGACCTCACTGGCGAGGCCGAGGCGGTGCTCGCCCAGGGAATCGGCGATGTCGTCCTCGTGCGCGACGAGCACGAGGTCGTCGGATTCGCCGTCTGCCATGTCGGCCCGGGGTCCGAGACGGTGCCTGGCACGTGCTACGCGAAGTTCGCTGCCGTGCGCCCGGGCGACGACGCGGTGGCGCTGCTCGCGGACGTGCTCGATTCGTGCGAGACCCTCGCGGCGGACCGAGGCGCCACGCGTCTCGAGGTCGGCGTCAGCCTCGCGCGCGAGGGCGCGGCGCGCCTGCTCTCGGATCGCGGCCACCGCACGTTCCGTCAGGGCGTCGGGATGCACCGGCCGAACGGCGAGGGCTTCTGCCGCCCGGACGCCTTCGTGCTCGACGACTGGCGCTGAGCTCTCGGTCAGTCGGGCAGCAGCGGCATCTCGAAGCCGCGGTCGCGCCCGAGCAGCACTGCTCGTGTGATCGCGCTCGTCCCGAACCGCGCGCGGATCTCGTCGACGACCGTGTCGAGCGCGAGACCGCCCGCCGACGCGAACGGGAGGACGAGCTGGAGGCTGCGGTCGCTCTCGAGGTTCGCGACGGCGATACCGATCAGCGTGATCCCGCGGCGCGCGATGGTGGGCGTCTCCGCGGCGAGGAGGCCGCGCGCCGTCGTGAGGATCACGTGCGTCTCGGCCGTCGGCCGCGGAAGCGTGTGCGAGCGCGTCGCGCGGCTGAAGTCGTCGAAGCGAAGTCGCAAGACGACCGTTCGCCCGGCGCGACCCGCGCGGCGCAGCCGCCCGGTGACGCGGTCGACCAGTCCGAAGAGGGTCGCGTCGAGCTCGGCGTGCGAGCGCGGGGAGCGCGAGCGGCCGAGCGCCCGCTGCGACCCGATCGAGCCGCGCCGGCGGCCGGGCTGCACGCGCCGCGGGTCGCGATTGTGCGCGAGCGCGTGGAGCTGCCG
>JBKPNM010000168.1:0-4447 GCA_046732615.1 Actinomycetota bacterium | reverse complement strand
CTCGAGGAGTCGGTCGCGTTCTACGTCGACGTGCTCGGGCTGGAGCCGCTGCCGACCCCGGACTTCGGCTTCCCGGTGCAGTGGCTCCGCGCGGGGTCGCTGCAGGTGCACGTCTTCGAGCGGCCCGACGAGCCGCCCAGCCACGCACACTTCGCGCTCGAGGTCGACGACGTCGTGGCGCTCTACGAGCGTGCGCGCGAGCTCGGGATCCTCGATCGCACGAGCTTCGGTTACGCGATCGCCGAGCTCCCCGGCGGCGAGGCGCAGCTCTACATCCGCGACCCGGCGGGCAACCTGATCGAGCTCGACCATCCCGACGGCGCCGCCGCGCGCGAGCGGATCGAGGAGATGGTGCTCTTCTCGGAGCGCCGGCCTCAGCCGGACGGCCCGACGCCGCGGCTCTTCACTGCCTGAGCGGTTCGGCCTCTGCCCCCTCGGCGACGGGCGGCACCGCACCGTCGGCCTCCAGCAGACGGTGAACGATCCGGATCGCGATCGAGCCCGCTCCGACCGCGGACGCCACGCGCTTCACCGAGCCGTGTCGCACGTCACCGACCGCGAGGACGCCCGGCATGCTCGTCTCGAGGGGGAACGGATCGCGCTCGAGCGGCCACGTGCCGTCCCTGGGGATGTCCGAGCCGGTGAGGAGGAAGCCCTGCTCGTCGCGCGCGATCTCGGGAGGGAGCCAGTCGGTGTGCGGGTTCGCGCCGATCGCGAGGAAGAGGGCGTCCGCCGGCACCGTCTCCTCGTCACCGCCGGAGCGCAGCACGAGGTGCGTCAACCAGCCCTCGCCCCGACCCCCCACGATCTCCGTCCCGAGCCTCGCCTCGACGTTCGGCGTCGCGGCGAGCTGGCGGACGAGGTAGTGCGACATCCCGGCCTCGAGGGACTCGCGGCGGACGACGAGCGTGACCCGGCGCGCGTACCGGGCGAGGTGGAGGGCCGCCTGGCCTGCGGAGTTGGCGCCGCCGAGCACGTAGACGTCCTGCCCCGAAACCCGGTGCGCGTCCGCGCCGGCGCCGCCGTAGAACACGCCGGCTCCCGAGAGCGCCTCGAGCGAGGGGATGCCGAGCCGGCGATAGGCGGCACCGGTTGCGAGAAGGGCGGCGCGAGCGCTCACCAGCCCTGACGCCGAGAGGCGTGCGACGACCCGCTCGCCTTCGCGCCGCAGGTCGATGACGCTCTGCATGAACACGAAGCGCGCCCCGAGGATCCACGCCTGCTCGTGAGCCTGGCGGGCGAGCAGCGCCCCGCTGATCCCACGCGGGAAGCCGAGGTAGTTGCGGATCATCGCGCTCGAGCGCGCCTGCCCGCCGATCCCCATGGTGTCGACCACGAGCGTGCGGAAGCCCTCCGACGCTCCGTAGACGGCCGCGGAGAGGCCAGCGGGCCCCGACCCGACGATCAGGAGGTCGACGTCGCGGTCCTCCGGCTCGACCGCCGACCCCGTGGCAAGCGTGAGCTCCAGGTCGCTCGGGTTCGCGAGCGTCGTGCCGTCGGGGAGGACCACCAGCGGCAGCTCGGTGTCCTCCGGCGCGGCCTCGAGCAGCCGCCTTCCCTCGGCCGAGTCGGCGAGGCTGAACGCGTGCGGGAACGCGCACTGCTCGAGCACGGAGCGGAGCGCCGAGGCCCGTCCCGACCACGAGTCGCCCACGACGTGGATCGCGTACGGCACGATGCGCCGTTCCTCGGCCCACTCGAGGAGGAAGGTCGAGACGGCCTGGTGGAAGAGCTCGTCCGGAGGCGTCATCGGCCGGACGACGTAGTGGTCGATGCGACCGTGCTCGACGGCCTCGAGGATCGCGTCACCGGTGTCGCGCTGTCCCCAGTCGCCCCAGCCGACGAGCAGCGCGCGCTTCGCGTGGGGATGCGCGTTCCTGACCTCGCCGAGGAGGTCGCTCCCGGTGCAGTCCTCGAACCACTGGCCGGCGAGGACGAGCGCGACGTGCTCGCCGGCCGCGCCGATCTCGGCGAGGTGGCGACGCGCCTCGTCGGCCGTGCCGACGCAGACGACGCGGTAGTGGCGCTCGTACCGGTCGCGCAGCTCGCGCTCGATGCTCGCAAGGTCGTCTCGGTCGGAGTCGACGGCGAGGATGACGGGGGAGTGCATTCCGCTATCCCGCGATCTCGTACGTCTCGGCGACGTCGGACGTGAGGTAGGCGGCGGACGGGCTCCCTGCGGGGGTGAAGATCCCGAGCACCGCGAGCTCCGTGACCGGATCGGTGTTCTCGACGATGTGCACCTCGCGCGGGCGCAGGCGGAAGGCCGAGCCGTGCGAGAGCGGCTCGACGGCGTCGCCGACGTGCAGCCGGCCCTCGCCGCCGAGCACCCAGACGATCTCGTCGTACAGGTGGTAGTGCCACGGCGCCCGTCCGGGAGGGATGTAGCCCACGAACATCGTCGCCCGGGTCGAGCCGTTGTGCGGCCCGAAGAGCACCTGGAACGATCTCGCGCCCGTCGCCTTTCCGGGCTCGACGTGGTCGAGCGCGACGACGTCCGCCGTCGCGCCCATCGGGGCGTGCAGGTCGGTGTCCGCGCCGAGCGTCGCGCGGACGCACGCGAGGCCCTCCGAGCCTGGGGCGAGCGTGCCGGACGCTCCCGCGGCGAGGAAGCCCGCAGCGCGACCCGCGAGCGCGGTGCCGTCCAGCGACCCCGAGCCCTCGAACGAGAAGAGCACGGTGTCGTGGCTCGGGTCGGTCAGGTCGAGCGACCCTCCCGGCCGCAGGCGCAGCGCGTCGAGCGCGAGCGCCGAGCCGGGCTCGGGCGGGACGAGAGCCCGGATCTCGACCCCCTCCGACCCGCCCGGGGCGATGTCCTGCCAATCGGTCACGCGAGTCATGGCGTGAGCATATGGTCGGAGGCATCCGAGTCGACGAAGGAGGCGTGCCATGCCGCTGATCCGTGTGGAGCTCTTCGACTACCGCATGAGCGAGGAGACGAGCGCGAAGCTCATCGCCGGGCTCACGGACGCGCTGTGCGAGGCGACCCACGAGGGCTTGCGCGACCACACCTGGGTGATCGTCGAGGGTCACGACCCGAAGAACTGGGGGCTCGGCGGCAGGCCGTGGCCGGTCGGCGAGATGCCTCCCGGCCCGGCCTGACGCGGCTACCCTCGCGCGGTGCCGTCGCGCGACGACATCCGAAACGTCGCGATCGTCGCTCACGTCGACCACGGCAAGACGACGCTCGTCGACGCGATGCTCTGGCAGTCGGGCTCGTTCCGCGAGAACCAGGACGTCGCCGAGCGTGTGATGGACTCGATGGACCTCGAGCGCGAGAAGGGCATCACGATCCTCGCGAAGAACACCGCCGTGCGCTTCGCCGGCGTCAAGATCAACATCGTCGACACGCCCGGTCACGCGGATTTCGGCGGCGAGGTCGAGCGTGCGCTGCGGATGGTCGACGGCGTCCTCCTCCTCGTCGACGCGAGCGAGGGGCCGCTGCCGCAGACGCGCTTCGTCCTGCGCAAGGCGCTCGAGGCGCAGCTGCCCGTCGTGCTCGTCGTGAACAAGGTCGACCGGCCGGACGCGCGCGCGGCCGACGTCGTCGACGAGGTCTACGAGCTGTTCCTCGACCTGGACGCCGACGAGAGCCAGATCGAGTTCCCGATCGTCTACTGCAACGCGCGCGCCGGCCGCGCCGGGCCGACGCCCGACCCGTCCGACTTGAGACCGACCCTGGAGCCGCTTCTCGACATGCTGGTCGCGACCATCCCTGCTCCCGCCTACGAGGAGCGGCACCCGCTGCAGGCGCTCGTCACGAACCTCGACGCCTCGCCCTACGTCGGCCGGCTCGCGGTGTGCCGCGTCCACAACGGGACGCTCCGAGCGGGGCAGCAGGTTGCCTGGTGCCGGGCGGACGGGACGGTCGAGCGAGCAAGAGTGAGCGAGCTCTACGTGACCGACGCGCTCGACCGCGTCGAGGCGGCAGAGGCGGGACCGGGAGAGATCTGTGCGGTGGCGGGTCTCGCCGAGGTGACGATCGGGGAGACGCTCGCCGATCCGGACGACCCTCGCCCCCTGCCGGTCGTGGAGGTCGACGAGCCGAGCCTCTCGATGACCTTCGGCATCAACACCGGCCCGCTCGCAGGGCAGGAGGGGTCGAAGCTCACCGCGCCGATGGTCAAGCAGCGCCTGGAGCAGGAGCTCGTCGGCAACGTCTCGCTGCGCGTCGTCCCGACCGAGCGGCCGGACGCATGGGAGGTTCAGGGTCGCGGCGAGCTGCAGCTCGCGGTGCTCGTCGAGCTGATGCGTCGCGAGGGGTTCGAGCTCACGGTGGGCAAGCCGCAGGTCGTGACGCGGGAGGTCGACGGCCAGGTCCACGAGCCCATGGAGCGGGTTTCCGTCGACGTCCCGGAGGAGTACGTCGGCGTGTTGACCCAGCTCTTCGCACTCCGGAAGGGGCGCATGGAGAACATGGTCAACCACGGGACGGGCTGGGTGCGGC
>JBKPNM010000167.1:0-26937 GCA_046732615.1 Actinomycetota bacterium | reverse complement strand
GGGTAGCCCACCGCGTCGTCCGCGAACGCACCCACGCGCCTCGGGCGACGACCCCCGCCGTCGCCGAGTGAGCGCCCAGGTGACCGCGGCGCCGCTCGCGCGTGCGGGCGCGCGCTCCGCAGCGAGGGCGCGCGTCGAGGGCCTCCTCCCGCTCATGGGCGCGTACCTGCTGCTCGCGACCCTCTTCGCGTGGCAGGCGTGGCGGCGGGAGACGCCGACGATCTTCTCCGACGAGCTCGAGACGACCCAGATCTCGCGGTCGATCGCGGAGACGGGGCACGCGGCCCGCCGCGGCGATCCGTACGGCTTCACGAGCCTCGTCCCCTGGCTGACGGCGCCGCTCTGGTGGCTGCACCCCGTCGCGACGGCGTACGAGGCGATCAAGACCGTCCAGTCGTTCGTCATGGCGGCCGCGATCTTCCCGGCGTACCTGCTCGCCCGCCGGGTCGTCTCTCCCGGTTGGGCGTACTTCGCCGCCGTCGCCGCAATCGCAGGCCCGGCGTTGTCGTACTCGCCGATCCTGGTCGAGGAGCCGTGGGCCTACCCCGCGGCCGCGCTCGCGCTCTGGCTCACGGTGCGCGCGGTCGACGGTCCGGGTCGGTGGCCGCTCGCGCTCGCGTTCGCATCGTGCGTGCTGGCCGTGCTGATCCGCTCGCAGCTCGTGGCGCTGTTCGGTGCGTTCGCGTTCGGGGTCGTTGCGCTCGGCTGGCGGGCGGAGCCGATGCGTCGCTGGCGCGCGTCGTGGACGCGCTGGGACTGGGTCGGGGCCGTCGTGCTGGGCATCGGCGCCGTCATCGCGATCGTCGCCTTCCTCGGCCACCACTCGAGCGAGTGGTCGACCGCGACGACGCTCTGGAAGGGGCGGATGGTCGAGTACGGGAGCTGGGCCGGCGGCGCGCTCGCGATCGGGATCGGCGTGCTCCCCGCGATCGCGCTGCTCGCGGTGCTCGCCGTGCCGCGCGCGGAGCGCCAGCGCCCCGGGGTCCGGGCCTTCGTCGTCGTCGCGGGCGGAGCCGTTGTCAGCTTCGGCTGGTACGCGGCGGTCAAGGGCGCATACCTCTCGACGACGTTCTCGAGCCTCGTCGTCGAGCGAAACCTCGTCTACCTCGCCCCGCTCGCGTTCGTCGCCACGGCGTACCTCCTGGAGCGCGCGGCCGCGCCGGTCTGGTCGGTTGTCGCTGCGGGGGCGTTCGTGCTCGGGCTGATCGTCTGGGTGCCGATCGACCGCGGCCTCGACAACTTCCCGTACTACGAGGCGCACGGGCTTGCGATCCTCGCGCTCTCGAACCGCGAGTGGTCCTGGCCGCTCGGACGAATCGAGACCGCCGTCGAGCTCCTGACCGTCGCCTGCGTCGTCCTCCTGCTGCTCGTCGGGACGCGCCTGCGCGTCCATCTCGCGACCGCGGGGGCCCCCGTCGCGGCGGCGGTCGCCGTCGGGCTCCTCGTCTGGAACGTCTCGGCGGAGGTCTACGCCGCGGTCGGCGAGCACGACTTCAGCTCGCGCGTCGAGAAGAACCTGCCGAAGCCCCACGACTGGGTCGACCGGGCCGCGGGCGACGGCACGGTCACGATGCTCGGGCAGCGCATGAGCGACGACCCGCTCGGGGTGCCCTCGACGGAGTTCTGGAACCGCTCGATCGTCAAGGTCTGGAGCGTCGACGGGACGGGGCCGGGCCCCGGGCACACCCTCACGCCCGACCTCCAGGACGCGGACGGGATGCTCTCGCCGAACCCGCACACCGATTTCGTGCTGACGAGCGGCGGTGTCGAGGTCGTCGGCGACGAAGTCGCGCGGAACGCGGGCTCGGCGCTCGTGCGCCTCGACGGCCGCCCGATCCGTCTCCGCTCGAACCGGACCGGGATCGCCGGAGACGGATGGATGGTCGGCGACGCGGGCAACGCCGCCGTCCCCGCACGCGCGGCGTACAACCGCTTCGACGTCTCCGGCAACGGGACGGGAACGGCCGTCGTGACGCTCTCGCGCGAGACCTTCTGCCCCGCCGGCGTGCGCCTTCCCGGCAACGCCCGCGTGCGGATCGGCGAGCTCGGACGCGGTGCTGACAAGCAGCCGGCGATCGTCCGGGAGACGGCCTCCGACACGACCTACGTCCCGGCCTGCACCTCGCGCGCGGTATCCCTGCCGACGCCCGACACGCCCTGGCGCGTCGAGGTGTCGATCGACACGTTCGTCCCCGCGAAGATCGACCCGAGGGGATCGGCCGCCGAGCGCCGTGCGCTCGGCGCGCGCGTCGCGTTCGACGTCGTGCCGCGGTCCTAGTCGTCGCGGAGGGCCGCGACGAGGTACGTGAAGCGCGCACGGAGCGCGAGCCGCGCGAGCGGCCCCGACCGCTCCGCCGCCTTCGCGAGCCCCACGAGCCGGCCTGGAAGGCGCTGCGTCTGCGGGACGAAGAACGGCCGGAGCGCGACCCGCGAGAAGCCCGCGGCGTGCAGGTCCGCGACGACGTCCTCGACGCGGTACTGGCGCGGGTTCAGATCGAAGACGAGCTTCGTCTCCGTGAACGAGGCGACACGCGCGAAGAAGGCCGCGCGGTCGCGCGCGTAGTAGATCCCGCGGAACACCGTCGTGGCCGCGACGGGCGCAGACGGGGTGTACTCGTTCAGGTCGCCCACCTCCACCGCGGCGCGCCCGCCGAGCCGGCGGCGCGCCGCGTCGACCATCGCGGGCTCCGCGTCGACGCCGCGGTAGCGGAGCCCGCGGGCGACGAGGAACGCGCCGAGCCCGCCGTCCCCGCACGCGAGGTCGAGCACCTCGTCACCGCGGGCGAGCGGCATGCCGAGGGTCGCGACGAGCTCCGCGCGGTGCGCCAGGTATGCGCCGGCGTCCGCGTACTCGTCGTCCGTCCAGCCGGCCGCCTTCCGCGCGTACTGGTCCGCCTTGCTCACAGCCGCGAGAGCGTCTCCGGATGTCTGCGCACGAAGCGGGCCATGCTGCGGCCGTGCCAGAGGGTGTGGCGCGAGAGAAAGCGTGTGTCGGTCACCTGCGCCCAGTCGTGGGTGATCTGCGCCGCCGGGACGTACCAGCGCTCCCAGCGTGCCTCCATGGCGCGGTAGCAGAGATCGATGTCCTCGACGTAGTGCCGGTAGCCCTCGTCGAACCCGCCGAGCTCGTCCAACATCGCGCGCCGCATGAGGAGGAAGGCGCCGAGCAGCCAGTCCGCCTCGACGGGCTCGTCGACGTCATCGTCGAGGTGGTAGTGGTCGCGCTGCCGCTCGAGCGGCGGGAACAGCCTGCGGAGGGGCGTGCGGCGGACGAGGGTGCCCCCGACCGTGGGGAAGTCGCGCCGCGTCGGCTGCCATGTTCCGTCCGGCCAGGCCGTCCTCGGGCCGGCGATGCCGCAGTGCGGACGCGTGACGGCGAAGCCGTGGAGCGCCGCGACCGCACCGGCGTCGGGAACGACGTCGGGGTTCGAGAAGAGCACCCATTCGCCCCCCGTCGCGGCGACGCCGAGGTTGATGTTCGCGGCGAGGCGCAGCGGGCGTCCGTTCTCGAGGACGCGGACACCCGGAGGCAGCGTCCGCGGGGCCGAGCCGGGCGTGTTCGCGACGACGACGAGGTCGTCGACCTGGCACGCGAGGAGCGGAAGCAGCGTCTCGAGCCGGCGCGCGTGGCCGTGCGAGACCACGACGGCCGAGACGCTCATCGTCCGAGCGCCTCGAGGTAGACGCGGACCGTCGCCTGTGCCGTCGCCTCCCACGTGAACTCCTCGGCTCGCCGCAGGCCCGCGACCGAGAGCCGTTCGCGCTCCGCAACTGCGCTGCGGATCCCGTCCGCGAGGTTCTCCTCGGAGACGATGACCGCGGCGTCGCGCGCCACCTCGACGAGGGCCGGGTCGGGGACGGTGACCACCGGCGTGCCGGAGGCCATCGCCTCGACCACGGGCAGCCCGAACCCCTCGTGGCGCGAGGACTGGACGAGGCAGGCGGCGCCGCGGTAGAGGTTCGCCAGCCGCTCGGTGGAGACGTAGCCCTCGAGCCGGGCGCCCCCGGCGCGGAGCGTCTCGGCGACACGCTCGTCCTTCGTCGGCCCGACGACGACGAACTCGAGCCCGGCAGCGCGGGCGGCGCCGAGTGCCGCGACCTGGTTCTTCCGCTCCTGGATCGCCCCCACCGAGAGGGCATACGGCGCAAGTGACACGGTGTCATTTGCGCCGTTCCGGGAGGGCGCCGCGTGGAAGGCTGGGTCGACGCCGTTCGGCGTGACGACGATGCGCTCGGCCGGGACGGCGTAGCGCTCGACGAGATCGCGTTTCGTCCGCTCGGAGACGGTGAGGACGCGTGCCGCTCGGTGCGCCGCACGCGGGACGACCCGCTCGAACACGACGCGGTCGCGCTTGCCCATGAGACCGTGCTCGAACGAGAGATCGTGGATCGTCACGACGGCAGGGCACGGGCAGCGGAGCGGCACCGCGTACTGCGTGTGGACGAGCGAGGCGCCGAGCCGTCGCAGCGCGCGGGAGAGCGTCCACGCCATCCGGAGCTCCTGCGAGCGGGCACGCAGCGGGACGGGACGTACGCCGTCGGGGACGAGCTCCGGGTGCCTCGTCACCGCCGCGAGGCGAAGGCCCGCGTCGGCGGCGGGCGCGGGCAGCGTGCGCAGAAGGTTGCGGACGTGCGTCTCGTCGCCCGTCCGTTGCCGGCCGAGAACGTCTGCGTCGACGACGACGAGCGTCACGCGAGCTCCCGCCAGAGGTCTTCGACCAGATCGGCCGCCCGCCGCCACGTGAACATCGACGCACGGGCGCGGCCAACCTCGACGAGCGACGCGCGACGGCGGTCCGCCTCCTCGATCCCCGCCGCGACCGAGGCGGGGTCGCGCGGGTCGACGAGCACGGCGGCGCCACCGGCAACCTCCTCCGTCGCGCCGCCGCGACTCGTGACGACGGGCGTCCCGCAGGCCATGGCTTCGAGCACCGGTATCCCGAAGCCCTCGTAGAGCGAGGGATAGACGAGACAGCGCGCGCCCCGCAGCAACGCGGCGAGCTCCTCGTCGGTGGGCTCGCCGACCCAGCCCTCGACGGCCACGCCGCCCCAGCCTGCTGCGCCCGCGACGCGCAGCTCGACTCCCGCGAGACGGGCGGCCTCGACGGCCGCGGCGAGGTTCTTCCTCGGCTCGAGCGTGCCGACGGCAAGGACGTAGTCACCCTCGGTGGCCGGTCCCTCGGTCGTGAAGACAGGGTCGACGCCGTTCGGGACGACGCGGATCCGCTCGACGGGGACGTCGAGGAGCGCGACGACCTCGTCGCGCGTGAACGCCGAGACAGCGACGACCGCGTCGGCGGCCCGTACGCCGCCGCGCAGGGCCAGTGCCCCGGTCGTGCGGTGCCAGCGCGGGAACGCGGACGGGTGGCGGAGGAGCGCGAGGTCGTGCACCGTGACGACGAGCGGCGCGCGCGGGGAGACGGGCGCCCGGAAGGTCGTGCAGTGCAGGACGTCGAGGCGGGCCGACGTGCGCCCGAGCCGGAACGGGTACCAGAGCCCGTCCCGGCGGAGCGTCGCGAGGCGCCCCGTCCCGCGGGACTCGAGCCCGACGAGCTCGACGCCCGGCCGCCCCGTCAGCTCGCCGAGCAGCCCGCGCACGTGGCGCGCGGTCCCGGCCCGTGTCTGGACCAGCGGCGTCGTGTCGATGCCGACCCTCACACCGCCGCCCTCCGCACGGCCTCGCGCGGCTCCGGGTAGTAGAGGAGCGCTACCGCCCGCTCGGCGCTCAGCCAGCGCGACTCGACGTGCTCGGCGTCGAGGGAGGGCTCCCAGCCGCTCGGCGCATCCGCCACGAACGGCCACACGACGATGCGCTCGGTCCCGGCGGGGAAGCGCTCGCGCACGGACTGCGGGTCGCCGGAGAGGTCGTAGTCGAGCGTCTCGCCGAGCGGGGCGACCGGAGCGTCGAGACCGGTCTCCTCGAGCAGCTCGCGTGCCGCCGCCGCGACCGGCTCCTCGCCCCAGTCGACTCCGCCGGCGACGAGGTGCCAGTAGCCGAGCTTCTCCGGCGAGCGCAGCACGACGAGGTATTCGGCCTCCGAGTCGCCCTGCCGCCGGACGACGACGACGACCTCCTCGGGCCGCCGGTTCCCCGTCACGTCGCCCTCACGCGCGCTCCTCGAGGGCGGCGACCATCGCGGCGCCCGTGCGCTCCCACGAGAAGCGCGCGGCGTGCGCGAGGCCGAGCGGCACCAGCTCCCCCCGCCGCGCGACGGCCTCGCGGATCCCGGCCGCGATCGCCTCCGGATCGAGCGGGTCGACGCGCACCGCCGCGTCGCCGCACGCCTCGTCGAGCGACGGGTGGGCGGACGCGACGACCGGGGTGCCGCACGCCATCGCCTCGACGATCGGCATGCCGAACCCCTCGTACAGCGACGGATAGACGAGCACCGCAGCCCCACGGTAGAGGCTCCCGAGCTCCCCCTCGACATACCCGAGGCGGCGAATCCGCGGATCGGCGAGGTCGGGGCGGTCGCCCCAGCCCTCACCGCCGACGAGCGTGAGCGAGAGCTCGTCGTCGAGCAGCCGCCACGCCTCGACGAGCCGCGCGATGTTCTTGCGCGGCTCGATCGTCCCGAGCCCGAGGATCGCATTCTCGCCGAGATGCGCCGACCATCCTTCCGGGGCCAGTCCGGGCTCGAGCCCCGGGGGCGCGTGGACGATCCGCTCGGGCTCGATGCCGAGCGTCCCGGTCAGGTCCGCGGCGGTGAACCCGGAGTTCGCGAACACGACGTCGCAGGTCGCGGCCGCGTTCCGCGCCTTGCGCGTGTGCATCGAGACCGTCCTCGGCGTGCACCACTCGGGGTGGTGGATCGGAACGAGGTCGTGGAAGACCGTCGCGCGCACGCCCGCGCGCTGGGCCGGGTACATCCACTCGCTGAACACGAATGCGTCGAGGCGCCCGGCGAACGACTCGACCGACGGCCACCCGGCTCTGCTCCAGGCGGTGCGCAGCGCGTGCGACGCCGGCAGCGGGATCAGCACGTGTCCGGCCGCGATCTCGTCGAGCGCGGTCCGGATCCGCCCCGGGCCGCGCAGGCTCGTCGGGGCAAACGCGACGAGCTCGTGCCGGCCGACCGCGGCCGCGGCCATGCCGGCGAACGAGCCGCGGATGTAGTTGCCGATCCCCGTCCGGGGATGCGAGAGCGGCGACACGTCGACGACGATCCTCACTTCGGCTCCAGGTGGACGAAGGAGTCGAAGTGGGCGCCGAGCTCGCGCTCGTCGGCGTTCCCGGGAACGACGTGGGCGGGGACGCGGGTCGGCGTCACGGTGAAGCGCACGCGACACTTTCCGTCCGCCGGCTCGAGCGGGACGCGGAGCGTCGCGTCGCCCTCCGGGGGGACGACGATCCGTGCGACGGGCTCACCGCCCACGTGCGCGACGACGTGCGTGAGCCGGCCCGCGAAGAGCGTCGGGTCGGAGTGCAGGCCGACGAGCAGCCGGCCGCCCATGCAGCGCAGCCGCGTCCACGTGACGTCTGGGCCCGACCACGTGTCGTTCGGGTAGAGCCCGGTGACACGGGTGAGCGAGGCGAGCGGGCCGTCCAGCCGCCAGAGCGTCGTGCCGAGCTCGTCCCGTTCGACGACGTCGCCGGCGGGCGTGACCGAGCCGTCGAGGAGGGCATACGGTGTGCCGATCGTCGTCCCGTCCGCTCTGCGGACGGTCCCGTCGGCCGCGACCCTCACCGACGTCTCGCCGATCCCGCCCGGGGTCGGCACGCCCATGTAGTAGACGTCCCCGACGGCGCTGTTGAAGAACTCGTTCTGGTTGACGGTGAAGCGGTCCGCGCGGCCCGTCCAGAGGACGGCGACGTCGTCCGCGCGCTCGACGCGCTCGTCGATCCAGTCGCGCGGGACGCCTCGGATCCCCTGGAACAGCGCGCCTTCGCCCGAACGGAGCACACCGTGCGGGCCCGACCAGACGGGGCGGGAGAACAGGACGAACGCGCCGAGCAGCACGAGCGGGACGACGTACGCGAGCCGGACCGGCACGAGCGCGAGCAGCGCGACGAGAGCGAGCGCGGCGACGAGCACGGTGAGCCGGTACGACCCGCCGACGAGGTGCGCGTTCACCGACCAGAGGGGGATCAGGCCGAACGTGTCCGACTTCGCCGGCTCGCCGATGAACCGCGTGTACGGAAAGGCGACGACGAGGGCGACGGCGAGGATCGAGCCGGCGACGAGCGGCACCACCGGCCGCGGGCACCCGAGGTCGACCCAGGCGGCAAGCACGGCGACGAGCAGCGGCGCGAGGAAGAACAGGTAGCGGTCCTGCACGCGGTCGGAGGCGAAATGCGAGGCGAACGCGCCCACGACGAGCGTCGACGTCGCGACGAGCGCGATCGTCGCCGCGAGATGCTCCTGCACCGCGGCAGGAAGCCGCGTCGCCTGCGCGAGGAGGACGACGAGCGCGATGACGGGCAGCACCGCCACGTACAGCGTCAGCTCCTCGACGTGCCAGAGCCAGAAGCGCAGCACCTGGCCGACGTCGTAGCCCGCCTCGCCGACGACGCTGTACGCGCCGAGCAGGTGCGACAGCGATCGGCCGCGCGCGAGCTGCGCGACGACGACGAGCGCCGCTAGCGCGACGATCCCGCCGAGCAGAGGCGCGAAGCGCCGCAGCACGCGAGCGTCGCGTCGCAGCAACGCGAGGAGGAACGGGGAGAGCACGATTGCGCCGGCGAAGCCGATCGCCTGCGACCGGGTCGCGACCGATGCAGCGAGCGTCGCGGCGAGCGACGCGACCCGCCACGCCGACGGTCGCTCGAGGACGAGCACGAGCGTCCAGGCGAACAGCAGCGCGACCGGGTAGAAGAGGTTCTCCGTGACGATCGTCGCCGTGTAGGCCATCGACGGCAGCGCGACGGCGATCACCGCCGCGAGAAGCGAGAGCCACCTTCCTGCGACGCGGCGCGTGATCAGCCAGGCGGGCACTGCGGCGAGCGACATCGCGATCGCGTTGGTCGCCTTCGCGGCGGCATACGCGCGCGGCAGCCCGTCGACGAAGCCGTACGCCGGCGCGAGCAGCGCCGGGTAGAGGAGGCTGTAGCCGGTCGTCGCCACCCCGCGGACGGCGAAGCTCCCCGAGTGCGCGAGGCTCCGCGCGAGCTCCGAGTAGATGAGCTCGTCGACGAAGACGAACGGCGCGGGCATGTCCCGCACCATCCAGATCCGCAGAAGGGCGGAGCAGGCGACGATTCCGGCGAGCCAGGCCCAGTCCGGCACGCGGGCGACGCGCGCCCGCAACGGGTCAGCCACCGAGGTCGACCTCGGAGAGACGCCTGGCGATCTCCGCGGCCTCGGACGTGCCCGGCGCGATCCCGACTCCGGCTGCGGCCGCGCCGATCTCCCGCAGGACGTCGTCGGCGACCGCCCTTCCGCCCGCGACGACCTCGAAGGCGGCTGCCTGCCGCTCGGCGACCCGCGCGAGGTCGTGCTCGCCGGTAGCGAGGTCGCGGGCGGCGGCGCCCATCCGCTCGCGAGCGTCCGAGCGCTCGACGAGCAGCTGCAGCGCGGCAGTGAGGTCGGCCACCTCTTCGTCGCCGACCGGGATCTTCAGCGCAACGCCGCCCGGGAGCTCGGCGAACCAGCCCACGTCGGACACGACGAGCGGCTTGCCGAGCGTGAGGGCACGGATCGCAGTCCCGGACGTCTCGCCCATGGTCGGCGAGCGGAGGCTGACGTGGACGTCGCAGGCTCGCATCAGCGCCCACAGGCGCCGCTCGTCGACGTACCCCTCGCGCACGAGCCCTTCGTCGTCGAGGCCGAGCCGCTGGAGCCGCCGGTCGAGGTCGAAGCCGGGCGACGTCGCGCCGACGAGGAGCAGCCGCGCGCCGGGATGCTCCGCGCGCACGCGGGCGAACGCCTCGAGCAGCTGGGGCGCGCGCTTCGACTGGTTGACGTTCCCGAACGCGCCGATCAGGGGGTCGCCCGCGACCTCCGCCGTGTCGACGCCCGGATCCGCCCAGGCGGGATGCGGGATGCGGAAGATCGGGCCGCCGTAGCCCGCCCCGCGTGCACGTTCCTCGACGTAGTGCGAATGGACTACCAGCCCCGTCGCGCGGGAGAGCACCTCGCCGGCGAGCGGGAACTCCTCCGGCCGCGCCTCCCAGAGTGGTGGCAGCCGCTTGTCGAGCACGCCGTGCGCGAGCAACCGGCCGACCACGCCGTGCTCGCGCTCCATCGCGTCGAGGTAGCCGTGGCCATCGCGTCGACCGATCGTCACGCCTGCGACCAGGTGGTGGAGCACGAAGTCGTGGAGGACGACGAGGCCGGGCCTCCGCCGGAGCGCGTCGAAAATCCAGCCGTGCGCCTCGGGATTGTTTCCTATGTGGTAAACGGAGAGCTCGACGCCACGGGGTGGGCGCTTCGCGCCGCGCCGTACGACCGAGACGTCGACGTGCTCTCGTAGCGCCGGGAGGAGGAGCGCCGAGTAGTCCGCGATCCCCGACGCTTGCGGCGGCATCGGCGAGAAATAGCCGACCTTCACGAGAAGAGCCTCGCGATCGCGCGGTCCCAGGTCACCTCTGCGGCGATCTGCTTTCCCGCGAGCCCGAACGACTCCGCCTCGACCTCGTGCTCGCGCAGCCACACCGCCGCCTCGGCGATCGCTCGGGGCTCGGCGGCGGCGACGATTCCCGTGCGACGGTCGTGGACGACGTCGAGCGGGCCGCCGGAGTCGGCCGTGGTGATCACCGGCTTGCCGGAGAGGAACGCCTCGTACGGCCCCATGCCGAAGTCCTCGTCGACAGGCGCGTAGAAGACGGACGAGCAGGTTGCGTACAGCTCGGCGAGCCGCTCGGCGCTCACGCGCCCCTCGAAGCGGACTCGACCGTCGAGCCCGCGCTCGTGCGCCAGCTCCTCGAGCCGGTCCCGATCCGGCCCGTCCGAGGCGACGACGACGTCGAACCCGTCGCGCAGCGCGGCGGCTTCGAGGAGCAGGTCGATCCGCTTCGCCCGATCGAGCCTGCTGGCGGAGAGGACGAAGCCCTCGGACGGAGCCGAGCGGTACGCGAGCGCCTGCGGGGGGTGCGGGAGAACCTCGGCGGCGAGGCCGGTCGACCGCGCGAGCCGGCCGGCGACGTTCGCGGAGGTCGCGAAGAGCCGCGTTGCCTCGCCGAGCGCCTTCCGGTCGAGATCCTGCACCTGCCGTCGCAGCGCGCGCTCCTTCGCCGACCCGCCGAACTGGCCGAGCTCCGTCCCGTCGAGCTCGTACGCCTGACGGAACTGGTGCACGAGCCAGACGCGCTTCTCGTGGTGCCTCACGACGTACGAGGGGAACTTCGTCGCCACGACGACGTCGATCTTCCGCCCGTCCGCCTCGTCGAGGTCGAGCATCCGCCAGAGGAACGCCTGCGTCAGGACGCGCGCACCGGGATACCACTTGAACGGCACCGAGACGAGGTCGGCCTCGTGACCACGCACGCGGAGCTCTGCGACGAGCTCGTCCGTGAAGATCTCGGCACCACCGCGCGCGAACGGCACCTGCGGGCGCAGAACCGCGATGCGCATCAGCGCGGGTCGGCGGAGCGGCGCCGCCCGAGCTCCGCCTCGAGCGTGGCCACGCGGTGCTCGAGGTCGTCGACCAGACGGAGCGCGGCGGCGTTGAACGAGCGCTGGTCGTAGGCGAGCGGCTCGACGTACCAGCGCATCAGCTTGCGCAAAACGGCTTTCGCAGGCGTCCCGAGGCCGCCCCGGAACCCTGGCCGAAGGCGCAGCGGCCGGTCGGCCGAGACCGGCCACAGGCGCTCGGCCTCGTCGCGCGCGGCGCGGCGGTCGTCGGGCTCGCCGGTTGCACCCGGATCGGCTCCCGAGCGGCGGATCTCCTCCTTGAGGGCCGCGAAGAGCGCGTCGACGTCGACCTCCTCGGCCGACGGGAAGCCGTTGTCCGTCGCCTCGTCCGGCATCGCGGGAAGTGTAGTGCCGACCCCGGCTCGCTCTACGATCGCGCGATGCTGGTCGGGCTCCCGCTTCTGACGCTCGTGCCCGGGATCTCCGGCGGCAGCGAGACGTACGCCCGCGAGCTGTGCCGCGCGCTCGCGCGTGTGGGCGCGCACGAGTACAAGGCAGTCGTCCCGACGCTCGCGCCGGACGCGGGCGGCGGCCTCCCGAGCGTCGCCGCGACCGACTATCGGGCGTCGACGACGATCCCGGGGCGGCTGCTCGCGATGGGACGCGCCTGGCTCCGCCCGGGTGAGCTGCGGCCGCATCTCGAGGGCGCCGATGCGGTCCATTACCCCCTGACCGTCCCGATCCCGCGTGTCGACCGCCCGTCCGTGCTGACGCTCCTCGACGTGCAGCACCTCGACCTGCCAACGCTCTTTCCGCGCGGCGAGCGCCTGTTCCGGCGACTCGCCTACGACCGGGCGGCCCGGCGCGCCGACCGCGTGGTCGTCATCAGCGAGTGGGTGAAGGAGCGCGTCGTCGACCGGCTCGGCCTCGACCGCGAGCGCGTGCACGCGATCCACCTGGGTGTCGACCACGAGCGATTCACGCCGGCGGCGGGCGTCGAACGTGAGGCGTTCCTCCTCTACCCGGCACGTCCGTGGCCGCACAAGAACCACGGGCGACTGTTCGAGGCGTTCGCAGTCGTCCGGTCGCAGCGGCCGGAGCTGCGCCTCGTCCTCACGGGAGTCGGGCACGAACCGGCGCGGCTGCCCGCAGGCGTCGAAACACTCGGCGGCGTCTCGGCGGACGAGCTCGTCGGGCTCTACCGGCGCGCCTCGGCGCTCGTCTTTCCGAGCCTCTACGAGGGCTTCGGGCTGCCGCCGGTCGAGGCGATGGCGTGCGGCTGCCCCGTCGCGGCGTCGAATGCAGGCTCCCTGCCGGAGGTCGTCGGCGGAGCGGCGGTGCTGTTCGACGCCACTGACCCGCGCGCGATCGCGGACGGCATCGCGGAGGCGCTCGACCGGACCGACGAGCTGGCGCCACTGGGCCTCGAACGGGCGGCGGCGTTCACGTGGGACGCGACCGCGCGCTCCCACGACCGCGTCTACGAGGCGGTTGCCTCTGCCTGAAGCCGCGCGAGGTCGGCTTCGACCATCAACCGGAGGAGCTCCTCGAAACTCACCTCGGGTTCCCACCCGAGCACGCGGCGCGCCTTGGAAGCGTCCCCGACGAGGTCGTGGAGCTCGGCGGTGCCGCGGAAGAGAGCGGGGTCGCTCCGAACGTGGTCGCGCCAGTCGAGCGAAACGGCATCGAACGCACAGGCGACGAGCTCCTCGACCGAGCGCGAGACGCCCGTGGCGACGACGTAGTCCCCGGGCTCGTCGTGCTGGAGCATGAGCCACATCGCACGGACGTAGTCGCCCGCGTACCCCCAGTCGCGGCGGGCGGAGAGATCGCCGAGCACGAGCTCGTGCTCGAGGCCGAGCGAGATCGCGGCTGCGGCGCGCGCGACCTTGCGCGGCAGGAAGTGGGCAGGACGGAGCGGCGACTCGTGGTTGTAGAGGATCCCGCAGGAGGTGAACATCCCGTAGCGACGGCGGTAGCTGCCTGCGATGAAGTGCGCGTAGGCCTTCGCCACGCCGTACGGCGTGAGCGGGCTCGGCGCCGTCTCCTCCGTCTGGGGCGTCTCGCGCGGGTCGCCGAAGATCTCGCTCGAGGACGCCTGGTAGAAGCGGAGCGACGGGTCGACCTCTCGGATCGCCTCGAGCATCGAGGTCGCCCCGACGGCGGCGAACTCCGCGGTGAGGATCGGCTCGTCCCACGAGCGCGGGACGAACGACGGCGCCGCGAGGTTGTAGACCTCCGCCGGCCGCGTGGCTTGCAGCGCCTGCACGAGCGAGGTGTGGTGCAGGAGGTCGGCACGGACGAACTCGATCCGCCCCGCGACGTCCGCGAGGTTCTCGACGTACTCGGAGGGGTCGCGCCGCACGACCCCCGCGACCTCGTAGCCCTCGTCGAGGAGGAGCGAGGCGAGCAGCGCACCGTCCTGGCCGCCGATGCCGGTGATGAGCGCCCGCCTGCTCATCCGCCTTCGACCGGACGCGTCGCGACGACCACGAGGTCCATTCCCTGCCCACGCGTGTCGACCTCGAAGCCTGCGGCACGGACGACCTCGGAGAGGTCGCTCCCGAAGTCCGTGTGGACGAGCATGTCCGTCCGTCTCGTCACGAGGCCGAACGGCCCGCCGCCGCGGCCGTGGTGCTCGGGCGGGAGGCTCGAGCGCGAGCGGGTTGCGGCGAGCGACGGGTCGACGGGGACGGTGAAGACGTGCCGCCCTCCGGGCCGCAGCACCCTGTATGTCTCGCGCAACGCGAGATGCGGGTCGGGCACGTGCTCGAGCGTCTCGGACGTCAGGACGAGGTCGTAGCAGCCGTCCTCCCAGCTCAGGGCCTGGATGTCTTCCTCCGGGTACTCGACGTGCGTGAGACCGGGCGTCTCGGCGAGAAACGGATGCATCCGACCGATGCTGTTGATCTCGGCGATCCGGAGGGCACGGAACGCATCCTCGCGCACGAGCTCGGCGAGTGTCGTCGCGCGTTCGGCGTAGAGGTCGACGAGCACGCTCGCGATACGCCGGACGCGGAGGCTGCAGCCGCACCGCTCGCAGAAGAGGCTCTCCCGTGCGGCGAGGTCGTCGCCCCAGCGCCTGGCGAGCTCGCGCGACAGCACCCAGCTCGAGTAGCGCTGTCGCCCGGTCCGGCCGCAGACGGCGCACGTCCCTTCACGGTCGCGCTGCCCGTCGCCCGGCCGCCGCAGGTGGAGCAGCAGCCACAGCCCGGGGTCGTCTCGGAGCCTCGCGCTCACCGGGTGGACCTCGGCCCGAGGCGCCCGCGGGCGGCGTCGCGCAGCCCGTCCACGACCGCCCGGAGCGCACGACGGCGCCACGGTGAGCGAAGCGCCTGGACGGCGAACGCCGCGACGGCCTCCGCCCGTCGCCGCAGCGTGCCGAGCGTGCCGAGCGGGGCGGCCCGCTCGGCGACCGCCAGGCCGTTGCGGAGCGCGTAGTAGAGCGAGTCGGGAGAGGAGGCGCCACCCGTCGACGCCGACACGCGGTGGCGGACGATGCTCGCCGGAACGACGACGATCCGCAGGCCGGCGTCGCGCGCGCGAAGCGACCAGTCGACGTCCTCGGCATACGCGAAGAGCGTCTCGTCGAGCGCGCCGACGAGCTCGAGCGCGGAGCGCGGAACGAGCATCGCCCCGCCGCACGCGCGGTCGGTCGCGTACGGCGCGACGTCGGGGGCCAGCGGCGGCTGGCCGTAGCCGGTGTGGCGGCCCTGATGGCCGTGGCGCGGGTCGTACGCGGCACCCGCGTACCAGATCCGCGAGCCGTCGCCGTCGAGGATCTGCGCGCACGCCGCTCCGACCCCGGGCCGGACCGCCTCCACGAGGGGCTCCAGGAACCCTGCGTCCACGACCGCGTCGTTGTTGAGCAGCAGGACCGCGTCGGCCCCGGACTCGAGCGCGGCGTCCACGCCGACGTTGACCCCGCCGGCGAAGCCGCGGTTCTCGTCGAGCCGGATCAGCGTGGCTTCGGGGAACTCCGCCGCGACGGCGTCCGGGCCACCGTCGGTGGATGCGTTGTCAACGACGACAAAAGAGAGGTCGGGGTAGGTGGCCGCGCGCAGCGCGCCCAGGCACGCGAGCGTGTCGTCGCGCCCGTTCCACCCGAGGACGACGGCGGCCACGCGCGTGATCAGGCGAGCTCCCGGAGGTAGTGCCACGCCGACGTGAGGCCCGTCGGCCGCACGAGCGCGAGCGCGGCGCCTGCGAGGGCCAGGCCCCCGACTGCCGCGCCGGCCGGGCCGAGAACGGCTCCGGCCGGGACGAATCCTACGAGGACGCAGCCTCCGACCACGGCGACCGCGACGGCGAGGGGCCCGAGCGTGGAGCGGACGGCGTCGAGGAGCGCGAGCATCCACGCGAATGCGAGGCCCGTCGAGACGGCGAGGGCGAGTGCGAGTCCCTCGAGGCCGGCGAGCGCCTGCGCCGCGAAGGCGAGCGGCACGTGGGCCGCGAGCACGCCGACACCGACGAGCGGGAGCCGGCCGCCACGACCGGCGACGAATACGAGCGGAAAGGTGACGGAGATTGCGACGGCCGCGACCATGTACGGCGCCAGGACGACGACCAGACGGCCGACCTCCGCCCCGACGTCGTCGTCGTACGCCGTGCCGAGGACACGTCCCGTGATCTCCGCTCCGGCCACTGCGAAGATCCCCGCCGTCGCGCCGACTGCGAGCAGCGCCGGCCACGAGGAAGCCTGGACGTGGCGTGCGATGCGCCGAGGGTCGACGCCGAGCCTCGTGAGCGGTACGGCAGTCACGAGCCCGATCGACGAGGCGCAGACGCCGACGACCGCCGCCGCGATGAGGTACGCGTAGTTCAGGCTGGTCACGGAGCCGACGCCTTCCCGCGCCGCGAGCGGTACGCAGACGAGGTAGATCGCCTGGAGCGCGAGCGGGAGCGCGGAGCCGGCTCCCAGCTCGAGCAGCCTCCGTCCCGTGCCACGCAGACTCGCACGCGCCGCCGCGACGGGCATCCGCTCGCGTTGCGCCCGCATCCACAACGACACCGCCGGGACGACGGTCGCCAGCACGGCGTTCAGCGCCATGCCCCAGGCGACGGCGTTCGTCCCGTCCTCACCGATCCGGAGCACGATCAATACGAGCCCACTGAAGCTGCCCACGACAAAGCCGATCGCGGGGACGACGTAGTCGTCGAGCGCAGCGAGCGCACTCGCGAGGAGCCCCGCAGTGAACTGGCCGAGACCGGCGACGACCATCCACGGGAGCGCAGATGCCGCCGCGTCGACCGCGGCGTCGGGCCCGAACGCCGTCAGGACCTCCGCGATCGGGTGCGCCGCGACCACCGCGACGACGAGCAGAGGCGCCGCGACCGCGCCGACGGCGGCGCCGTACGACGCCGTCTCCGAGGAGAGCCGCCGCTCCGCGCGCGCGCGGGCGAGCGGCGGGAGGACCGTCACCCGGATCGCCGTCGCCGCGAGCGCGAGGACGATGAAGACGGCGTACGCGGCGAAGAACCCGTCCGTTTCCGACGTCGACCCGAGCTCGCGCCCGATGATCACGCCGACGACCGCCGCAAGGGCGGTCTGGACTGCGAGCGCGAGCGCCGTGACGGCGCCCGTCGCGAGGGACCCGAGTCCGGTCTGGGCGCTAGGCTTGCTCACCGACGCACAAGCCTACGGCCCGCGTCACCCGACCCGATGAGCAGTAACACGATCTGGACAGAAAGCGACCTCGACGCCCTGCGCGGCGACTTCGGCGAGGTCTACGGGGGCCGCACGGTGCTCGTCACGGGGGCGGACGGATTCATGGGCTCGCACCTCACCGACGCGCTCGTCACCCTCGGCGCGAACGTCCACGCCTTCGTGCGCGCGACGTCGAGCGGCGCGCTCAACAACATCGGGCACCTCCGCCGCGAGCTCAAGGTGCACTTCGCGGATCTCACCGACCGCACGTCGATCGACTACCTCGTGCGCGAGCTCTGCGACGCGCCCGACCGCCCCTACGTCTTCCACCTCGGCGCACAGGCACACGTCGGCGAGTCGTGGCACCGGCCGTACGAGACGGTGATGGCGAACACCGTCGGCACGCTCAACCTCCTCCAGTCGATCGTGGACTGGGGCCTGGAGCTCGAGAAGTTCGACACGGCCGGGACGTCGGAGGAGTACGGCAACGTCCGCGACGACGTCTCCGAGCACCACACGTACGACGACGCCGGTGCGCTCATCCTCCACGAGCGCTCGCCCATCAACCCGAAGTCGATCTACGCGACGGCGAAGGTCGCGGCCGACTTCCTCACGATGAACTACTACGACGCGTTCGGCCTTCCGGGCGTCGTGACGCGGATGTTCAACAACTACGGGCCGCGGCAGAACCCGCGCTACGTCACCGGCACGATCGTCACGCAGGCGCTCGCGCGGCCGGAGATCGAGCTCGGCGCGCTCGAGCCGCTCCGCGACTTCTGCTTCTGTACCGACGGCGTCCGCGGCCACCTGACCGTCGCGGCGCACGGGCGCCCCGGCGACGTGTACGTCTACGGCCAGGGCGAGAACGTCTCGATGGCCGACTGGGCCGACCTGATCGTGCGCACGGGAGTCGAGCACGGCTTCTGGCCCGACGACCGGCGGGTCGTCACGACGGAGGCGCGCAAGCGCCCCGGGTCGAGTGACGTGATGGCGCTCCGCGTCGGCCACGAGAAGCTGACGCGGGAGACCGGCTGGGAGCCGCGCGTCAGCTGGGAGGAAGGCATCCTGCGGACGATCCGCTGGTACGCCGAGAACCGCGAGCGCTGGATCGGGAGGGTCGACTGGCTCCCGACCGGCGCGCCAAAGCTCGTCACCGGGTGAGCCGGGTCCTCGTCACCGGCGGGGGCGGATTCCTCGGCTCGCGGCTCGTCACGCGGCTCGAGGAGGACGGCCACGACGTCACGGCGGCACGGCGCGCCGACTACGACCTCACCTCGATGGAGGCGACGGCGCAGATGTTCGCGGAGAGCGAGCCCGAGCTCGTCTACCACCTCGCGGCGGAGGTGGGCGGCATCGGCGCGAACCGCTCGAACCCGGGCCGCTACTGGTTCGCCAACCTGATGATGGGCGCGCACGTCCTCGAGCAGACACGGCTCAACGAGACGCCGAAGCTCGTGATCGCGGGCACCGTGTGCGCGTATCCCAAGCTGACCCCCGTCCCGTTCCGCGAGGACGACCTCTGGAACGGCTACCCGGAGGAGACCAACGCGCCGTACGGAGTCGCGAAGAAGGCGGTCCTCGTCGGCGCACAGGCGTACCGCGAGCAGTACGGGACGAACGCGATCTTCCTGCTCCCGACGAACCTCTACGGGCCGGGCGACAACTTCGACCTCGAGACGTCGCACGTGATACCCGCGCTGATCCGGAAGATGAGCGAGTCACCCGACGAGGTCGTCCTCTGGGGCGACGGCTCGCCGACGCGCGAGTACCTCTACGTCGACGACTGCGTCGAGGCACTCGTCCTCGCCGCGGCGCGCTACGACGGCCCCGAGCCGGTCAACCTCGGCACCGGGGTCGAGACGTCGATCCGCGAGACGGCCGAGCTCGTGGCGGAGGCCGTCGGCTTCACGGGGACGATCACCTGGGACACCTCGATGCCGAACGGCCAGCCGCGACGGAGCCTCGACGCATCCCGTGCGCGAGAGCTCTTCGGTTGGGAAGCCCGCACGTCGCTGCGCGACGGAATCGCGCGCACCGTCGCCTGGTTCCGCGAGAGCGTTCCCGTATGAGCACGGCGGCGGCCGCCGCCCGTCCGCGCTCCGTCCTCGCCGCGCTCGATCGCGCCGCCGGAGCCGTCAGACGCCACGTCGTCGTCTCGCTCGCGGTGCTCGTCGGCGTGCAGGTCCTCGCCACGGTCGCGTTGTTCTTCTCCGTCAACCGCAACGGATGGCTCACGTACCAGGGCGGCGACCAGATCTGGCTCGTGACGTCGGGGTGGCTGCTCGGGCACGGGACGATGTCGTACGCGCTCACGAGCCACGGCTGGCCGATGCTGCTCGCGCCGCTGACGTGGATCACCGGGTCGAGCTCCGTCGACCTGCTGCCGCTGACGACGATCCTGCAGGTCGGCGTGCTCGCGCCGATCGCGACGCTCGCGGTCTACGACATCGGCGCCCGGCTCGCCGGCCGGCTCGCGGGCCTGTGGTGCGCGGCCGCCTTCGTGGCCGCCCCGTTCGCGGCGATCCCGTACTTCGCGCAGCGTTACCACGACTCGTGGGTCGACCAGTTCCTGCCACAGGCGCTCGGCCTGACGCAGCAGGCCGACTTCCCGTCCGTCGTGGCGGTGCTCGTCGCGGCCGCGCTCACGGTCAGGGCGCTCGACGCGTTCGCCTACCGCGAGGCCGTCCTCGCCGGGACGTTCGCAGGGGTCGCGCTCGCCCTGAAGCCCGCCAACGCCCTCTTCCTCGGCGGCCCCGCGCTGGCCTTCCTCATCGCGCGGCGGTGGCGTCAGGCGACGCTCTTCGCCGTGGCGCTCGCGCCGGCGCTCCTCGCGCTCACGCTCTGGAAGTGGCGCGGGCTCGGCGAGGTGCCGCTCTTCGCGGACGGCGGGACACGACTCGCCGCGGGGCTCGGCGACCCCGCCGTCGCGTCGGTCACGACCTGGTTCGACCGCACAGTGCACCTCGACTTCGACACCTGGAAGCAGAACATGTCGAACCTGCGGGAGTTCTCGTGGAGCGCCCGCGTGCTCCAGTTCCTCGCGCTCGCCGGCCTGATCGCCGTCGCCCGTCGCTCGCTCGCCGCGGCCGGCCTGCTCGGCGGCTGGCTGCTCGGCTACGTCGTTGTCAAGGGCGCGGCCGACGTCGCGACCGTCGAGTCGGGGAGCTACTGGCGCCTGATCATGCCCGCGCTTCCGGCGTTCGTGCTCCTGACCGCTTCGGTGCCGCTGCTCGTGCCAACGTTCAGCGAGAGGATGGGGCCCCGGCTCGCCCCGCTCCCCGGCCGACGTCCTGGTCTCCGGGCGACGATCGCGGTCGTCGCCTTCCTCGCGATCGTCCCCGTCGCCGTCATCCTCGTCGTCGAACAGATGCAGTTGACGCAGCAGGAGACGCCTCCGTACGCGTACGTCCCCCGCGAACTGGTCGTGAACGAGATCGGCGTGCCGGCGGACGGCGGCGTCGTCTCGCTCGACGTGCGCCGCGTCGGCACGGCGAACGTCCTGACGTGGACGGATTCGACGAGGCGCGCACGGACGTTCTATCGGGTGTACCGAAGTGCGCCCGGAGGATTCTCGGACATGGTGTGCGAGCCGCGCGGCGTTGCACGGTGCGACCTCCGAGCGGAGACACTCGTCACGACACGTGAACGCCGCTATGTCGACCGAACCCCGCCAGCGGGCGCCGTCTACCGGGTAGGCGTAGCCGCGAACTGGCTCGACGAGACCGATCGTGGCGACGTGTTTGCGATCAGCCCGCCCGCGGTTCCCTAGGCGACTCTGCGTCCAGCGCGTCCAATCGCGCGCGGAGGAGCGCGATCTCCTGCGCGAGCAGCACGTTGTCGTCCGTCAGCCGCGAGAGCACGGTCGAGTAGTGCAACAGGACGGCGATCACGAACATGATCGCGGCGGCGAAGAGGATCGCCGGCGGATAGCTCGCGACGCCGAGCCAGTCGGCGATCGTGTTCAGGCCGCCGCGCCAGAGGGAGAGGACGAGCAGCACCGCACCGGTCGCGAGCCAGAGCAGGGCGTAGCGCTCCTTGAGGCGCCGCCCGCGGATCAGCTCGAGCACGATCAGCAGCAGGAGCGCGGAGGCGATAGCGGCCGCGATGGAGATGCGAACCGGTGTCACCGCTCGACTCCCTCCGACGGCACCGCGTAGCGGCGTGCCATCGCGATGAACAGCGCGAGCGTCACCTTGATCGCGTAGTAGACGGAGCGTACGAACGTGATCGAGGACGAGCCGTGCTCGCGCTCGCGCATGCGCACGGGCACCTCCGCGAGCCGCAGCCGGTGCTTGAGCACGAGCACCGTCGCCTCCACCTCCGGGTAGTCGCTCGGATAGTCGCGGGCGAACAGCTCGATCCCGGACCGGTTGAGCGCCTGGAACCCCGAGGTCGTGTCGGTCACGCGTTGACCGGAGAGAAGCGAGACGAGCCGCGCGAACCACGTGATCCCGACGCGTCGCCCGAGCGGCGGACGATAGCCCTCCTCCTCATCGCGGAAGCGCGAGCCGGTGACGACGTCGGCCTCGTCTCTCTCGATCGGCGCGAGCAGCTTCGGAAGCTCCGCTGGATCGTGCTGCCCGTCGCCGTCGAGCCGCACCGCGAGGTCGTAGTCGCGCTCGAGCGCCCAGCGAAAGCCCGTCTGCACGGCTGCGCCGATGCCCAGGTTGAACGGCAGCCGGACGACCGTCGCTCCCGCAGCGGCCGCGGCGGCACCCGTCCCGTCCGATGAGCCGTCGTCGACGACGACCACGTCGATCGAAGGATCGAAAGCTGCGATCTCCGCGACGACGAGGCCGATCGCCGCCGCCTCCTCGAACGCAGGGACCACGGCGACGACGCGGGTCATACCGCGACCGTTGCCTCGAGGCCGAGCAGGCGCAACATCTGCCGCGCGCGATGGGCGTACGTGTGCTCGTCGAGCACCCGCTCTCGAGCGCGGGCGCCCATCGCCGCCGCCTCACCCGGGTCGTCGAGGAGCGCGCGGTACGCGTCGAGCGCGGCGTCCGCGTCGTCCACGACGACGAGCTCGCTGCCGGGCTCGAACCAGCGCTCGATCCCCGCATGCGGGTTCGAGACGATCGCCGCACCGGACGAGGCGAGCTCGAACGGCCTGCACGTCGACGAGCCGTCGACGGTCGCGTGGGCACGGCGCGTCACGTTGAGGTTCACCCGCGCGGCGGAGATCGCGCGCGCGAACGCGTTGAACGGGACGTCGCCGAGCAGGCGCGCGCGGCCGACGTCGCCCTGGAAGTCGCGCCCGCCGAGCGCGAAGTCGATCCGGGGGTCCCGTCTCGAGGGCTCTCCGACGAGCGCCGCCATCCACTCGCGGCGGAACTTGTCGCCGTAGCCGTAGAAGAACACGTCGCAGTCCTTCTCCACGGAAAGCGGGCGGAAGAACTCGGGATCGGCAGCCCACAGCACCGCCTCGGCATGGCGGGCGCCCAGCTCGAGGAGACGGTGGATCCCGCCGTCGGAGTTCGAGAGCACGAGGTCGTACTCGGACGGATCGGCCCCGTGGTAGTAGTTGAAGCCCGTGTCCATGCCGCCGAACTCCGGCAGGCTCATCGGCACGTCGCCGTCGTAGAAGACCACCGGGATGCCGTGGCGCTCGCGGAGGGACGTCGGGATGCCGCGAAAGTGGGCCATCGGCACCGTGAAGACGAGCACGGCGTCGGGCCGTTCGCGCGCCACGAGCCGGTCGAGGTGACGGCGCCAGCGGGGCGTCACGACCTTCCAGATCGTCTCGCGCGTCAGCTTGTCGAAGGCGCCGTCCTCGGGGCTCTCCTCGGCACGACGCAGGTAGCGGTCGCCCTTGAGGCGCGCGAGCCCGCTCCGCAGAGCGGCGTAGCTCTCTCCTTCGCGCTGGGTCGGGTTCGGCGCCGTCCGCCACCACGGCGACTCGATCGGTCGCCCGCGGTACGGCGTGACGACGAGGTCGACTCCGACCTCGTAGAGCCCCTTCCAGAGCTGCCACCAGGCCGGCGTGCAGCCGTAGCGGAAGTCGAGGTCGACCGCGGACGCGACGGCAAGGATGCGGGGCTGGCGCACGAGCGCCAGTGTAGGGACACGCCCAGCGGGTTCCTCGCGGCCGTGAGCGCCTCGACCGACGTCAGCGGCTCAGTAGGCGCCGCGGCCGCTCAGGACGGCCGGAATCGTGCGCGCGATGATCGACACGTCCGACCAGATCGACCAGTTCTCGATGTAGGTGAAGTCGAGCCGGACGAGATCGTCGAACTCGAGCCCCGAGCGTCCCGAGATCTGCCAGAGCCCCGTCATCCCCGGGAGGACGAGCGAGCGAGCGCGATGCCAGTCCTGCAGCATCGCGTGGTCGCGGAGCGGCAGCGGCCGAGGTCCGACGAGGCTCATCTCGCCGAGCAGCACGTTGACGAGCTGCGGCAGCTCGTCGAGCGAGAGCCGCCGCAGCACGCGGCCCACGCGAGTCACCCGCGGGTCGTCGCGGATCTTGAACAGCGCCCCCGACGCCTCGTTCTCCTCCTCGAGCGCGTCCTGTTGCTCCGACGCGCCGGCGACCATCGTCCGGAACTTGAGCATCCCGAACTCCTGCTCGCGGACGCCGACCCGGCGCGAGACGTAGAGCACGGGCCCGCGCGAGTCGAGCTTGATCGCCGCCGCGATCAGGAGCCAGAGCGGCATTCCGACCACGAGGAAGAGCACGGAGACGACGAGGTCGAAGCCGCGCTTCGTCGCCCAGTCGACGCCGGTCAGCATCGGCGGCCGGAGCTCGAACAGCGGGATGCCCTGTCCGGGGACGTACTCGCCCTCGTGCACGAGGAGCTCGGTGGTCGTCGGCGCGAGCTTGACCTTGACGCCGTGCCGGTGCGCGAGCTGCACGACGTCGAGGACGGTCTGCTCGTCGAAGTGCGCCTCCGCGAGCACCACCTCGTCGGGCCGCTCGCGCTCGAGGGACGCCGCGAGCCGGTCGAGCGAGCGCCCGAGGCCGGCCGGCCCCGGGGCGACGGCCAGGACGCCCACGACCTCGACGCCGATGCCGCCGCGCGACGCCCGGAGCTGCCGCTCGAGATCGGGCAGCGTGTCGTCGCCTCCGACGAGCAGCAAGCGACGCCGGATCCCGGCGAGCCCCATCAGCTCCAGCGACACCGAGTCGTATGCCGCCCGGAGGAGGCTGATGGAGACGGCGCTCGTCGCGACGGCGGTGGGGATGAGGCCCGTCGTCGTGAAGTCGTAGTCGGTCCCGAGGCCGAACGCGAGCACGATCAGCGCGACGAGGACGAGCGCGGCGAGGATCCGCCCCGAGCCCGCGCGGCGCTCGCGCGGGGCGTAGAGGCCGGCCTGGAAGAACACGATGACGGTGATCGGGGCGAGGAACGGCAGCCACTCCGCCGGGCCGGTGTCCCAGAGGAGCGACCAGAAGACCGTGTCGCCGTAGACGACCGAGCGGAGGACGAGCGCGATGTAGAGGCCGAGCGCGAGCCCCGCGACGTCGGCCGCGACGAGCGCGGCGACGCTGATGCCGCGGCGGACGAGGCTGACGACCGGCCCGCGCGAGAGGAGGTAGAGGCGCGAACGCCTGATGTCTCCGGGGTCCTCGCCGGGCGGCGTCGGCGGCGGCTCTGGGCGGAGAGGAGGCTTCGTGGGCGCCTCGCTCGGCACGCCGGAATTCTACGCCCGGGGGTCGGCCGCTTCCCCGCGCGCGACGTCCGCCCAGGCGACGAGGCGGCCGTCGCCGCGCACGGCGGATACCAGCGCGTCGAGGTCGGTCGCTGCGCCGCGCCGGCCGAGCATGCGCAGCGCCTGGACGATGAGCAGGCGTCGGGGGCGCGCCACGAGATCCGTGTCGTGGAAGTAGGCGTGGACGCGCGCCGGAAGCGCCGGAAGGACGACCGCGCGCGCGAGCGCGCCCGCGCCGTGCGTCGTCGGGACCGCGGGAACGGTGCCGGTGCCGACGTCGATCCGCGCCGGCTCGTCGAGTTGCGCCCACGCTGCTCCGTCGGGCAGGTAGCCGGGCCGCGAGGCCCGGAGCGTGCAGTCCGCGTAGCCGAGCTCGGCGCATGCGAGCGCGACCGAGCGGTCGGTGTACCAGCCGCCGCCGCAGAAGAGCGTCGCCCGGACGCCTCGCTCCTCGAGCCACTCGGCCTCCCTCCGCACGTGCTCCGCGGGATCACCCGCGGTCGGCCGTGCGTGCGTCGGGCTCGTGAAGTGGGTGTGGTGCCCGAGCGGGCCGCGGTCGGCGGCCTCGCGGGCCCTCGCCAGCCATCGCTCCTCGTCGCGCTCACCGGCCTCGGCATCGGGCGGGCGCATGAGGGCGGCGATCGGGAGCCCGCCCGGCCGGCGCTCCTGCAACGACGAGAACGCCGCCCAGACCCGGTCGTCGAGCGGTCGTTCGACGTGACAGGAGACCACTGCGTACCGTTCCGGAGTCGTGGGCGGCACAGCGCAACGGATACCACGTCCCGCGATCGCCCTCGTCGTCGCCGCCGCCACGCTCCCCCGTCTTCTCGCCCTCGCGATCGAGCGCGACGACATCCTCGACGCCTACGTCGAGAAGAGCGACACGTTCGCACAGACGCTCGTCTCGAGCGGGACGTTCGGCTTCCTCCCGGGGGTCCCCTCCGCCTACACGCAGCCGCTCTACGCATGGTTCCTCGCCGCGCTCTACTGGCCGCTCGAGCGCTCGTGGGCGCTGGTCGGGCTCGCCCAGGTGCTCGTCGCCGTCGCCACGGCGCTCCTCGTCCTCGTCATCGGGCGCCGGATCGGCTCGGTGTCGACCGGCGTCGTCGCGGCGCTCGTGACGACGCTTCACCCATACCTCGTCTGGCACGACGTGCACGTCAACCGCGAGATCCTCGACGGGCTCCTCGCGGCCGCGATCGTGCTGCTCGCGCTCGTCGCCTTCGAGCGCCGGTCGCTGCTCTTCGCGCTCGCCACCGGCGCCGTCGCCGGGCTGGCGATCCTCTCGAACGCCCGGTTGCTCCTCCTGCCGCTCGTCCTCGCCCCGTACGTGGCGTGGGGCATCAGGCCCGGCCGGCGCGCGCTGGTCGCAGCGCTCCTCGTCGTCGTGGGCGCCGCGGCGGTGACGGCGCCGTGGGTGGCCCGCAATCGCGTGGTGATCGGCTGCGCGACGATCACGACCGACACGCGCGCCCTCTGGAAGGCGAACAACCCGGCCACGTACGACGTCCTCGCTCGCGGCGGCTGGATCGACGACGTCCCCGACCTCCCCAACGTGCCGCCGTGGCCGGAGAAGGCCGCGGGCATCTCGGTCGCGGCCGCGAAGGCGGTCGACGAGTGCGCGCAGGCGTCGTTCTACCGGGACGAGGTGCTCGACTTCTGGCGCGACGAGCCGGGCGAGAAGGGACGGCTCGCCGTGCAGGCCGTCGGCATGCTGTGGTCGCCCTTCCTGACGGTCTCCGCGGACGACCCGGGGCAGCAAGGCGTCTCGGATCTCGCGCAGCGCACGATCGAGCCGGCATTCGTCGTCCTGCTCTACGCGTTCGCGCTCTGGGGCGCCTTCCTCGCGCCGCGTCGCTTCGTCGTGCTCGCCGGGCTGCTGCTCGGCTCGAACACCCTGATTGCGATGGTCTTCGCCGGGACCGTGCGCTACCGCGCGCCGTGGGACTTCGTGCTCGCGCTGCTCGCCGCGTTCGCCGTCGAGCGGGCGTGGGAGCTCGTGCGGCGGCGCCGTTCGCCGGCGGCCGCGAGCGCCGCGCCGTAGAGCGCCTCGATCCGGTCGGTGCAGCGCTCCTGCGAGAACTCCTCGAGCGCGCGTTGCCTCCCGGCCGCGCCCATCAGCGC
>JBKPNM010000166.1:0-16965 GCA_046732615.1 Actinomycetota bacterium | reverse complement strand
ATGCAGTCCGTCAGTGCTCGGCCGCGAGCGCGTCGCCCTTCGTCCGGTGGACGGTGCCGTCCGGATGCTCGGGCGGCGAGTAGAGCGAGTAGACCTTGAGCTTTCCCGAGCCGGTGTTGACGACGTTGTGCCAGGTGCCGGACGGGACGATGATCGCCCAGGCGTCACCGACGTCATGCACCTCTGCCGGCGAGCCCTCGCTCCCGCCGAGCTCGACGCGGGCGCTGCCCGACTCGATCCGCAGGAACTGGTCGTGACCGGTATGAACCTCGCCGCCGATGTCGTCCCCAGGCTCGATGCTCATCACCGTGAGCTGCGTGTGCTCACCCGTGAACACGACCGTGCGGAACGTCTCGTTCGCGAGCGTCTCCTGCTCGATGTTCCCTACCCAGCCGGGCATCGTCTCCTCCTCCGGTCGCGGGACCTCGGTCCGTTCGCGTTCCTTCTACCCGACGAGGCCTACCATCGCCTCGATGAGCGACCGAGCGGAAGCACGGTGGATCGGGCACTCGACGGTGCTGATCTCCCTCGACGGGGTGCGGCTGCTCACCGACCCGCTCCTGCGACTCTTCGTGAAGCACCTCCGCCGCCGCGCGCCGGTTCACCCGGACGCCCTGCGACCGGTCGACGCCGTGCTGCTCTCCCACGCGCACCACGACCATCTCGATCCGGGCTCGCTCCGCCGCATCGGCACGAAGACACCCTTCGTCGTGCCGCGCGGGATCGGCCGGATCCTCGCCCGGCGCGGGTTCCGCGAGGTGACCGAGCTCGACGCCGGCGAGACGCTCGCGATCGGCGCGGTGGAGGTCGAGGCGACCTTCGCGGCGCACGACGGCTCGAGGCCGCCCTACCCCGCGCGGGCGCCGGCCCTCGGCTACGCCATCCACGGCTCGAGACGCGTCTACTTCCCCGGCGACACGGCGCTCTTCCCCGAGATGGAAGGGCTCGTGCCCGAGCTCGACCTCGCGCTGATCCCGATCTGGGGCTGGGGTCCGACGCTCGGCCGCGGCGCTCACATGGACCCTGCTCAGGCCGCCGAGGCAGTGGCGCTTCTCCGTCCGCGCGTCGCCGTCCCCATCCACTGGGGGACGTACGCCCCGCTGCACCTCGGGCTCCGGCGGCTGCCGGCGTTCCTCGCCGAGCCGCAGGCGGCGTTCGTCGAGGCGGCCGCGCGCGTTGCCCCCGACGTCGAGGTGCGCGTGCTCGCGCCCGGCGAGGCCGTCGAGCTCTAGCTAGTCGTCGCTAGGGCGGCGTTCCCGCCGCGAGCAGCCGCCCCTTCGCCGCTGCGTACTCCTCGTCCGTCAGGAGCTCGTCCGCCCGCAGGCGTGCGAGCCGCTCGAGCTCCTCCACCTGTGTCGCGGCCGCGGGCGCCGGGCGACGGAAGGGAACCGTGAGCTGCGGCCGAGGCTCGCCCGGCGCCTCCGCCTCATACTCGGCGACGGCTTGGCGGCGGGAGATCTCGAAGCCGACGCATGCGAGGACGATGAGGATCGCAGCGATCAGGAACCGCTGCAGCGGGAGCGCCCATACGACGAGCAGAAGCACAGCCGCGAACACGCCCCACGCGAGGCCGGGCCGGGCGAGCCACGGGCCGAGCCAGCGCCGTGTGCCGACGGCTCTCCGCCCGTCGCCGGTGATCCAGGTGCCGAGCGTGGCGATGATGCCGATGACCACCACGGTCCATGCCGCTTCCTTGAGCCCGTCCGAGAGGATGTTCCAGAACGCGCTCAGCGCCGGGCGCACGCTGTCGGAGTCCGTCAGGTTGTCGACCAGGTACGACCCGGCAACTCGGCGGATCACGAGCAGGGCGATGCCGGCGACGATCCAGCCGATCGCAATTGCCCGCACCTCCTTGCGGCGGCGACCCGGTACGAGCCAGATGGCGACGCCCCAGGCAAGGAGCGCCGGAATCCAGATCCAGTCGGCCACGTCCTTCAGGAGCTGCGTGAGGGTTTGCGCCGTGTCGAGCTCATCGGACTCGAGGAGAACGATGCGACCTGCGTCCGGCGGGAGCTGCTGCGAGGCGGGGAGGAAGCCGAACCGGTCTCCGAGGCGCTCGACGAGCGGGTGGAGATCGAGCACGACGTTCCCGCCCGTCGTCTGCAAGCGTGTCGTGTCGCCCTCGAGCACACGGACGGTCTGGGACTGCGCGAGCGAGGCGGCGCTCACGAAGAGGCTCTGGACGCGCGGGCGCTGCAGCAGCTCGGTCGCGGCCCGGTCGATGAGCTCGCGGGACAGCCCCGCTATCGGCGCCGAGAGCGCCTGCAGGTTCGGCGGCAGCTTCTGCTCGAGCTGGGCCGAGACGTCGACGTTCGCGTAGAGCTGCTCGACCATCGTCTGGGCGAGCTGGTTCTGGATCGCAGGCTCCGCGATCAGCTCCTGCGACGTGGAGCGGAACGTCTCTCTCTCGAGCGCCTCGCGCTTGACCCAGTTCGAGAGCAGGCTGACGACGAGGAGAACGAGGCCGAGCACGACGAGGAGGCGCGCGAGGATGATCCGTGTGCGGGATGGTGTCGCGCGGGATTGGGGGGCGGTAGTCACGTGGTCACCTCGCTGGTCGGGGCTCTCTCTGCAGACACGGCACCGCCGTCGAGGTGCGACCGCCAGCGGCGCAGCAGCTCGTTGACGGCCGCGGCGCCGACGATCGGCTGCTCGGGAAGCGGGAGTCGCTCGTGGTGCAGCACGAAGGGCTCGGTCTGGGGGCCGCCGAGGCCGCCGTGGAAGGAGATCAGCTCCTCGAACGCGCAGCCTTCGTCGAGGTCGGGGTCGTAGAACGAGCCGACCATGATGTCGCCGACGTTCGAGAACCCGTCGGTCCGGAGCAGGTGGCCGGGCGCGTTCGGCGAGAACGACGCGAGCGGATCGTCGCCCTCGACGCGCCCGTCCGCGAGGTAGTGCGTGCCGTTGCCGCCGAGCACGATCGGGCCGTGCTCCTCCGAGCGGACGAGCAGCCAGCCGACGTGGGGGTGGGCCGCGAGCGCGGGCAGCAGGCGCGGGTGCCTCCGGTCGATCTGCTCCCGCGTCAGCCGCCGCCGCTCGTCCATCAGGTAGACGAGCCCCAGGTTGCCGGATGCGAGCACGACGACGTCCTCGCCCGAGACGTCGTTCTTCGCCCGCTTCTCCTCCTTCGCGGCTCGGCCGGTCGCCTCGCCGATGGCATGGCCGACGGTGCGGTCGTGCTCGTCACCGCTCGCGAGCGACGTCACATCGGCCGACTCGAGGGAGCGCCGCACGAGGTCGTCGAGCCCGAAGCCGTTGCGCTGCTTGAACGTCGCCCCCTGCGTCTGGCCGTGGTCCGAGAGCACGACGATCTCGTAGGGCCGCGGTGCGTAGCGCCTCGCCCGCTCGATCCGCCCGAACTGGCTGTCGAGCTTGCGCAGCGCCTCGAGCGTGTCGGTCCGCTCCAGGCCCGAATGGTGCGCGACCTCGTCGTAGCTCGAGAACGTGGCGTAGATCGCCGGGCGGCCCTTCATCATGTCCGTCAGTACCGCTTCGACGATCAGGTCGCGGACGACGACGCACATCGCCGCGCGCATGAACGGGTAGATCCCGCCGCGGTGCCCGCGCGGCCGGACGTCGCGCCGGATCGCGCGTAGCGCTGCGGTCCACTCGATCAGCACCTCCCAGACGAAGAGCACGAGCACCCGGGTGACGTTGAAGCCGTTGGCGAAGAACGTCCGGTAGCCGGGGTTCGCCTTCTTCTCCGCCTCGATCCGGCTGACGGTGAGGATCGCGACGTCGGCCTGCCCGGAGAGGAGGTTGCCGCGGCTCGCGCCGCCGTCGAGCAGCAGGCCCTTGTCGCTCGCGTGCCGCCGCTCGAGCTCCGCGCAGTCGGCGGGCGCCGAACAGGTCATGACGGTCGCGGTCTCCTTCTCCACCCAGCGGAAGGCGGGGATGTCGACGTTCGAGCCGAGGAGGATCCCCGCCTGGCTCGCGCCGGTCTGCGACGAGAGATCGGTCTCCCAGCCGGTGAGCCGATAGCCCTCGTCCGCCACCCAGCGGGCCATCTGGGGCGCGTTCCCGTCGCGCATCGCGCGCCGCAGCACGGCAAGCGCGAGCCCGTCGATCTCGAGGAAGACGACGCCGGGCTCGTCGGTTCGGACGGTGTCGCCGGTGCGTCTTGCGATCCGCTTGACGACGCGGTACGAGAACTCCGTGTCGTCGTCGATCCCGAGCACGACCTGGATCACGAGCGTGACGGCCGACGCGACGAACGCGACGAGCAGCGCCCACCAGAAGCCGTCGACGCTCAGGTCGCCGTCGGTGATGTTGTCCGCGGCGAGCAGCATCAGAGCGTCGAGTACGAGCACGAGCAGGAACCCGAAGACGAGCGTCAGCGGCAGCCGGATCGCCGCCACGATCGGCGAGAGCACGGCGTTGAGCACCCCGATCACCGCGGCCGCCAAGAGCGCCGCCGGGAAGCCGTTGATCTCCGCGCCCGGAACGATCCACGCCGCGACGAGTAGCGCGACCGCCGAGACGATCCACGTCACCAGCAGCTGGAGCGGCCTGATGCGCAGCTCCTCCTCGCGCCAGCCGGTCTCGGTGGCGGGACGGGTCGGCGCGTCGGTCATCGACGCCTCGTGGTCGGAGGCCCCATCGCGTGAGCATGTTCCCGCCGCGCGGTAGCTGCGTCAACCGGCGCCCGGATCACCCGGGTGAACGTCGACATCGCCTGCCGAGGCGTGACGTAGGCTCGCGCGGTGGAGTGGGCCCTCGCGAGCGTCGCCGTCGCGTTGCTCGCGTACGCGGCGATCTCCGGACGCCTCTCCGGCACGTCCGTCACGGCCCCGATCGTCTTCACGGCGTGCGGGCTCCTGCTCGGGACGGAGGTGCTCGGCCTCGTCGACCTCAGCCCGCTGGGCGACCACGTCCAGACGTTGGCCGAGGCAACCCTCGCGGTCGTGCTCTTCTCCGATGCCTCGCGGATCGATCTGCGTGCCCTGCGCGGCGAGGCCGCCGTCCCGGCACGCCTGCTCGGCATCGGGCTGCCGCTGACGATCGCGCTCGGCTTCGTCCTCGCGCTGCCGCTCCTCGGCGGGCTCGGCTGGTCGGAGGCGCTCCTGCTCGCCGTGATCCTCGCGCCCACGGACGCCGCCCTCGGCCAGGCGGTCGTCATGCTGCCGGGCCTGCCGTCGCGGGTCCGCCAGAGCCTCAACGTCGAGAGCGGCCTCAACGACGGCATCTGCGTGCCGCTCTTCCTCGTCGTCGTCGCCGTGGCGAGCGTGGAGTCCGACCGGCTCGGCGCGGCGTCTGCGGTACGGGTGCTCACCGAGCAGATCGGCTACGGAGCCCTCGCCGGCGTGCTCGCCGGGGCGGCGGGCGCCGCGGCGCTGACTCTCGCGGGCCGGGCCGCGCACCCGGAGCGCGACTGGGTCGAGATCGTCCCGTTCGCAGCGGCGGGCCTCGCCTGGGGGATCGCCCACCCGATCGGCGGCTCCGGATTCATCGCGGCATTCGTGGGGGGCGTCGCCTTCCAGCTGCTGCGGCGCGACGCCCTCGGAGAGGTCGGCCACCTGATCGACCAGGCGGGCGAGGTCCTCGGCGCCCTCACGTTCGTCGTCTTCGGCGCGGTCCTGCTCGGCCCCGCGCTCGGCCGGCTGTCCGCCGCAATCGTCGTCTACGCGCTGCTCAGCCTCACCGTGATCCGCATGGCGCCCGTGGCCGCTGCGCTCGTCGGCGCGGGCCTGCGGGGCCGCACGGTCGGCTTCCTCGGGTGGTTCGGCCCGCGCGGGCTCGCGTCGATCGTCTTCGCGCTGATGGTCGCCGAGGATGGCGGCGTGACGAACGCCGAGACGCTCATGACGGTCGCGTTCGTGACGGTCGGGCTCTCCGTCGTCCTGCACGGCGTCACGGCCGCTCCCTTCGCGAATCGCTACGCGCGCTGGTTCGCGGCGCTCCCGACGGGGGCGAAGCCGTCACCCGAGGCCCGAGCGGCGCCCGAGATCCGCACGCGCCGGCAGCTCGGCGTGCCCCGGGTGTGACGGGCGCGCTTCCGCGTCTTCGGTTCTCCGTTGTCGTCGCGGGAACTCCCTGCGGGTCGTTCCGGTCCTCCTGCATCCCGGCCGGACGTGGTAGGAGATCACCGGGACGGCGTAGACTCGATCGTCGGCCGAGGGGCCGGAATTGCGCGACCGGAGGTATCTCGTTGCCTCTCGCTACGCCGGAGCAGTACGTCGAGATGCTCGATGCAGCGAAGAGGGATCGCTATGCGTACGCGGCCGTCAACGTCAGCTCGTCGACCATGCTCAATGCTGCGCTCGCCGGTTTCGCGGAGGCACGCTCGGACGGGATAGTCCAACTGACGCCGAGCGGTGCCGAGTTCGCGTCCGGAACGGCGATGGACGCGGCGGCAGGCGCAAGGGCGCTGTCCGCCTTCGCACGCGAGGTCGCGGACGGTTATCCGGTCTTGCTCGCGCTGCACACCGACCACTGTCCGCCGGCGAAGGTCGATGCGTTTCTGCGGCCGCTGCTCGAGGAGTCGTTGGCGCGGGTGCGCCGCGGCGAGCCGCCCGTCTACCACTCGCACATGTTCGATGGCGCGTCGCTTCCTCTCGCCGAGAACCTGGAGCTGGCCGGCGAGCTTCTCGAGACGTGCCGAGAAGCGAACGTCATCCTCGAGATCGAGATTGGAATCGTCGGCGGCGAAGAGGACGGAGTGGATGCACGTGGTATCGCAGATGACCGCCTCTACAGCACGCCGGCAGACGCCGTCGCCGTGGTCGAGCGCCTCGGAGCAGGTGAGCGTGGCCGCTACCTCGTTGCCGCCACCTTCGGAAACGTCCACGGCGTCCATGCGCCCGTGAACGTAAGGCTCCGCCCGAAGCTCCTGCACTCGTTGCGAAACGCCGTCATCGAGCGCTTCGGTGCCGGTGCCGAGCTCGACTTCGTCTTCCACGGTGGAAGCGGCTCGGCACCTGAGCAGATCGACGAGGCGATCGGATACGGCGTCGTCAAGTTCAACCTCGACACCGACCTGCAGTACGCCTATACACGCGCGGTAGCCGATCACATGTTCCGAAACTACGACGGCGTCTTACAGACGGACGGCAGCCTCGGTGACAAGGCGGCGTATGACCCGCGCGCGTGGGGTCGTGCAGCTGAAGCAGGGATGGCGGCGCGAGTCGCAACTGCCTGCGCAATGCTGAGATCCAGCGGCCGCAGCCTGGCTGCCCGGGTCACGCCTCGCTGACGAAGCGAGGCCCGCGCCACATGGCGCGGGCCTCGTTCGGAGCGGCTCGAATGCGCTACTTCGCGTCCGGAATCGCAATCCCGTGCGGCTGCGTCTCACGCCCGTCGCGCGAGATCAGGCGCTCGAGCCAGCGAGGCAGGTACCAGTTGCGCTCGCCGAGCAGGGTCATCACGGCCGGGAGAAGAAGGCCGCGCACGATCGTCGCGTCGAGGAAGATCGCGACGGCGAGGCCGACTCCGAGCTGTTTCATCGACGTGACAGACAGCGTCGCGAATGTCGAGAAGACCGCGACCATCACGAGCGCCGCGCTCGTGATGACGCCGGCGGAGTGGGTGATTCCGCTACGGATCGCCTCACGCGTGTTCAGTCCCCGGTCGTGGCCTTCGCGAATCCGGCTGAGGATGAACACGTGGTAGTCCATCGAAAGGCCGAAGAGGATCACGAACAGGAAGAGCGGCAGCCAGGCCGTGATCGGGCCCTGCTGCACGCCCGGGAAGTGGATGAGTCCCCAGCCGCCTTGGAACACCGACACCAGCACGCCGTACGCCGCACCGACGGAGAGCAGGTTGAGCGTGATCGCCGTCGCCGGGATCACGAGCGAGCGGAAGTTCCAGAGCAGCAACAGGAACGCCAGCCCGAGCACGAACGCGAACACGTACGGCGCCCTCGAGCCGAGCTGGTGATTGAAATCGACCGAACGCGCGGTCGGCCCGCTCACGTATGCGGTGGCGATGGCACCGACCGTCTTCGGCACGATCGAGCCGCGGAGCGTCTGAAGCGCGTGTTCCGAGGCGGCATCCGTTCCGTCTCCCACGAGCGGGACCGAAACGCGCGCGAGCGTTCGCTGGCGGTTGATGTCAACGGTGATCGGCTGGCGCATCTCGCCAGACGCGAGCGCGTCGCGCTTCAGCTTCGCAATCCCGGTCGCGACCCCTGTCGAGTCGACGCGCGGCGCCGAAATGACGACCTGCGCCGACACCGGGTTGGCGCCGTAGGCCCGTTCGATCCGCTCGTAGGTCTTGATCACAGCGAGGTCGGAGGGCAGATCGTTCACGCCCGGCGACGCGGTCTTGAGGTGGAGCGCCGGCACGGCGAGCAGAACGAGGAATCCGGCCGCGAGAACGACCGTCGCGAGCGGCCGAGCGAGCGCCGGTCGCACGATCGCCGCCCAGACGCGACTCTCGCCGCCTACGCGGCGTCGCTCGAGGCGCCGCCCGAGCCACGGAATCCGGCCCCGGTCGATCCCGTCGCCGAGCTTCGTCATCAACGCCGGCAGCGCGGTCAGCGAGCCGACCATCGCCACGCCGACCACGATCGCCGTCCCCTCGGCCATGCCCATGAAGGTGCCGAGACCCGTGATGAACATCGCTGTCATCGCGACCACCACGGTCATGCCCGAGGTGAGGACGGCCTTGCCGGAGGTGGCGGCCGCAGTGGCGACTGCGTCCGCGTTCGATACGCCTCCCGCTCGCTCCTCTCGAGCCCGGCGGAAGTAGAAGAGCGAGTAGTCGACGCCGACCGCAAGCCCGATCAAGAGGATGAGCGAGTGAGCGCTCGAGTCGATCGGGACCGCATGGCTCGTCAACGTCACGATCCCGGTCGCGATCAAGATCCCAGTGAGCGCGAGCGCGATCGGCAGTAGGGCCGCGACGAATGCGGCGAACGCAAGCCAGAGGATCACGAACGTCAGCGGGATCGAGATGCCCTCGGCCCGCTCGAAGTCCTTCCCGACGGTGTCGTTCAGGGCCTTGCCAGCCGAGGCGCGGCCGAACTCTTCGATCCGCAGCTGCGGATTGGCCTCGGCAACATGCTTCACCGCGGCGACCACGGGTTCAACCCGTTCGTCCGCCGTGTCAGCATTGCCCTTCATCGAGAATAGGACGAGCGCGGACCGGCCGTCGCGGCTGAGCTGCCCGCCGTTGCCCGGGGAGAACGGGCTTCGAACATTCTCGACCAGCCGTGTCGCATTCACGGCTGCGACGACGTCGCGGGCGACCCGCCGCGCGTCTGCGCTGTTGATGGTGCCTTCACGCGGGACCTGGATCAGGACCGCCTCGGCCGCCGGTTGCCTGAAGCCGCCGTGCTCGAGCAACCGCTCGGCCTTGGCGGACTCGCCGGCCGATTCGCCGGAAGGTGAAAGCGTCTTCGCACCGACGCCTGTCGCTGCGAGGCCGACGACCAGCAGCGCGATCCAGATGAGGATCGCCTTTGCGCGGTGCTCCGAGCTCCAGCGTCCAAGGTGCGCTGCGACCCCACCGCTATGTGTGTCGTGCGTCCAGTTCATCGGAATCTCCTTTCGTGTTGCGGGACGACTCCGATCGTGCGTCGGGACGCCTCGCGCGACTACGAGGCGAAACGCGGCTCCGTTTCGGGAAAACCGAGGGCCGCGATCAGGCGACCACTGGGACCGTGAAGAAGAAGGTGGAACCGCGCTTGGGCTCGGATTCGAGCCACAGCTCGCCGCCGTGGGCCTCGACGATTCTCCGCGCGAGCGCCAGCCCGATCCCGACGCCGTCAACCTCCCCCGCGGAGCTACCACGTCGGAAGAGCTCGAAGACACGCTGATGGTCAGCCGGATCGATGCCGCGACCGTTGTCACGGACGTAAAGCGCACCGCCGGCCGAGCCGACCTCGACTCGGAGCGGCTCGTCCGCGCGATAGCGGATCGCGTTTGCGATGAGGTTCTGGAAGACCGAGCGCAACTGCGCCGGGTCGGCCTCGACACGCGGCAGCGGCTCCCGCACGACCTCGGCTGCTACCGCGTCGAGCTCCAGCGACAAGTCCGCGAGCGCCTGGTCGACGATCTCGTCCGCGGGAATCGTCCGGGTCTGAATCTTGCCGACGGAGGCGTACCGAAGCAGTCCTTCAATCGAGTCTTGGAGGCGACGCGCCGAGCCCAGTGCAGTGTCGAGCAGAGCCCCGTCTGTCGTGCGCCCGACAGCATGCGCCAGCATGCGGACGATCACATGCAAGGGCTGCTGCAGCTCGTGCGCCGTCAACTCGGCAAAGAGCCGCAGATCGGCATTCGAGCGCGCGAGCTCGATCGCCTTTCGCGCAAGCTCGTCCTCGGCCCGCTTTCGGAGGAGAACCGGACCGAGCTGAGCAGCGATCGCCGCCAGCACATCTGTCCAGCGGTCGTCCTCGGTGCGGCGATGGTCCGCAAAGAAGCCGAGGACCGCGACCACCTCTCCCTCGGCGAGCACCGGCATTGCGACGCCGGCTGCAAAGCCGATCCGGCGGGCGGTGTCGATTCTTGGGCCTTGTCGCCGCGTGGTGTCGACATCGACCCAGGCGGGTCGTCGCGTTTGCCAGACGAGTCCCGGCAGCCCTTCGCCCGGCCCCATCGTCTGCGGTGCGCTCGCCTCGACGAAGAACGTTTCGAGCTCGGGGGCCGCGGCCCACCATCCCGGTGCAAGCTCGAGCCTGAGGCAGTCGTCGTCCGGGATCCACATTTCACCCGCGACCCAGCCGGATTCCTGGCAGACCTCTCGAATGACGTTGGCGACCGCATCCTCGAGCGTCTCGGCGGTACTGATCAACGCCGTTGTCGCCTGCAGAAGCCGGAGCTCGTCTTCTGCCTGCCTCACCTCTGTCATGTCGCGGATGGCGACGACTGTCCCGACACCCGATTCCATCGCGAAAGGTGCCGACGAGTAGGCGACCCGGATCATCGAGCCGTCCCGGCGGAAGAACCAGTCGTCGTCGACGCGGACGCTCTCCCCCGTCAGCCGTGGTTTCAGAAGCGGGCAGTCCTCGACCGGATAGGGAGAGCCGTCCGGACGCTGGTAGTGCGTCGTGGCGTGGCTGTTTCGACCAAGCAGCTCCGACTCGTCTTCGTAGCCGAAGAGCGCCACCGCAGCGGGGTTCACGAACGTGAAGTTGCCGTCGTGGTCGACGATGTACAGGCCGTCCGCCGTCTGCTCGACGATCCGCAGCAAGGCCCCGCTTTCGACGGCCGACCGCCGCGATGACCCCAGGCTCCTAGTCAAACCTGTGATTATTGCTGCGGCGTGACGCCCGGTCTAGCGTTTCTCCCGTGGATACGCGCGTCTTGCTCGTCGACGACCACGCTGTCGTCCGCGCCGGATTCAGACTCGTTCTCGACGGCGCGCCCGGAATCACCGTCGTCGGTGAGGCAGGCACCGAGGAGCGTGCGATCGTGATGGCGCGCGCCCACCAGCCTGACGTCATCGTCCTCGATGTGCTCTTGCCGGAGAAGAGCGGAATCGAGCTCATCGCAGAGCTGCTCGAGGTCTCGCCGCAAAGCAAGGTGCTGATGCTGTCGTCGAGCGCTGAGCCAGGAACGGTCGAGCGGGCGCTCGAGGCCGGAGCGACTGGCTACTCGATCAAACGCGCCACGGACACGGACCTGATCGCAGCCGTGCAAGCGGTCGCGGCCGAATCGAACTACGTTCATCCCGAGCTCGGCGCTGCAGTGGCCACCGGTCGCAAAAGAGCCGCCGGGCCGCTCTCGCCGCGTGAGCTCGACGTCCTCCGGCTCGTCGCGCTCGGCCACACGAACCAGGAGATCGCAAAGCAGCTCTTCATCTCGACGCGCACGACCGAGATGCACCGCGCGAGCATCATGCGCAAGCTCCACTTCGATACGCGCGCCCAGCTCGTGAACTACGCCCTCGCAAACGGCCTGATCGGATCGGCATAGCAGCGTTCGGTTTGCAGCACGGAACGGAAAGTCCCGTTGTGGTGTGTCCCCCTGGGCGCGGTAACCGCGCGTCGGGGGCTACGCCGTGATGTCGGCGTCCGGCGTCTCCTCCCCGGCTTCGGGCCCCTTCCCGCGGCTCGCCTTCATCTCGCCCGCCTTGACCTTCGCGTCCGCGTAGGAGTCGCGCACGAGCTTCGAGCCGCCGCTCCAACCGAAGACGATGCAGACGAGGACGACGGCGAAGCCGACGTTGAACGCCGTCGTGATCAGCTGCTGGCCGATCGAGTACGCGGTCGCGGTCGTCGAGTTCGTGTAGCTGGCGAGCGCGAACGTGTTGAAGGCCTGGTTGACGCCGATGCCGCCTGGCGTGAACGAGAGGATGTTCGCGAGCTGGTTCGACCCGAGCACGCTCATAACCGAACCGAACGTCACGGGGATCGAGTAGGCCGCGAGGAAGACGATGATCACGACCACCTTCGCCGCGTAGCCGCCGATCTGGGGGAGCAGGACGAGCTTCACGTAGGCGCCGAGGTCGCCGAGGATCGCGGCGCCCTTCTTCGCTCGCGCCCACATCTTCTTCACCCAGTGCCAGAAGATCCGGGCCAGCAACACGATCAGGAAGAGACCTCCCGCGAGGATCCCGAGGCTGAGGACCAGATGGTCCACGATCGCGTCGCGCTCGTCGCCGAACTGGAAGTCGAACGAGCCCTCGACCTGGGCGAAGAGGTAGACGTAGATCAGCGTCCCGATCACCAGGTAGAAGATCTTCTGGACGACGTAGCCGGCCAGGATGCCCGGGAAGGTCGAGCCGCGGACGACCGCGACGTACATGACGAGCGTCACGAAGGTGCCGACGTTCGCCGGCAGGAAGTTGTTGAGCGCGACACCAGCCGCGTACGACGCGAGCACCGGCATGTAGGTGACGCCGCCGGGATAGGCGTAGCGCAGGATCCCGTACCAGCCGAGCGCCGTGAGCATCGTCTGCGCGGCCTGGAAGAGACATCCGAGGACGATGTAGAAGAACGAGATCTCGGTGACGGTGTCCCACAGCTCGGTGAGCCAGCCCCACACGTCGACGCCGAGCAGATGGAGGACGACGAGCAAGAGGACCAGCCCGACCACCCACGAGACGATCTTGAGGATGCGGCGCTGCTTCGAGGGCGGAGCGAGCGTGACGGCGACGTCGGACATCGAGAGCGGAGCCTAGTACCCCGGCCCGCGGGTGTCCCGCGATGGGCGGCTGCCAACCCCGGTGAACCCCATCCACCGCGACGGCCGCCGTGCCGGAGTGGGAGGATCTGGACATGGCCGAGAGCGTTGCGTCCGACACGACGCCCCCGAGCACCCGGAGCAACGAGGGCGCGTCCACCGAGCCGGCGCGGGCACAGCTCGTCCTCGTCTCGCTGATCCTCGTCGCGGCAGTCGCGAACCTGAACCTCTCCGTCGCGAACGTCGCGCTACCGGACATCGGCGAGGCGTTCGACTCATCGCAGACGATGCTCAACCTCATCGCGGTCGGCTACTCGCTCGGTCTCGCCGCGTCGGTGATCTGGCTCGGCGCGATCGGGGACCGCTACGGGCGCAAGCTGATGATCGTCCTCGGGATGTGCCTCTCCGTCCCGGCGTCGCTCGTCGCCGGCTTTGCACCGTCGGACACGGTGCTGTTCGCCGCGCGTGTCGTCGGCGGGATCTCGGCCGGCCTCGCCTACCCGACGACGCTCGCGTTGATCACGGCGCTCTGGTCGGGGCCGGCGCGCACGAAGGCGATCGCGCTCTGGTCCGCGCTCGGAGGCGGGATCGCGGCGCTCGGCCCGCTCGTCTCGGGCGCGCTGCTCGAGCACTTCGAGTGGGGCTCGGTCTTCTTCGTCACGCTGCCGCTCGTCGCGGTCGCGCTGCTGATGGCGATCCGCTTCGTCCCCGCGAACGTGAACGAGTCGACGGAGGCCGTGGACAACCTCGGCGGGATCCTCTCCGTCGTGCTCGTCGGCGCGCTGATCATGGCGATCAACTTCCTGCCGGTGCCGAACGAGGGGACGCTCGCGGCAGCGCTACTCGTCGTCGCCGTGGCGGCGGCGATCGCGTTCGTCCTGCGGCAGCGGCGCGCCCGGAACCCGCTCTACGACCTTCGCGTCGCCTCGCGGACGACGTTCTGGGTCGCCGGGCTCGCGGGGATCATCGTCTTCGGCTCGCTCATGGGCGCCGCGTTCATCAACCAGCAGTACCTCCAGAACGTGCTCGGCTACTCGACGATCGAGGCCGGAGCCTCGATCCTTCCGGCCGTCCTCTTCATGGTGCTCGTCGCGCCGCGCTCGGCGAAGCTCGTCGGATCGCACGGCTCACGCCTGACGCTGCTCGGTGGCCAGGCGCTGATCCTCCTCGCGTTCGTCGGCATGCTGCTCCTCTGGGACGACGACGCCGCGTACTGGAAGGTGGCGCTCCCGCTGTGCCTGCTCGGCGCGGGCGTGGGCCTGGCGGGAACGCCGTCCTCGAACTCGCTCACCGGCTCGGTCCCGGTGACACGGGTCGGCATGGCGTCCGGGACGGCAGACCTGCAGCGCGACCTCGGCGGCGCGCTCATGACGTCGGTCTTCGGCGCGCTCCTGACGGCCGGCTACTCCGCCGCCATGGGAACGGCGATCGCCGAGTCGGGGCGGAACGTGACCGAGTCGACGCAGGCACAGCTCCAGCTCTCGTTCGCGAGCGCCGAGAACCTCGCCGAGAAGAACCCGGCGAATGCCGACCAGATCGTCGCGGCCGCCAAGCAGTCGTTCCTCGACGGCGACGAGTGGGCGTACTCCGCGGCGATCGCCGCGGTGCTCGTCGGGATGGCGCTCGTCTTCTTCGTCTTCCCGCGCAAAGACGCCGAGGAGGCGCTGCGTGCCTCCTACCACGCAGAGGACGTCGCGGCGGGGTCGTGACGTCCGGCGCCCGCGCTCGTCGTCAGGTGTCGACCCAGAGTCGGAAGCCGCCGAGGAAGGCGTCCTCGTTCGCGCCGAGGCGGCAGCGCTCGGGCAGCTCGCCGACCTCGGGCGCATTGCCGCCGCCGAGCACGACGTACTCCGGCTCCAGCGCGGCGACGAGCGCCTCCACCGTCTCGCGAACCGCCTTGCGCCAGCGCTTGTCGCCGAGACGCTTGCGTCCCCTCGCGCCGACGTAGTCCTCGAACGTCGCCTTGCGAAAGGGCAGGTGACCGAGCTCCATCGGCTCGACGATCCCGTCCACGATCATCGTCGACCCGAGCCCCGTGCCGAGCCCGAGAAACAGCATGCGGCCGCCGTCGTAGCTGCCGAGCGCCTGCATCGCGGCGTCGTTGACCACCTTCGTGGGCTTGCCGAACGCGGCCTGGAAGTCGTACCCCGCCCAGCCCTTGCCGAGGTTCGCGGGATCGTGCAGGACGCGTCCGGCCAGCACCGGGGCCGGCACGCCGACCGAGACCGCCTCGTAGTCGAGGTCACGGGCGAGCTCGAGCACGCCTTTCGTCATCTGTTCGGCGGTGAGCCGCTTGCCCGAGGCGAAGCGCCTCCGCTCGCCGTCACCGTTCAGGAGAAGCTTCACGTGCGAGCCGCCGACGTCGACCGCCAGCACTGCGCCGGCCCGCGGCTCGTACGGGGCCTCGTCCGTCACGCGACCTCCTCTTCGAGCATCCCTCCCCGCCGATCACCCAGCGCTCCTGGGTCTCCTCGAGCGAGCGTCCCTTCGCCAACCGCCCCTGCGAGGGCATCCGCCGAGGCACCGCACGCGGCGCCGGTCGTACGTCCCTCCCGGTGCATCCGCGCACTATCCCACGGCGAAAGCGCGGGTGGGATAGTGGACGTGATGGGAGATGCCGGTTACGAGCGTCGACGTCGCGGCGGCGTGAGCGGGCCGCTCGACCGCCGCCTCCTGCGCCGAGCTCGCGCCGCGCGCACACTCCTGGCAGCGGACGTGGCGATCGGGATCGCCGTCGCAGCGCTCGTGCTCGCGCAGGCGACGCTCTTCGCGCGTGTCGTCGCGGCGTCGTTCGAGGGAGCTCCGCTCGGCGAGGTTTCTCGCGACCTCGTCGTCCTCGCCGTTCTCTTTCTCGGGCGGGGCGTGCTCGCCTGGGGCTTCGAGCTCGCCGGGCGGCGCGGAGCGGTCTCCATCCTCTCCCAGCTCCGCTCGGACCTCGTCGAAGCGCGCCTCCGACGGCACCCCGCCCCGCTGGACGGCGCCATGAGCGCCGAGGTCGCGACCGTCGCCGTCCAGGGGCTCGAGCCGCTGGAGGCCTACTTCGGCCGCTTCCTGCCCCAGATGGTGCTCGCGGTCCTCGTCCCCGTCGCCGTGCTCGCGTGGATCGTCCCGATCGATCCGACGTCGGCCGCCGTGATGCTCCTGACGCTGCCGCTCGTCCCCGTCTTCATGTGGCTCGTGGGTCGGTACACGGCGCAGAGGACACGCGAGCGCGCCCGCGCGCTGGCGTTGCTCGCGACGCACTTCCTCGACGTCGTGCGCGGCCTGCCGACGCTCCGCGCGTTCAACCGCTCGCACGCCCAGGCGGAATCGATCGAGAGCGTCGGCGAACGGTACCGCGTCGCCACGATGAAGACGCTGCGGGTCGCGTTCCTCTCGGGCGCCGTCCTCGAGCTCGCCGCCACACTTGGGGTGGCGCTGGTCGCCGTCACGATCGGCGTGCGGCTCGTCGACGGAGGGATCGGCCTGCAGGCTGGGCTGACTGTGCTGCTCCTCGCGCCCGAGCTCTACCTGCCGCTGCGCTCGCTCGGCGCCCAGTACCACGCGAGCGCCGACGGCGTCGCGGTCGCCGAACGGCTGCTCGACCTCGTCGAGGACGGTGAGGACGTCCCGAGCCGGCCGGTCGAGCCGCTCACGGAGGGCGCGGTCGCGCGGCTCGAGGGCGTCTCCTTCGCGTATCCGGGGCGGAACGGGCCGGTGCTGGAGAAGGTCGACCTCGAGATCCGTCCCGGTGAGACCGTCGCCGTCGTCGGCTCCAGTGGGGCCGGCAAGTCGACGCTCGCCGGGCTCGTGCTCGGGCTCCGTCCGCCGGGCAGCGGGCGAGTCCTCCGCACAGGCCGCGCCGCGTGGGTTCCGCAGCGGCCGACGATCTTCGCCGGGACGGTGGCCGACAACATCCGGC
>JBKPNM010000165.1:0-14453 GCA_046732615.1 Actinomycetota bacterium | reverse complement strand
CGCACAATGCTCGTACACGGACGGCGGCGGTCTGACCCAAACGGTGCAGGCGACCTACACGGTGACCGATCCGTCCGGGCCGCAGATCACCCCGTCCGTCGTGGGAACGCTCGGCATGAGCGATTGGTACCGGAGCGACGTCGCCCTGACGTGGGTCGTCGCGGAGCCGCAGTCGCCCTCGTCACTCGTCAAGACCGGGTGCGTCGATCAGTCGATCACCGCCGATCAGGTGGCCGTGACGTACACCTGCTCGGCGACGAGCGCCGGTGGGTCGTCCGGCCCGATCAGCGTCGTGATCAAGCGCGATGCGTCTGCCCCGACGGTCACGGGCGCTCCCGCGAGTTCGCCGAACCCGAACGGTTGGTACAACGCCGGCGTCACTCTCGACTGGACGTGCGCGGATGTCGGCCCGTCGGGGCTGCTCGATTCGTGTCCTGCGACGACGGTGCTGGACGACGAGGGCCGAGATCAGGTCGACGTGGTCGGTCCCATCCGCGACAACGCCGGCAACACGACTACGGGCACGAGCACTCCCGTGGTCAAGATCGACAAGACAGCGCCGAGCGTCTCGGCGGCGACGTCCGCCACGCCGGTCGATGTCGCCGGGACGGACTGGTACAAGGACAGCGTTACCTTCGAGTGGACGGCGAGCGACCCGCTCCTCGCCGACGGGACCGCCGGATCGGGCGCGGGGCCGGCCGATCCGACCTCGACGACGTTCAACACCACCGGAAGCGGTCACAGCGCCTCGGCAACCGCGAGCGATCTTGCGGGCAACACGGGGGATGGTCATCTGACCGGCGTCAACGTGGACGCGTCGAGCCCCACCGTCGGGATCACGTGCCCGGCCACCGTCGTGCTCGGCGGGACGGCCGGCGCGAGCTGGTCGGCGACGGATACCGGCTCCGGGCTCGCCTCCGCTGCCGGCGGCACGGTCGCTCTCGACACGGCCACGGTCGGAACGAAGTCCGTGACTGCTCCCACGGCGTCCGACAACGTCGGTCACACGAGCGCGCCGGTCTCGTGCGAATACCGGGTGGTGTACGGATTCGCGGGCCTGTTCGCCCCCATCGACCGGCCCAACACCATGAACGTCTCCAAGGCGGGCCAGGCGATCCCGCTCAAATGGCGACTCACCGACGCACAAGGCAATCCCGTCCTCGACCTGGCGACGGCCACGGTGACGGTGAGTCAGTTGAGCTGCGCGCTCGGGTCCGCTGCCGACCTGATCGAGGAAGTCGCAGCCGGAAGCTCGGGGCTCCAGAACCTCGGCGACGGCTACTACCAGATCAACTGGAAGACACCGTCGAGCTACGCGGGCTCCTGCAAGAGCCTCAACCTGAACCTCGGTGAAGGCGTAGCGCGGACGGCACTCGCCTACATCAGCTTCAAGAAGTAGCTCCTGACTCAGGTGGAGGCGGAGGGCGCAGGCTCTCCGCCTCCGTCGAGTACGTCGCAGTGCGTGTCGCCGGCCGGGCGCTCGGGCAGCTCTACGGATCAGTCCACCAGTCGCGCTTCCCGTCGACGTCTTCGCGCGGGTCCTCGCCCAGGTTCGGCGCGCCGAGAACGAGGATCTCGAGGCCGTCCGGCCCGGCCTCGTAGCCTCGCCACGTACCGGGCGGCACGCGGATCGCGTCCCATACCGCGAGCTCGACGATCTCGTCGTCGAGCTTCATCCGCCCGCTCCCGCGCACGACCACGTAGACCTCCTCCTGCTTCACGTGCGTGTGGCCGTACGGAAACCGATAGCCGGCCGGGACGCGCTGGTAGCTCAGGGCGGACTCCTCGAGCTCGAGCGGCTTGGTCGCCGCGCGGAACTCGAGGTCCGGCGCGCCGTCGAACCTCGACCCGATGTTCTCCAGATCCGCCTTGATGTTCTTGAGCGTGAACGCCACGCCGCGATCCTATGGCAGCGCCTTCTCGAGCCCTTCGAGGATGAGGTCGAGGCCGAACTCGAACTCGCGCAAGCTCTCGCGCCACGGCGCCGAGACATGCTGCTCGGCGTGCTCGGCGAGGTGCGCGTAGCCGGCGCCACGAAGCCGCGGTACGAGGCCGGCGATGAACTCCTCCGCGCTCAGGCCGCCGGTGATGTGGTCTCCGCCGACGGAGTGGCCGAGCTGCCACATCGTGAAGCCGAGGATGTGGCTGTCGAGCGCGTGGTAGCCGCGGTAGGTGAGCTCGGACGAGAAGCCGGCGTCCGCGAGCCGGCCGAGGAGCCATTCCATGTAGCGGAGCCGCGGGTTGTTCTCCAGACGCAGGCCGCTCGGAGCCATGACGAGGCTGCAGGCCCACGGGTGGCGGAGGAACGTGTCGTACGCGGAGATCGCACAGCGGCGGATCGCCTGTTCCCAATGGGGGTCGGACGCGAGCTCGATCTCGCCCACGACGTCGTCCACCATGGCGTCGACGAGGTCGCCCTTGTTCTCGACGTGGTTGTAGAGCGACATCGCCTCGACTTCGAGCTCCCTTGCCAGCCTCCGCATGCTGAGCGCCTCGATGCCGCTGTCGTCCGCGAGCGCGATTGCGACACGCACGATGCGTTCCCTCGTCAGCGGCGCGCGTCGTGGGGCGTGGCTCGTCGGCTCGCTTGACATGCTTACGCCGTACGTTATAGGCTTACGCTGTAAGCATGGAGCGCACGATGACCGCAATAGTCCACGAGCGCTACGGCCGGCCGCAGCCGGGCGTCGTCGAGCTCCGCCAGGTCGCCGTCCCCGTGCCGGAGGACGATCAGGTTCTCGTTCGCGTGCGCGCGTCGTCGGTCAATCCGGTCGAGTGGTACGACGTGACGGGGCCGTACTTCGCGCGGGTCGGGGCGGGCTGGCAGACGCCGAAGGATCCGCGCGTCGGAGCGGACCTCGCCGGTATCGTCGAGGCGGTCGGCCGGGACGTCGAGGGTCTCGCTCCGGGTGACGAGGTCTTCGGCTCCGGTGTCGGCGCGTGGGCCGAGTACGCGGTGGCGCATGCGACCCGTCTGGCCCCGAAGCCCGCGAACGTCTCCTTCGAGGAGGCTGCGACCGTCCCGATCGCGGGTCTGACGGCGCTCCAGGCGCTGCGCGACCACGGGAAGCTCGAATCCGGCGAGAAGGTGCTGATCAACGGCGCGTCCGGCGGCGTGGGCACGTTCGCCGTCCAGCTTGCGAAGGCGTTCGGGGCGGAGGTGACCGGCGTTTGCAGCACGAGAAACGTGGAGCAGGCGCGGGAGCTCGGCGCAGACCGCGTGGTCGACTACACGACGGAGGACTTCACGCGCCTCGGGATCCGCCACGATCTCATGGTCGACATCGCCGGAAGCCGCTCGTTCCTTGCGTGCAGACGGGTGCTGACGCCGGACGCGAGGTTCGTCGTCGTCGGAGGCAAGATGTCGTATCGCGGGCTCGGACCGCTTCCGCACATCGCCGGGACGCTGCTGAAGTCGCGGCTGCGCAGCCAGACGACGACGTTCTTCGTGGCGAAGGTCACGACGGAGCAGCTCTTGCTCCTACGCGACCTGATCGAGGCGGGCAAGGTGCGCCCGGTCGTCGAGCGGATCTATTCGCTCGGCGAGGCGCGCGAGGCTCTCGCCCATCTCGGCGAAGGGCACGCCCGCGGGAAGATCGTGATCAGCGCCTAGGGGCGGCTCGACTCAGTGCTCGACGCGCTGGACCTCGCCGACGTCGGGGGTGTCGCCCGTAAGCCAGCCCTTCACGATCTCGAACAGGACGACGGGCTGCGGGCGGTCGAGCTCGAGGAACGACGCCGCGTGCACGTCGACGCCGATCAGGACGAGCCGCGGGTCGTCCGGCGTGCCGTCGCGTGGGTCGCCCTCGTCGGGAAACCACATGCTCCAGTCGCGGGCGTAGAGCTCGTGGATCTTCCCGCGGTCGCGGGAGAGGGTCGCGATACCGGAGACGGAGACCCATTCGCGTGTCCGGTCCTTGTAGTAGGCGAGGTTGACGTGCGGGTCGGCGGCGATGTCACGCGTCTTCCCGGAGCCCTCGGCCGCGACGAACCACAGATCTGCGCCGGAGGCGCGCTTCTGAGTCGCCATCGCCCGTGACTCGAGATGGCCGTCCGGCCGTCGCGTCGTCATCATCGCCACCTCGATCTCCTCGACCATCTCGTAGAGCTGCTCCAGCTCGGGCTTCACTCGTCGCTCCTCTCTCGTTCGCTCGGCTGATGGGCCGTTGCCGGGTCTTCCCGCGCGGCGGGCGGCCTAATCACACGGCGGACGCGAGCGGACACGGCGTCTATCGTCGAGCTCGTGAGCCGGAGCCAGCGAGCCGCGTTGGTGGCCGTCGCAGCTGTCTGGGGCGCGGCGACGGTCTCGTCCGCGCATGCCGCGGCGACGCTTCCGGATCGGTACCCCGCCGCGAGAGAGCTCCAGCGCGCCGTCGCGGTGCGGGAGCGGCCCGACCCGGCCGGACGCGTCGTCCGTCTCCTCCGCCGCTTCCGTCCGGACGGCCAGTTCCAGATCGTGCTTGCGCTCACCGCGCGACGCGGCGCCGACGGCGGGTGGTGGTATCGCCTCGGCCTCCCCGGACCGCCGAACGGCGCGCGTGGATGGGTCCGCGCCGACGCAGTCGAGGCTCGCTCCGTCGTCAACCGGATCGTCGTTCGGCTCTCAGCGCGCCGCCTCGAGGTGCGGCGCGTCCGCGACGGCAGGCTCCTGCTTCGCGCGGTCGCGGCGGTGGGTGCGCCGGGCGCGGAGACACCGCGCGGGCGCTTCTACGTCGAGTCCGCGTTCGTCCCCTCCGACCCGTTCTATGGCGCGTTCGCGCTCGAGACGAGCGCCTATGCGCACGTCACCGACTGGCCGAGCGACGTCGTCGGGATCCATGGCACGAACCGCCCGGACCTCCTCGGCCGCGCCGTCTCGCACGGCTGCATCCGCGTCGCGAACTCAGCCGCCACACGACTGCGCCGCCTCGCGCCGCTCGGGACACCGGTCGACGTCCTCCCGTGACTAACCGGTCACGGGCGTGTCCTGGGCGCCGAGCACGCCGAGCAGCGTGCGGCACTTCGGCCGCACGGCCGCGACGTTCCGCACGCCGCCGACGAACTCCACGATGCCCTCCCGCGCGGGCGTCACGGGGAACCGAACCACCCCGTCGGAGCTGGTCACTCCGCGCTTGTTCACCCCGGCCCCGATCGCACGGACCACGACTCCCGCGAGACGTCTTCCCGACCGATCGCGCGCCGTGAGCCGGGTTACCGACGATCGCCCGCGCTGCAGCGACCTGGGCTCGACGGTCAGCGTACGGCACCCCTTGCTCGCGACGGGGGGCCCGAGCGGCCCGATCACGCGCGCGAGCGCCGCTGCGACGTTGTTCCGGTAGTTCGACTCGACCTCCTCGGAGCCGACACGGACCATGTCGACGACGACGCCGACGCGGGTCGCTACGGTGACCGCTGTCACGGTCGCGGAGGCGCCGGGGGCGACGCGCCCGAGGTCGCACGTGAACGGCCTGCACGTTCCCTGCGAGGCGCGCAGCGAGATGAGCCTCGTCCGGAACGACCGAGGGTCGTCGAGCTTGAGGCCGTTGACGTCCGCCGCCGCGACGGCCGAGCGGTTCGTCACGGTCATCGTCCAGGTCAACCGGCCGCCGACGACGACCGTTGTCGGCTCGACCGACTTGGTGACGACGAGATCGAGAAGCGGCGCCGGCCCCGGCGGCGGAGGAGGCACCGGGGGCGGCGTGGGCGGCGGTGGTGCCGGCGGAGGCGGGGTCGCCGGCTCGGGCGGTGCGCCCTTCCGCGTGTTCGTGAACGTGCAGACGACCGTGTCGCCGCGCCTCACCTCTCCGTCGACCTTCGTGCCCGGCACGGAGACCTCCACCGTGCCGTTCCGCGAGCACTCGACCTTGGAGTCGTAGTCCGCAAGGTTCGTTCCGGGCGCTGCGGTCTCGCTCACGGTCCCCTCGCCGATGCCGGTTCGGAGCGCCCCGCTCGTCGTCCCGTTGCCGCCGGTCGCGACTTGAGCGCCCTCGATCCGCAGCTGGAAGACGCCCGGGTCGGCCGCGGAGATCGTCACCTTCCGGAGCTCGACCGTGGGGTTGCACGGGAGAGAGCTCTCGGACGCCGCCTGCTCGTGCCCCGCCAGGTGCCAGACGACCGGTGTGCTCCCTGCCTCGAAGGGGGTCCTGAAGACGCCGGTGTGCCGTCCGGTCTCGAAGACCTCGGGCTGGCCGGGCCGTACGGCGGGCCCGGGCGTGAAGCGGTTGCGCTGGCTCCCGCGTAGGATCGTGACCTCGCTGTCGCCGGTGTTCTCGTATCCCCAGAACGCGACATCCGCGCCTCCGTCGTTGAAGAGGACGCAGTCGAGGATTGGTTGGAGATCCGGAGCGGCCGGTTTCTTGTTGTTGTCGGCGACAGAGACCCAGGCATCGCCGCGCCGCACGGTGATGACGAGCGAGCTGCCCCTGTCGCCGACCTCACGGTCGCCGTTACGGCAACTGATCTGCGTCGTGTAGTCGTCGAGGCTCGTCCCCGACGCGGCCGTCTCGCTCACGGTGCGCGGACCCGTGTCGACCTCGATCGTGCCAGTCGTGCCGCCGTCGCCGACCGCGGCTCCAGTCCCCCTGATCTCTCCGTCGATCATGAGGTTGAACCGGCCGCGATCGTCGGTCGGCGTGAGCCGCTTCGTGACCGTGATCGAGCCCGTGCAGCGGGACGAGTCGCTCGAGGCGGTGACCTCGTTCCCTGTCAACGACCAGGTCAGCGAATCACTCGTCAGCTCTGCCTGGAAGGCGTCGTCGTGGTCCCCCGACGCGAAGGTTGCGGGCTGCCCGCGGTCCTCGGGCGGAGGCGGGAAGCGGTTCTGGCTCGCAGGAGGAGTGAGCGAGGTGGGGTTCGGGTTCCGGTATCCGAAGTGCGCGAGCAGCCCGTCGCCCGTGTCCTCGACGCAATGGAGAGTCGGAGTGAGCGGGTCGGGCGGCGTCACCGGCCTGCAGCCGTTCTGCCAGATAGCCTGGTTCTCCGGCGTCCAGTTCCGACCCGGGAACGTCTGCGGGTTGCCGTTCGGGTCGACGTAGTCGTACGGCGGGATGATGTCGTTCGGGTGATCGAGATGGCCGCCCTGGAGGTCGCCGTTGTTCCCGATCGCCGGAGACTGCTCCACGAACGGGTTGTCCTCGGAGCCCGTCGCGTGGCAGATCCCGACCTTCTTCTCGTCCTGGTCTCCCAGCCGATGAGCGCCGATCGTGACGGCGGGGAACACCGCGACCGCGCACACGAACATGACGGCGAGAAAGAGACCGGCGCGCCGCAGGCGACCCCGGAACGGGGACGGCGAGACCATGTCGGCGACCCAGCAACGCGGGTCGCGTACAGTCATCCCCCGACCGGGACGGCGTGCGGGTTCGGACTTCGTTAGCGAGGGTGTTCGGCGTCCCGGCGGCCGGGTAGCATCGCGCGCGATGCCGACCTCGCTCGTCACCGGTGGCGCCGGCTTCCTCGGCTCTCACCTGTGCGAGGCGCTCCTCGGCAAGGGCCATCGCGTCGTCTGTCTCGACAACCTCGAGACGGGCTCGCTCGCGAACATCGCGCACCTTCGCGGCGACGAGTTCAGCTTCCTGCACCACGACGTCAGCGAGCCGATCCGGGTCGACGCGCCGCTCGATTTCGTCTACCACCTCGCCGCGCTCGCGAGCCCGATCGACTACATGCGCCTGCCGCTCCACTCGCTGAAGACGGGCTCGTACGGCACGCATCACGCGCTCGGCGTCGCGAAGTGGAAGCGCGCGCGCTTCCTGCTCGCGTCGACGAGCGAGGTGTACGGCGACCCCGAGCTGCACCCGCAACAGGAGACGTACTGGGGGAATGTCAACCCGATCGGCCCACGCGGCGTGTACGACGAGGCGAAGCGCTACGCCGAGGCGCTGACGATGGCCTACCACCGCCAGCAGGGCGTCGACACGTCGATCGTCCGGATCTTCAACACCTACGGCCCGCGAATGCGACCGAACGACGGCCGCGCGATTCCGAACTTCCTGAGCCAGGCGCTCGCCGAGAAGCCGCTCACGGTCTACGGCGACGGCTCGCAGACGCGGAGCTTCTGCTACGTCGACGACCTGATCCGCGGCCTCGTCCTGCTCGCGGAGTCGGGAGAGCACCTGCCCGTCAACATCGGCAACCCTGGCGAGTACACCATCCTCCAGCTGGCCGAGGCCGTCCTCGCCGCCACGGGATCGACGAGCCAGATCGTGTTCGAGGCCCTGCCGGTCGACGACCCGCAGGTGCGGCAGCCCGACATCACGCGTGCGCGGCAGCTCCTCGGGTGGGAGCCCGAGACCGCGCTCGACGACGGCCTTCGCCGCACGCTCGCGTCGCTCGGGAGGGACCCGGCGCGTGCCTAGAGCGGCCGCGGCGCTCGCCGCGATCCTCGTCGGCATAGCAGCCGTGCTCGCACCGAGTGCATCCGCGTCGAAGGCGCTGACGGTCGGGATCTTCGACGACGGCGTCGTCCTCTACGGCGAGCCGGACCTCGTCTTCCCGCAGCTCGCGAAGACCTCGACGCAGATGCTCAGGGTCAACCTCTGGTGGTCGGGACCCGGGATCCGCGTCGCGACGCGAAAGCCGAAGCGGCCGGCGGACCCGAGCGACCCCGCGTACAACTGGGACACGTACGACCGCACCGTCAGGTTCTCGATCGTCAACGACATCCAGCCGATCTTCTCGATCATCGGGACACCCCCGTGGGCGAACGCCGCGAAGGGCTGGAACGTCGCGCCGACGAACGCCCGCGACCTGCGGCTCTTCGCCGCGGCCGCCCAGAAGCGCTACAGCGGCACGTTCGTCAACGCCGACGGGATCACGCTGCCACGCGTCAGCATGTGGATGGCGTGGAACGAGCCGAACAACCCTGTGTTCCTAAAGCCGCAGTACCGTCGCACGGGGAAGAAGTGGACGATCCAGTCGGGACGCGACTACGCGAGGATGTGCAACGCGGTCGTCCAGGGCGTGAAGTCCGTGCAGCGGTCGTCGAAGGTGGCCTGCGGCGCGACCGGCCCGCGCGGCAACAACAACCCGAACTCGAGTCGCCCGTCGGTTTCGCCGCTCCCCTTCCTGCGCGTCATGAAGTCTGGCGGCGCGAAGGGTTTCGACGCATATGCCCATCACCCGTACTACGGCTCGCCGGCCGAGACGCCCTCGACGACGCCGCCGCCCGGGAAGCGAGGACAGTCGTCGACGGCCGTGACGCTCGGAAACATCAACGTCCTGGTCGAGGAGCTCGACCGTCTGTACGGCAAGCGGATGCGGGTCTGGGTGACGGAGTACGGCTACCAGACGAATCCTCCGGACAGGTTCTACGGCGTCACCTACTCGAAGCAGGCCGCGTACCTCACGCAGGCCGTCTCGCTTGCCCGCGCGAACCCGCGCATCGACGTCTTCCTCTGGTTCCTGCTCCGCGACGAGCAGCGCCTCGGCGGCTGGCAGTCCGGCCTGACGACGTTCCAGGGCAAGCGCAAGTCGAGCTTCAACGCGTTCCGTCGCGCTGCCCTGGGCTGACGGGATCCGCCTAGACTGACGGCGTGGCGAAGGGCTACGCGGAAGGACCCGCGGCCGAGGAGGCCGAGCGCCGGCGCGAGGAGCTCGCGGCCGGCCATGTGGAGGCGGAGCCGACGACCCGCGTCGCGATCGAGGGCTGCACCGCGGACGAGCCGGAGCGCCACTTTCTCGGCTGGGACGGCGAGCTCGACGCGGATGCGCTGTTCGCGTCCGGAGCGGCGTGGGGCATCCGCCGCGTCCGCCGCTCGGTCTGACACCGCGCTCTCGGTGCGACCCTGCCGCTAGGCTGCATGCAGTGAGCACCAAGAAGGTCGAGCACCTCGAAGGCGTGATCATCCGCTTCGCGGGTGACTCGGGTGACGGGATGCAGCTCACCGGTGACCGCTTCACGAGCGAGACGGCCGCGCTCGGCAACGACCTCGCGACGTTCCCCGACTTCCCGGCCGAGATCCGTGCGCCGGCTGGGTCGCTGCCCGGAGTCTCGGGCTTCCAGGTCCACTTCGCCGACCACGACATCCTGACCGCCGGCGACAGGCCCGACGTCCTCGTCGCGATGAACCCGGCAGCGCTCAAGACGAACCTCCGCGACGTGCCCAAGGGTGGGACGATCATCGTCAACACCGACGCCTTCAACGATCGCACGCTGCAGAAGGCCGGCTACGCCGAGAACCCGCTCGAGGACGGCTCGCTCGCCGACTACCACGTCCACGAGGTCGCGCTGACGTCGATGACCGTCGGCGCGCTCAAGGGGATCGAGGGCGTCACGCCGCGCGAGGCGGAGCGCTCGAAGAACTTCTTCGCGCTCGGGCTGATGTCCTGGCTCTACCACCGTCCGACCGAGGGGACGATCGGCTTCATCTCGGCGAAGTTCGCGAGGCGCCCGGAGATCGTCGAGGCGAACACGCGCGCCTTCCGCGCGGGCTGGAACTACGGCGAGACCTCCGAGGACTTCGCCGTCTCGTACGAGGTCGCCCCCGCGCCGCTTGCACCGGGCACGTACCGGCAGATCACGGGCAACACGGCGCTCTCGTACGGCCTCATCGCCGCGTCGAAGCTCTCCGGCCTCCCGCTGTTCCTCGGTGCGTACCCGATCACACCGGCGTCCTCGATCCTCGAGGAGCTCGCCGGGCGAAAGGAGTTCGGCATCGTGACCTTCCAGGCCGAGGACGAGATCGCCGCGGTGGGCGCCGCCGTCGGCGCGGCGTTCGGCGGTGCGCTGGGTGTCACCGCCTCGGCGGGCCCGGGGGTCGTCCTCAAGGCCGAGACCGTCGGCCTCGCGATCGCGCTCGAGCTGCCGCTCCTGATCCTCGACATCCAGCGCGCAGGCCCTTCGACCGGGATGCCGACGAAGCCCGAGCAGGCCGACCTCCTGATGGTGCTCTTCGGGCGGAACGGCGAGAGCCCGGTGCCGGTCGTCGCAGCCTCGACGCCGTCGCAGTGCTTCGACGCCGCGATCGAGGCCGCCCGCATCGCCCTCAAGTATCGGACGCCCGTCTACCTCCTCTCGGACGCATACCTGGCGAACGGCTCCGAGCCGTGGCTGATCCCGGACGTGGACGCGCTGCCGGACATCTCGACGAGCTTCGCGGAGGCGAACGGCGACGCGTTCGAGCCATATCGGCGCGACCCGGTGACGCTCGCGCGGCCGTGGGCGATCCCGGGCACGAAGGGCCTCGAGCACCGGATCGGCGGGCTCGAGAAGGCCGACGTGACGGGCGCGATCTCGTACGACCCGGACAACCACGACCAGATGGTGCGCCTCCGGGCGCAGAAGGTCGCCGGCATCGCGGCGGACATCCCCGAGCTCGAGGTCGACGATCCCGACGGCGACGCCGACTTGCTCGTCGTCGGCTGGGGCTCGACGTACGGCCCGATCGTCGCGGGCGTCCGCCGGGTCCGTAAGCAGGGTCTCAAGGTGGCGCACGCGCACGTCCACCACGTGAACCCGCTCCCCCGCAACACGGGCGACGTGCTGCGAAGCTACCGCAAGGTGCTCGTCCCGGAGATGAACCTCGGCCAGCTCGCGATGCTGCTCCGCGCGGAGTTCCTCGTCGACGTCGTCTCGTACACGAGGGTGCGCGGCCGGCCGCTCGGCGCGCGCGAGCTCGAGGACGCGATCGTCGCGATGGTGGCGACGTCATGAGTCCCGGCAACGGCCTCGTGCAGTTGACGGCCAAGGACTTCAAGTCCGACCAGGAGGTGCGCTGGTGCCCGGGCTGCGGCGATTATGCGATCCTCGCGGGCGTCCAGTCGTTCCTGCCCGAGCTCGGTGTGCCGCGCGAGAACCTCGTGTTCATCTCGGGGATCGGGTGCGCAGCCCGCTTCCCGTACTACGTCCAGACGTACGGGATGCACTCGATCCACGGCCGTGCGCCGGCGATCGCGACCGGCCTCGCCACGTCGCGCTCCGACCTCTCCGTCTGGGTGGTCACAGGGGACGGGGACGCGCTCTCGATCGGCGGCAACCACCTGATCCACGCGCTGCGCCGGAACGTCGACATCACGATCCTCCTCTTCAACAACCGGATCTATGGGCTCACGAAGGGGCAGTACTCGCCGACCTCCGAGCTCGGGAAGGTGACGAAGTCGACCCCGTACGGCTCCGTCGACCAGCCGTTCAACCCGCTGTCCGTCGCGATCGGCGCCGAGGCGACCTTCGTCGCGCGAGCGATCGACACGGACAAGCAGGGGACGGCCGAGGTGCTGCGGGCGGCGGCCCAGCACCGCGGCGCCGCGTTCGTCGAGATCCTCCAGAACTGCAACATCTACAACGACGGCGCGTTCGACGTCGTCCGCGACGAGAAGGAGAACCGCCTCTATCTGCGCGCGGGCGAGGAGGTGCGTTGGGGCGAGAAGGGTGTGCGTATGCGCTCCGACGGCACGCTCGAGATCGTCGACGCGTCCGCGGGCGGCCTGCTGCGCCACGATCCGCTGCGCGACGACCCCGGGCTGGCGTTCGCGCTCGCGCGTTTGACGTGGGAGGGGGCCGGTGGGGTCCCGCTCGGCGTTTTCCGCTCGGTCAGCCGCCCCGTCTACGAGGACCTCGTCCACGACCAGGTGCGCACGGCCGTCGACCAGCGCGGCGAAGGCGATCTCGCGGCGCTGCTGCACGGCGCCGACACCTGGACGATCGGCTGACGCTCTCCTAGTCCCGATCGAGGAGCGTCCGGAGCTCCGCGAGCGCGGAGGCGACGCGGCGCGCCTCGTCGTGAGACAGGTCGCCGAGGGCCCTCGCGGCGAGGCGCTCGAGACGCCGCCGCCGGCGCCGCACGTCGGCCTTGCCCTCGGCGGACGCGTCGACGATCACGCCCCGAGCGTCGCCGGGGTCGGGGCGGCGCTGCGCGAGACCGTGACCCTCGAGGACGTCGACCGTCCTCGACGCCGTCGCGTCAGTCGTCCCGAGCGTCTCGGCGAGCGATCCGAGCCGCATGCTGCCGCGGTCGACGATCGTCGCGAGCGCGATCGCTTGGAACGTCGAGAGCTCTCCGGGCTCGGGGTCGCTCGCGGCGCGCCGCTGGCGGACGAGCGTCGCGACCAGCCCCTCCACGGCGTCGGCGACGAGCTTCGCCTTGGGGCGCTCGTGTTGAGTCGACACAAGCTCCCTCGTCAGGCGCGTCCGGGCTCGACGGCGACGCTCGCGCGCCCGCGCCTGCGTCGCGGGGGCGTCACGAAGACCGCGATCACGGCGGCGAACCCGGCCGCGACGGCCGCCAGCGCGAACGCCGTCACGTAGGCCCCCTCGGTCGGCACGCTGGTTCCGTCGAGGGTGGTCGCCGTCAGGATCGCCGCGCCGACCTGGGCGCCGACGACGGCTCCGACCGTCCGCATCACGGTGTTGATCCCGGTCGCGATCCCCGTCTCCGTGGGCTCGACCGCCTCGGTGATGAGCGCCGCCATCGCCGCGAACGCGAACCCGACGCCGACGCTGAGCCCGGACATCGCAACGACGATCTCCCAGGGCTCGTCGTGCATCGCGGCGAGACCCGTCGCCGACAGCGCAACGAGCGCCATTCCGAGCGCGAGCGGCCACTTCGAGCCGAAGCGGCGTCCGAGAATCCCTGCAGCGGGGCCGGCGAAGAGCATCAGCATCGCCCCGGGCAGGAGGTAGAGACCGGTCGTCGTCGCGGTCGCGGCGAAGCCGTAGCCGAGCCGGTCGGCGATCTCCGGCGGCAGGCCGCCCGGCGCCTCGACGAACCGCGGCACGAGCACGAACGAGCCGAACATCGCAAAGCCGGAGATCAGCGCGGTGACGTTCGTCAGCAGCACCGGGCGCTCGGCAAGGACGCGGATGTCGATCAGCGGCTGGTCGACGTGGAGCTCGAGAACGACCCACGCCACCCCGGCGAGTGCGGAGAGCGCGAACAACCCGAGGACGGCGGGCGACGTCCAGCCCCAGCTGCCGCCCTGCGACAGCGCGAGCAGCAGCGAGACGAGCACGACGGACATGAGGACCGCCCCGGGGACGTCGATGCGCGACGTCGACCGGACGGGCGACTCGGGGATGAAGCGGCGCACGAGCACGAGCGCGACGGCCACGCCGACCGCCCCGACGACGAAGAGCCAGCGCCAGCTGGCGTTGTCGATGATCACGCCCGAGAGGACGAGCCCGAACCCGCCGCCGATCCCGAACACGGCGGAGAGGAGGCCGATCCCGACCTTCATCCGCTCGGGCGGGAACTCGTCGCGGATGATCCCGAAGCTGAGCGGGAAGATGGCTCCGGCCGAGCCGGAGACGACGCGGAACAGGATCAGCGTCCAGATGTCGGGGGCTGCCGCGCACCCGATGCAGCCGACGAGGAAGATCGCCAGAGAGAGGACGAGCACCCGCTCCTTCCCGAAGCGGTCGCCGAGCTTCCCGAGGATCGGCGTCAGCACCGCCGCCGACAGCAGGAAGCCCGTCAGCACCCACGTGACCGACGTTGTCGACGCATCGAGCTCGCGCTGGAGGGCCGGCAGCGCCGGCA
>JBKPNM010000164.1:0-3880 GCA_046732615.1 Actinomycetota bacterium | reverse complement strand
GAGCGGACGAGCGGCTCGACCAGCGGGCGTGTCGCGCGCTCGACGGCCCCGCGGCGACGCCGTGCTACGTGGCGGCGGAGGCGGCACACCGTGGCCGGGCGGTCGTCTACGGGGCGGCACTCCGGCGCGGCGCCCGGATCGAGCTCCAGTACTGGGTCTGGTACCCGTGGGACGCGTACAGCCCGACCGTGCCGCCCGGCGAGCTCTGGCAGGTGCACGAAGGCGACTGGGAGTCCGTCGCCGTGATCGCCGACCTGAAGGGAAGGCCGCTGACGGTCGGCTACTCGCAGCACGGGAAGGGCGTCCGGCGCGCCTGGGCGACGGCGCCGAAGCGCGGCACGCGTCCGCTCGCGTACGTCGCGCTCGGATCGCACGCGAACTACCCGACCGCGGGGACGCAACGGCTCGACCCGCGGGTCGTGGATCCTCTCTTCATCTCGGTGATCCGGCAGAACGGGCAGGTGCCCGTCGACCACACCGGGGACGGCCGCGTCGTGCGTCCGAACCTCGTGCGCGTCACGACGTCGACACCCTCGTGGATGGCGTTCACGGGCGGCTTCGGCGAGGAGAGCTACCTTCGCGCGCCCGGCGGTCAGCCGCAGGCCTATTCCGCGACGGGACCGAAGGGGCCGGCGTTCCACACGCAATGGCGCAGGCCGGTCGCCGAGGTGATCAGCTGGCCGCGCGGATGACCGCCGGGGCCGCTGCCAGCGTCGCCGCGGTGTGCGTCGCCCACGGCATCGACGAGACGTACTCGCAGGGGTCATCGCCGTGGTCGGCGGGTCGGTCGCGGCCGGCGTCCTCGGAAGCGCCTCCAGGGGCGTGTTCGCCGTCGCGCTCTACCGGTACGCCTCGGGGCCGGCCCGACGGGCCCCCTTCACCGCGGCCGACTCGAGAGCGCGGTCGCGCGCAACACCGGTCAGACGGTCGAGGTGCCGGGCCCGGTGGTGCGCAGCTGCGCGAGCTTCTCGAGCAGCCCGGGCGGCATGCGTTCAGCGGCCGTCGTCCGGACGTAGGTCCGAAGCGACTCCTCGAAGCGGTACCGGCGCCGGCAGTAGTCGCACCCGTCGAGGTGCAGCTCCGCCTGCGCGACCTCGTCGTCGGAAAGCTCCCGATCGAGGTAGCCCTGCAGGAGCTCTTCGCATTTGCCGCAGTCGTCCATGCTCACGTGATCGCCTCCTCGGCGAGTGTTGCCTTCAGGAGGCGGCGGCCTCGGTGGAGCCGGGACATGACCGTCCCGATCGGGATGTCCAGGATCTGTGCCGCGTCGGCGTAGCTGAAGTCGCCGATGTCGACGAGCACCACCACGTCGCGAAAATCGTCCGGAAGCGATGACAGCGCCGTCACGATGGAGTCCTGCGAGAGCCGCTCGACGACGCGGTCCTGATCGAGGACCTGCTCGCCGCCCGTTTCCGCGACCTTGTTGGCGAGGTAGTAGTCGTGCTCCTCGAGCGGAAGCTCGTCGGGCCGGCGCTGGATCCGGCGGCCGCGATCGACGTTGAGGTTCGTGAGGATCCGCAGGAGCCAGGCACGGAGGTTCGTGCCCGGGGTGTAGGACTGCCAGCTTCTGAACGCTCTCGCATACGTGTCCTGGACCAGATCTTCCGCTTCTTCTCGGCTGGAGACGAATCGTCGGGCGACGCGGTAGACCTGGTCGGCGAGCGCAAGAGCCTCTTCCTCGAAGCGCACCCGGTCGCGTGCTTCGGTCGCGATCCGGCGCGCCTCATCCGGCTCGGCCGTGTCCGGCTCGCCCACCGGCCTACCGTATCAACGTCGTTCCTGGATGGTGAACGGCCGGTGTCGCCCGGCTATTCCCGATCAGGCCGCTCAGACGGCCGGGCGCTCGTGGAAGCCGGCGCCCGCAAGGGCGTGCGTGAGAGCGGCGCGAGACGTGATCTCGTCGTCCCAGGTGAGCGTCACCTCGCCCATCAGGTTCGCGTGCGCACCGTCGAGACCGGGCTGTCCGTCGAGAGCCGTCGCGAGACGCATCACGCAGCGCTCGCAGCGGATGCCGCTCACGTGGAACGTGTCGGTGGCGGTCGCCATCGGCGCCGAGTCTAGACAGCGGCGGGTGCCGTCCGGCGCAGCGCGACTTCGGCCCCGGCGAGTGTGACGAGGAGCGGGTCGTGCGTCGCGCAGATCACGGTCGTGCCGTGCTCGCGGGCGAGGTCTGCGAGGAGCCCGCCGATGGCGAGGGTCGTGGCGCTGTCGAGGCGGGCGGTCGGCTCGTCGGCGACGAGCACGCCGGGGCCGCTCGCGATCGACCGGGCGAGCGCGACGCGCTCGCGCTCGCCTGCCGAGAGCCGGTCGACGCGACGGGCGGCGTGGTCGGCTAGGCCGACGATGGCGAGCGCATCCATCGCTCTCTCGTGGGACTCGACCCCGTCGATTCCGCGCAGCCCAAGGACGAGCTCCACGTTCTCGCGCGCGCTCAGCATCCCCGAGAGGCCGGGCGTCTGTCCGACGACGCCGATGTGCTCCCGCCGGAAGACGGCCCTGGCGTCACGGTCGAGCGCGGAAAGGACGACGCCGTCGACGACGACCTCGCCCTCGTCGGGCGTGTCGAGACCAGCCAGTAGCCCGAGGAGCGTCGACTTCCCCGAGCCCGAGGGACCGGTGACGACCGTGAGCGTGCCGGGCTCGAAGGTCGCGTCGACACGCTCGAGCGCGGTCTCGCGGCCGAAGCGACGCGAGACGCCACGGGCCTCGATGCGGGCTCCGGCCGCCGTCGCGGGCGCGTCCGGACGGGTCGCGGCGGTCGGTCCCTCCCCGGCGGGACGCAGCTCGACGACGCCCGGGCCGAGACGGACGACCGCCCGCTCGCCGATCCCCGCCGCCCGGAGCGTCTCCTCCGGGACGTGCAGCCAGCCGCCGCGTCCGATGACGATCGTGTCGCCGTCACCGCGACGTTCCTCCCCGATGCGACCGTCGCGGACGTGGACGACGCGGTCTGCGATCGCGGTGGTCGTCGGGTCGTGGCTGACGACGAGCGCCGCCGCTCCCTCGTCGCGCACCAGCTCGCCGAGCAGGCCGAGCACTCCGCCTGCGGACGCCTCGTCGAGCTCGCCCGTCGGCTCGTCGGCGACGAGGAGCGACGGCGAGTGCGACACGGCGGCGCAGAGGGCGATCCGCTGCTGCTCGCCGCCCGACAGCTCTCCGGGAAGGGCGCCCGCACGGTCGAGCAGCTCGACGCGCTCGAGGAGCTGCTGCGCTCGGCGCTCGCGCTCTCGGCGCTCGACGCCGCGCAGGCCGAGCGGCAGCGCGACGAGCTCGAGCGCGGTCAGGTCGTCGGAGAGGGCGCGCCAGTAGTGCTGGTCTGCGTAGCCGACGACGCGCGCGCGGTGGCGCGAGACGACCGAGGCTGACGCGGCGCCGAGGTCGACGCCGTCGACGAGGGCGAGCCCGGCCGAGGGGCGCTCGAGGCCGGCGACGACGCGTACCAGGGTCGACTTCCCCGCGCCGCTCGGGCCGAGCACCACGCAGACCTCGCCGGGGTCGACGGCGAAAGTCAGCCCGCGCAGCGCGGCCACGCCGCCGTCCTCCGACGGATGGACGACGAAGACGTCGCGCAGGTCAACGAGCGGCGTCACACCTCGCCTCCCACACGGCCCGGCCCTCGCGGATCGGCGAACGCACGCCGCGTCGTCAGCCCGACGAGCGCGACCGCCGCCACCGCGAAGAGCACCGCCGCCAGGGCTACCGTCAGGGGGTCGACCGTCGTCGCGAGCGGCGGCTCCGGTGCGTCCGCCCTCGCCGTCACGGAGACGACGCGCGTGACGAGGAACGCCAGCGCGATGCCTGCGACGACGCCCGCAGCGGCGCCGACGAGCGCGATGAGCGCGGCACGGGCGGCGACGACCCGGCGCAGGAGGCCGGGAGT
>JBKPNM010000163.1:0-8914 GCA_046732615.1 Actinomycetota bacterium | reverse complement strand
GGCCACGCGGGGTCGGCAACGACGTTCCCGAGAAGGAGGGGGTCCGTGGGGGAACCATGGGTTCCCCCACGTCAAGCGCCCAGGATCTTCTGCCACTGCTCGATGTAGGTCTGGTTGTTGAGCGCCGACGAGTCGAACTGGTGCACCTTCGCGAGCGTGTCGTCCGACGGGAACACGAGCTGGCTCGACGCCATCGCCGGGTCCGTCTTGGCGAGGATCTCCTTGGTGCCCTGGACCGGCGGCACGTACGCGACGTAGGCGGCGATCTGCGCGGCGATCTTCGGGTCGTAGACGAAGTTCATGTACGTCGACGCCGTCGGGGCGCTCCCGCCGGTCGGGATGAGCATGTTGTCGGTCCAGATGACGCCGCCCTTCGTCGGCAGCGCCCATTTCAGGCTCGGGTTCGACGAGAGCAGCTGGTAGATGTCGCCCGACCACGCGATCGCCGCCGCCAGGTCGCCCTGCGAGAGCGGTTGCGCGTAGTCGTTGCCGGTGAAGCGGCGGATCTGGCCGGAGTCCACCGCGCTCTGGATCCGCTCCATGGCGGCGTTCCACGTGGCGTCGGTGACCTTCGACGGATCGTCGCCGTTGTCGAGCATCACGAGCGGCGGCGTGTCGCCCATCCCGTTCAACGCGGTGATCCGCCCCTTGAGCTTGGGGTCCTCGAACAGCTGGGTGATCGACGTGACGGGCCCCGTCTCCTTCTCGTTCCACGCGATGCCGGTCATGCCGGACTGCCACGGCAGGGAGTACTTCCGGTCGGGGTCGAACGGCGGGCTCGCCTGAGCCTCGATCAGGTTGGAGATGTTGGGGATCAGGCTCTTGTCGAGCTCCTCGACCCACCCCTTGTCGATCATGAGGCCGAGGAAGCGCTCGTTGTCCGTGAGGACGATGATGTCGCGGTCGATCGAGTTGCCCTGCGACAGCGGCCGCTGGATCTTCCCGAAGTATTCGGCGTTCGAGTTGATGTCCTCGAAGTAGTCGACCTCGATCCCCGACTTCGCCGTGAACTGGTCGAGCGTCGGGTGCTTCTTCGTCTTCTCGTCGTAGTCGATGTACAGCGGCCAGTTCGAGAAGCGCAGGACGTCCGCGACCTCCCCGTCGCCGCCTCCGCCGCCCCCGCCGCCGCACGCGGCGAGGAGGCCCGGGAGGCTGAGGATGGTGACACCTGCCGCACCGCGCTGCACGAGCTCGCGCCGGGTCATCTTCACCGTCATTCGCGTGGCTCCTCTCCTCGGTCGACGACGAACGTCGCCTCCGGCGCCCACGAGAGCGTCACGTCGCTCCCGACTCCGGGCGCGACTCCGCCCGCTTCGACGTTCTGGTGGAACACCGTCAGCTCGCCCACTGTCGTCGCGACGACGACCTCGGTCGCGACGCCGATGTAGGCGGACTCCTTCACGCGGCCGCCGAGACGGTTGACCCCGCCGTCCGCGAGGCTGATCTTCTCGGGCCGCACGCCCACCGAGACGGGGCCGCTCGCGCCGTTCGTGTGCACGCGCAGCTCCGACCCGTCTGCGAGCCGGACGAGCCCGTCGCCGGCGATCGTCCCGTCGAGCAGGTTGGACTTCCCGAGAAAGCCCGCGACGAAGGCCGTCCGCGGCCGTTCGTAGAGGTCCGCCGGCGTCCCGAGTTGCTCGATCCTGCCCCCGTTCATCACGGCGATCGTGTCCGCCATCGTCATCGCCTCTTCCTGGTCGTGCGTGACGTGCACGAACGTGATCCCGACCTCATTCTGGATGCGCTTCAGCTCGAGCTGCATCTGCTTGCGAAGCTTGAGATCGAGCGCGCCGAGCGGCTCGTCGAGCAGGAGCACCCTCGGGTTGCAGACGATCGCGCGCGCGAGCGCGACCCGCTGCTGCTGGCCTCCCGAGAGCTCCCGCGGCTTGCGTCCCTCGCGCCCCGCGAGGTCGACCAGCTCGAGGATCTCGCCGACGCGCGTGCGCGCCTCCCCCTTCGCGACGCCCTTCCGGTGCAGCCCGAAGGCCACGTTGTCCGCCACGGTCATGTGCGGGAAGAGCGCGTAGCTCTGGAAGACCGTGTTGACGTCGCGCTTGTACGGCGGCAGGCCGACCACGTCGCGGTCGGCGAGGAAGATCCGGCCCGACGTCGCCTCCTCGAAGCCGCCGATCATCCGCAGCGTCGTCGTCTTGCCGCAGCCCGACGGCCCGAGCAGCGCGAAGAACGAGCCCCGCGGGATCTCCAGCGAGATCCCGTCGACCGCCCGCACGTCGCCGAACTCCTTGACGACCTCCTCGAGCCGGACGTCCGGCGCCCTCACGGCCTCGCTCATGCGTCCTCCGCTTGCGCGCTCGGCCGCCCGGCGCCCCAGTCGTACAGCTGCTTCCACAGCTCGAGGTAGAGGAAGGTCTCGGTCGACACGACCTCGGGCAGCGAGCGGATCCGGTTCGTCACGTCGAGCAGCTCGCGGCGGTCGGCGCAGACGACCTCGACGAGGAGGTCGAAGCGGCCGGTCGTGACGACGACGTAGTCCGCCTCCGCCCAGTGCGAGAGCTCGTCCGCGACGATCTCGGGCGGCCCGGTCGTCCGCACGCCGACCATCGCCTGGGCGTCGAAGCCGAGCCCGAGCGGGTTCGTCACGCCCGTGACCTGGAGGATGCTCTGCTCGCAGAGCCGTCCGTACCTCGCGCGGACGGTCGCCTCGGAGACCCCGAGGCCGGCCGCGATCCGCCGGAACGACTCGCGGCCGTTGCGTTGCAGCGCGCTGATGATCCCGCGGTCGACGTGGTCGAGCTCGGGCGCGCGCGACACCGGCCCGCGTCGCTCGATCGGCGCCTCCCGACGCGGCCTGGGCTCGAGCTCGGCGTGCGGACGGCTACGCAATGCGAGGTGTTCCTACCAAAACGCGTCGCAAACCGTCAACCGAGGACGCCCCTCACGCGAGCTTCACGCAGACGTGCTTGATGCGTGTGTACTCCTCCATCGAGTAGAGCGACATGTCCTTGCCGTATCCGGATTCCTTGAAGCCACCGTGCGGCATCTCCGAGGTCAGCGGGTAGAGGTGCTCGTTCACCCAGACCGTGCCGAAGTCGAGCCGCCCGGCGACCTTCATCGCGCGGCCGACATTCTCCGAGAACACCGATGCCGCGAGGCCGTATCGCACCCCGTTCGCCATCGCGATCGCATCCTCGTCCGAGGAGAACGGCTGCATCGTGACGACCGGGCCGAAGACCTCGTTCTGGACGATCTCCGCGTCCTGCGCGACGTCGGTGACGATCGTCGGCGCGACGAAGAAGCCCCGGTCGCCGACGCTGCCGCCGCCGGTGACGACGGTCGCCTTCGCCGCGACGGCGCGCTCGACGAACCCGAGCACGCGCTCCTGCTGGTCCGCGGAGATGACGGGGCCCATGCCGATGTCGTCGTCGGTCGCGGGGTCGCCGACGCTCATGCCTTCGACCGCGGTCTTCGTCTCGGAGAGCACGTCGTCGTAGATCCGCTCCGAGACGAGGATCCGCGACGACGCGGTGCAGTCCTGGCCGGAGTTGAAGTAGCCGCCGACCTTGATCGCCTCGGCGACTGCCGCGGGGTCGGCGTCGTCGAGCACGACCATCGGCGCCTTGCCGCCGAGCTCGAGGTGCACCCGCTTGACGGTGTCCGCCGCGTTTTTCGCGATCAGCTTCCCGGTCGCCGTGTCGCCGGTGAGCGAGACGAGCCGAACGGACGGGTGCCGGACGAGCCGGTCGCCGGCCGGCACTCCCTCGCCAGTCACGACCTGGAGCACGCCCTTCGGCAGGATCTCCTGCGCGAGCTCGACGAAGCGGAGCACCGTCAGCGGTGTCTGCTCGGCCGGCTTCACGATCTGCACGTTGCCCGCCGCGAGCGCCGGCCCGGTCTTCCAGATCACCATGAAGAGCGGGTAGTTCCACGGCGCGATGCCGGCCACGACCCCGAGCGGCTCCCGCCGGATCATCGACGTGTAGCCCTCGACGTACTCGGCGGCGGCCTTTCCCTCGAGGTTGCGCGCGGCGCCGGCGAAGAAGCGCAGGTTGTCGGACATCATCCCCGGCTCGTCGACCGCGACCCACCACGGCTTGCCCACGTTGAGCGACTCGAGGCGCGCGAGCTCCTCGGCGTTCTCGTCGATCACGTCGGCGAGCTTCAGGAGGAGCTCCATGCGGTCCTTCGGCGTCTTCTCGCGCCACGACTCCCAGGCCGTTTCCGCGGCCGCGACGGCGCGATCGACGTCCTCCTCCCCAGCGCGCGGCACCTCGGCGATCACCTCGCCGGTCGCCGGGTTCAGGACCTCCATCGTCTCGCCCGAGAGCGCGTCGACGAACTCGCCGTCGACGAACATCTTCTGCTGCGCCACCGAAACGCTCATCAGCTCCTCCTTCGCCCGGTCGGTGTCCGACTTTAAGTCGGACACCGCACGTCCTGCCGCGAGCGTACCGGGGCTCTCTGGTAGAAGCCCGCCATGCGTCTCCTCGTCGTCGGGAGCGGAGGTGTGGGCTCCGCGTTCGCCGGGATCGCGGCGAGGCGCTCCTTCTTCGACCACTGCGCGCTCGCCGACTACGACCCCGCCCGCCCGGCCGCGGTCGCCGCAGCGCTCGACGACGGGCGCTTCTCCGCACACCCGATCGACGCCTCGAGCCGCGAGGGCGTGGTCGCGCTGATCCGGGAGACGCGGGCGGACGCCGTGCTCAACGCCGTCGACCCCGTCTTCAACGAGGCGATCTTCGACGCGTGCTTCGAGGCACGCGTGACGTACCTCGACATGGCGATGACGCTCTCGGAGCCGCATCCCGAGCGGCCGTTCGAGCTGACCGGCGTGAAGCTCGGCGACTACCAGTTCGAGCGCACGTCCGTGTGGGAGGACGCCGGGCTTCTCGCGCTCGTCGGGATCGGCGTCGAGCCCGGCGCGGCAGACGTCTTCGCACGGCACGCGGCAGACGAGCTGTTCTCCGAGATCGACGAGGTCGGCGTCCGCGACGGCGCGAACCTCGTGGTCGAGGGGTACGACTTCGCACCGACGTTTTCGATCTGGACGACGATCGAGGAGTGCCTCAACCCGCCGGTGATCTGGGAGCGCGACCGCGGCTGGTACACGACCGAGCCGTTCTCGGATCCGGAGAGGTTCGACTTCCCGGAGGGAATCGGGCCGGTCGAGTGCGTCAACGTCGAGCACGAGGAGGTGCTGCTCGTGCCGCGCTGGGTGGACTGCCGGCGCGTGACGTTCAAGTACGGGCTCGGGGACGAGTTCATCGAGGTGCTCCGGACGCTGCACAAGCTCGGCCTCGACGGGAAGGAGCCGATCCGCGTGAAGGGCGCGCAGGTCGCGCCGCGCGACGTCGTCGCTGCCGCGTTGCCGGACCCGGCGACGCTCGGCGAGCGGATGCGCGGCAAGACCTGCGCGGGGACGCTCGTGACGGGGCTCGGACGCGACGGGCAGCCCAGACGGACCTACCTCTACCACGTCGTCGACAACGAATGGTCGATGCGCGAGTACGACGCGCAGGCGGTCGTCTGGCAGACGGCGCTCAACCCCGCCGTCGCGCTCGAGCTACTCGCGGCGGGAACGTGGTCGGGCGCCGGAGTCCTGGGGCCGGAGGCCTTCCCCGCGCGCCCGTACCTCGACCTGCTCGCCGCCTACGGCTCCCCCCACGGGGTCGTCGAGTTTGCGCCCTAGGCCTCCCGGTCTACGCTCAGAACGTGGAGACCGCCGGAAAGATCCTGCTGATCGCGGCCGCCGTCCTGGCCGTCGTCGGCGTCGGCGCGCTCGCCCTCGCGCGGCTCGGCGTGGATCACCTGCCGGGGACCCTCTCCTGGAAGCCCTCGGAGAACGTGCGCGTGTTCGTCCCGGTCGGCCTGATGGTGGTCGTCTCGATCGTCGGGACGATCCTGCTGAACCTGTTTCTGCGCCGCTAGACGCTCGCTGTCGAAAGTGGGGACAACCGAACGTCTGGAAGACGTGAGGAACCCTACGATCGCCCCATGGCACAGGTGATGCTCCGTGCCCCGCTGTCCGAGCTGTGCGGGGGCCGGCACCACGCGATCGCGGGCGCCACCGTCCGCGAGGTGCTTCGGGGGCTCGAACGGGCGCATCCGCCGATCGCCGGGTGGGTGCTCGACGAGCAGGGTCACATCCGCCAGCACGTGAACGTCTTCGTCAACGGCACGCACGGGGAGGAGGGGACGCCGGTGGCCGACGCGGACAGCGTCCATGTCCTTCCGGCAATCACGGGAGGGTGAGCAACGCATGACCGAGCTCTTGGTGGGCACGAAGAAGGGCCTCTTCCGTCTCGAGGGGGACGGCGACGGCTTCGAGATCACCGCGCGCGCGTTCGCGGGCCAGAGCGTCGAGTACGCGATGCGCGACCCCCGCAGCGGCCGGTACCTCGCGTCGGTCACCTCCTGGTTCTACGGCCCGAAGATCTGGATCACCGACGATCCCACCGGCGAGTGGGAGCAGGCCGAGGGCGCGGCTCTCCCCGAGGGCGACGAGAAGTCGGTCGAGCGCATCTGGGTGATCGTCCCCGGTGCGGCCGAAGGGCAGCTGTACGCGGGCGGCGACCCCGGACCGCTCTTCGAGAGCCGCGACGGCGGCGCGAGCTGGGAGCTCAACCGCGGCCTGTGGGACCACCCCACGCGCGGGGACTGGAGCCCGGGCAACGGCGGCCTCTGCCTGCACACGATCGCCCCCTGGCCGGGCGACCCGTCGAAGCTGCTCGTCGCGATCTCGGCGGTCGGCGTCTGGCTCTCGGACGACGGCGGCGCGAGCTGGCGCCACTCGAACGACGGCATCGTGCCCGACTACGTGCCCGAGGAGTCGCGCGACAACCCGATCCAGCACTGCGTCCACGACGTGCGCCGCGCGCCGTCCCGTCCGGAGCGGCTGTTCATGCAATTCCACGGCGGCGTCTACCGCTCGGACGACGCGGGCGAGAACTGGATCGACATCGGTGACGGGCTGCCGTCCGACTTCGGCTTCCCGATCGTCGTCGACCCGGCCGACCCCGACAGCGCCTACGTGATCCCGCTCATCGGGGCCGAGGACCGCACGCCGCCGGACGGCGCGATGCGCGTCTGGGAGACCCGCGACGCCGGCGCGTCCTGGCAGCCACGCGGCGACGGCCTCCCCGACAAGGCGTACCTCACGATCCTCCGCGAGGCGTTCGACAGCGCCGGCGAGGGGGCGGGCCTGGAGCTCTACTTCGGCGCGACGTCCGGCGAGGTGTTCGGCTCCGCGGACGCGGGCGCGACCTGGCGGCAGGTCGGCGACCACCTGCCGCCCGTGTACTCGGTACGTACGGCCTAGTTCACCGTCGTCGGAATCCCGCTGATCTCGCCCGAGGCGAGCTCCTGCTCGACCTTCTCGGTCGCGGCGACGTCCTGCTCGTTCGCCTTCGGGCTCAGGGTGCCGAGCCCGACGCCCTCCTGGTCGATCCCGAAGACGACGTTCTTGCCGCCCGTGAACGTCCCGTCCTCGAGCGCCTTGATCGTGAGGAAGACGGCGCTGTCGACGCCCTTCAGCGCGCTCGTGAGGACGTGCGGCCCGAGGAACGACTGGTCGCCGTCGACGCCGATGCCCCAGACCCCCTCGTCCTTCGCCGCTGAGAGCGCGCCGAGCCCGCAGCCGCCCGCGACCTGGAAGACGACCTTCGACCCGGCCGCGATCTGGTTCAGCGCGAGCTCCTTGCACTTCGCCTGGTCCTCCCAGTCCTGGGAGTACCCCCACACGACCTTCGTCCCCGGGACGGCAGCCTCCGCGCCCGCGCGATAGCCGGCGATGAAGCGGTCGACGGGCGGCTCCTTGAAGCCGCCGACCGCGCTGATCGAGTCCTTGCCGGCACGCTTCGCCTCGAGCGCGCCGAGGTAGCCGACGAGATACCCGACCTGCTCCTCGCGGAAGAGGAGACCCTGGACGTTCGCCGGCTTGCCCTTGAGCGACGAGTGGTCGACGTCGACGATCGCGAAATTCGTCTTCGGGTAGCGCTTCGCGACGGCGGCGATCGCGTCGCCCTGCGCGAAGCCGACGCCGATCACGAGGTCGTAGCCCTGGCGGGCGAGCGTCGACATGTTCGGGATGTAGTCCGCGGCCGACTTCGCCTCGACGACCCGGCCCTTGATCCCCAGCTCGCGCTCCGCGCGCTTGAGGCCCTTGTAGGCGAGCTCGTTGAACCCGTTGTCGTTCAGCTGCCCGGCGTCCGCGACGAGCGCGGCCCTGAGCGTCGACGACGGCGCGGTCGTCGTCGCGGGCGCCTCCGTCGTCGTGCCGGTGCTCTCGTCGCTGCCGCCGCAGCCGGCGGCGAGCGCCGCGATCGCAACCACGGCGGCGACGCCTGCCGCGGCGAGATGCCCTGAACGCCGTCGTCTCATCTCTCTGCTCCTCGTGGTTTCCGCTAGTTTTTGACTGTGAGTCGTAAACCTCGCGCCGAGTCTACCAGACCACGCCACGCGACCCTTGCGGTCGTCCTCCAGGTCCGCGAGGGCCGGCTCCAGGTGCTTCTCTGGCAGCGGGCGCGCGAACCGTTCCGCGAGGCGTGGGCCCTCCCCGGCGGCCAGGTCGAGCCCGGCGAGACGCTCGAGGAGTCGATCAGGCGCCACCTCGCGGCGAAGGTCGACGTGCGCGAGATCTCCCATCTCGAGCAGCTCGCGACGTACAGCGACCCGGAGCGCGACCCGACCGCGTGGGAGCTCGCAACGGCCTACCTCGGCCTCGTCGAGCTCGGCCTCGACCCCGACGTGCCCGACGACACGCGCTGGCATCCCATCGACGACCTGCCCCCGACGGCCTTCGACCACGGCGCGATCGTGCTCGCCGGCCGCGAGCGGCTGCGTGGGAAGCTCTCCTACTCCAACGCGGGGTTCGCCCTCGCCCCGCCGACGTTCACGCTCGCAGAGCTGCGGGAGGTCTACGTCGCCGCGCTCGGCCACGAGGTCTCCGCCACGAACC
>JBKPNM010000162.1:0-8112 GCA_046732615.1 Actinomycetota bacterium | reverse complement strand
GTCGCGCTCGAGCGCCAGAGCCTCACGGGCGGCGCGACGGCGGCGCCGATCGCGCGCACCGTGATGGAATCGCTCCTGCGGCGCGGAGGAAAGCCCTAGATGAGCGTGTTCGCCTCGACATGGACGGTCGTCCCGGCGGCCGGGGCCCTGCCGATCCAGTCACTACCCTTGGAGTCCTGATGGCGACCATCGACGAGCGCCGAGGGACGATCTTCGCGGGCCGCTACCGCCTCGAGCGGAGGCTCGGGAGCGGCGGCATGGCCGACGTCTGGCTCGCCGAGGACCAGGAGCTCGGGCGGAAGGTCGCGATCAAGATCCTCCACGAGCGCTACGCCAACGACACCCAGTTCGTCGAGCGGTTCCGGCGCGAGGCGACGCACGCCGCCGGGCTGTCGCACCCGAACGTCGTCTCGATCTTCGACCGCGGCGAGGCCGAGGGCTCGTACTTCATCGTCATGGAGTACGTCGAGGGGCGGACGCTGAAAGAGCTGATCGTCACGCGCGGCCCGTGCCCGGTGCCGGTTGCGATCTCGTACGTCCGCCAGGTGCTGGCGGCGCTCCGCTACGCGCACAGGAACGGGATCGTCCACCGGGACATCAAGCCGCACAACGTCCTCGTCGACCACGAGGGCCGCGTGAAGGTGGCGGACTTCGGCATCGCGCGCGCCGGCTCGAGCCAGATGACCGAGGCCGGCTCGATCATCGGCACGGCGCAGTACCTCTCGCCCGAGCAGGCGCGGGGCGCGCCCGTCGACGAGTCGTCCGACCTCTACTCGACCGGCATCGTGCTCTACGAGCTGCTCACCGGCAAGGTGCCGTTCAACGGCGAGACGCCCGTGGAGATCGCGATGAAGCACCTCTCGCAGGTGCCGCCGGCGCCGTCGACGATCCGCAGCGAGATCCCGCGCGACCTCGATCTCGTCGTCCTGCGCGCACTCGCGAAGGAGCCCGCAGACCGCTACCGCTCCGCCAAGGAGATGGACCGGGACCTCGAGCTCGTCGGCCGCGGCGACGCAGTCGGCCCCGAGACCGAGGAGGCCGCGACGATGGTGCTGAAGGGGGAGTCGACCGCCGCGACCGCCGTCGCCGCGCGCGCTCCCTCCTACGGCGGCGACGAGCGGTACCGCTCCTACGAGGGCCAGGTCAGGACCGGTCGGGCGTGGTGGCCGTGGCTCCTCGCGCTCGGGGTCGCCGTTGCGCTCGGGATCGGCGGCTGGCTGCTCTACGACAACGTCCGCGACCAGATCGACGCGAACGAGCCCGTCTCGGTCAACATCTACACGGGCATCCTCGAGTCGAAGGCCGTCGCCCTGATCGACGGGGACGGCTTCGAGCCGCGGGTGCGACGTCTGCCCAACTCGGACACGCGGCCGGGCTACGTCTACGAGCAGGATCCCGATCCCGGCACGAAGCTGCCGAAGGGGTCGCTCGTGACGGTCCTCGTGTCGAGCGGCAAGCCGAAGGTCACCGTGCCGTCGCTCGTGGGTGACTCGCGCGACGCCGCGGTCGCCGAGCTGACGACGCGGGGGCTCGAGGCGCGGGTCGTGCCGGTTCCCTCGAGCCGGCCCGCGAACGTCGTGACGGCGCAGGATCCACGGCCGGGGATCGTGGTCGTCGCGGGCTCGTCGGTGCGGATCAACGTCTCGTCGGGGCCGAAGCCCGTCGCCGTGCCGAACGTCGTCGGCCTCACGTACGACATCGCGGCCGCGCAGCTCCAGTCGGCCGGGTTCACCGTGGGGAGGTCGGAGGTCGACAGCGGCCAGCCCGCCGGCGAGGTCGTCGACCAGAGCCCGCCCGGGAACTCCACCGCGTCGAAGGGATCGTCCGTGACGCTCTCGGTATCCAAGGGCCCGACCACGGTGACGGTCCCGGACGTCGCGCTGCAACCCGTCGCCGACGCGCGCGCGACGCTGCGTGCGGCCGGGTTCAAGGTCACGGTGGTGCGGCAGGACACGGACGACGAGTCGCTCGACGGGCTCGTCATGTCGCAGGATCCGGCGGGCAGCGCGCAGGCGGCCCCGAAGTCGAGGGTCACGATCACGGTCGGGACGTACGTCCCGCCGCCCGACGTGACGACTCCGACGACGCCGACCGATACGACCACGACGACCGACACGACGACCGACACGACGACCGACACGACGACCGTTCCGTGAGCGGCCGAATCCGGCTCGCCGTGCTGGCCGGCGGCCGGTCGAGCGAGCACGACATCTCGCTCGCGTCGGCCGCGTCGGTCGCTGCGGCGCTCGACCCCGCGCGGTACGACGTGAGCACGATCGAGATCGGCCGCGACGGCCGCTGGGCGCTCCCGCGCGGCGACGGGCGGGAGGAGCTGCCCGCCACGACGACGGCCGAGACGCTCCCCGTGCCCGCAGACTCGGCTCCCGCGACGCTCGGCGCCGTGGACGTCGTGCTCCCGATCCTCCACGGCCCGTTCGGGGAGGACGGGACCGTGCAGGGGCTCTGCGAGCTCGCAGGCGTCGCCTACGTCGGTCCCGGGGTGCTCGCCTCGTCAGTCTGCATGGACAAGGACGTCTTCAAGACGCTGATGCGCGGCGCCGGGATCCCGGTCGCGCGGCACGTCGCGCTCCGACTCGGCGACGCGGTGACGAACCCCTTCGGCTACCCCGTCTTCGTGAAGCCGGCCAACATGGGCTCGTCCGTCGGGATCTCGAAGGCGCGCGACGAGGCCGGGCTCGAGGAGGCGGTCGCGCTCGCGCGGCGCCACGACGAGAAGGTCATGGTGGAGGAGTTCGTCGAAGGGATGGAGATCGAGGTCGGCGTGCTCGGGAACCTGCCGAGCCCCGTCGCCTCACAGCCCGGCCAGGTCGTCTCCAACTACGCCGACTGGTACGACTGGTCGTCGAAGTACGACGAGGGCGGCTCCGAGCTCCTGATCCCGCCCCCCGGGCTCGGCGAAGCGCAGGTCGAGCGCGCGCGGGAGCTCGCCGTCGCGGCGTTCGTCGCGACGTCGTGCGAGGGCATGGCACGCGCGGACTTCTTCGTCCGGGCCTCCGACGGCGAGGTCGTGATGAACGAGCTGAACACGATCCCGGGGTTCACGGCGACGAGCTTCTACTCACGGCTCTTCGCCGCCTCCGGGATCGCCTACGAGGAGCTGCTCGACCGCCTCGTCCAACTCGCGCTCGAGCGCCACGAGCGGCGCAAGGGGCTCGTCTACTGAGCGCAGCGCTGCCGTCAGCCGATCACGTCGGCGAGCGCCTCGCCCCAGACCTCGAGCGCCTCGTCGAGCACGGCGTCCTCGATCGTCAGGGGGCAGAGGACGCGGATGCAGTTCCCATGGACGCCGGCCTTGAGGAGGATCAGCCCGCGCCGGAGCGCGGCGTCGATCACCGCGAGGGCGAGCTCGGGGGCCGGCTCCTTCGTCTCGGGGTCGCGGACGAGCTCGATCGCGAGCATCGCCCCGAGACCGCGCACGTCGCCGATCGCGGGCCAGCGACGCTGCCAGTCCAGCATGCGGTCTCGGATCCGGCCGCCGACGACCTCGGCGCGGGCGACGAGATCCTCCTCCTCGAACACCTCGAGCACGGCGAGCGCGGCCGCCTGGGCGACGGGGTTGCCGATGTACGTGCCGCCGATCGCGCCCGCATGCGCGTCGTCCATGATCTCCGCACGGCCGATGACGCCCGAGAGCGGCAAGCCGGCCGCGATCGACTTCGCGACGGTCATCAGGTCGGGCTCGACGCCGAAGTGCTCCATCGCGAACATCCGACCGGTGCGGCCGAAGCCCGTCTGCACCTCGTCGGCGACGAGGACGATCCCGTGCCGGTCGCAGATCGCGCGCAGCCCCTCCATGTACGCAGCGGGCGCCGGCACGAAACCGCCCTCTCCGAGCTGCGGCTCGATCACGATCGCTGCGACGTGCTGCGGCGCCACGTGCGTCTCGAACAGACGCTCCAGCCGCGCGAGCGCCTCGAGCGCATCCGGGCCACGGTACTCGTCGGGGTACGGCGCGCGGTAGACCTCCGGCGCGTACGGCCCCATCCCGGTCTTGTACGGGTGGAACTTCGACGTCATCGTCATCGAGAGCAGGGTGCGCCCGTGGAACGCGCCTTCGAACGCGATCACGCCGGGCCGGCCCGTATGGAGGCGCGCGAGCTTGACCGCGTTCTCGACCGCTTCGGTACCGGCATTGAAGAATGCCGCCCGCTTTTCGCCGGAGATCGGCGCGAGCGCGCAGAGCCGCTCCGCCAGCGCGACGGCGGGCTCGTAGGGCACGACCGTGAAGTCGGTGTGCAGGAAGCGGGACGCCTGCTCCACGACCGCCTCGACGATGTGCGGATGCGCATGACCCGCGTTGACGACGCCGACGCCGCCGGCGAAGTCGACGAACACGTTCCCGTCGACGTCCGTGATCGTCGCGTTCTCGGCGCGCTCCGCGAAGATCGGCAGGTGCACGAGCAGCGGGTGCGCGATCACGCGCTCCTCACGCTCCGCGATCGCGCGGGAGCGCGGCCCCGGGATCTCCGTCCGTAGCTCGATCGTCCTCGTGGCGGCCATCTCTCCAGCGTATCCGAGCCCCGTGACGTCTAGATTCGCCTGATCGACCGCTGGATCGAAAGCCTCGGCGAGGACCCGCTCGCGACGCTCGGCGCGTGGCTCGAGGAGGCACGCGTGGCGGGCCTGCACGAGCCCGAGGCCGCCGCGCTGGCGACCGCGACCCCCGACGGGCGGCCGTCGGCCCGCATGGTGCTCGTCCGCGGGATCGCCGAGCGCGACCTGCGCTTCTTCACGAACCACGAGAGCCGCAAGGCGGACGAGCTCGCGGCGAATCCGGTCGCCGCGCTAGTCTTCCACTGGGCGCCGCCGCTCCATCGTCAGGCGCGCGTCGAGGGCTCGGTGGAGCGGCTCACGGACGAGGAGTCGCGCGCGTACTTTCGAACGCGCGCGCGCGAGAGCCGCCTCGGCGCCTGGGCCTCGCCGCAGTCGCGCCCCCTCGCCGACCGCGACGAGCTCGACCGGCTGCTCGCCGAGGCCGAGCACCGCTTCGCAGGCGAGGAGGACGTCCCGCTACCCCCGTTCTGGGGCGGGTATCGCCTCACGCCCCGGGCGATCGAGCTGTGGCAGAGCAGGCCCGGCCGCCTTCACGACCGTGCGCGCTACGAGCGCGAAGAGAAAGGCTGGGCCTGCGTCAGACTCGCGCCGTGACCCGAGTCCCCGGTCAGGACGGCGGCGCGAGGGCCCGCTTCGTGTAGAGGCCCGAGGCGTTCCAGAGGAGGTACCCCTTGGCGCCCTGCAGCCGCGCCGCCCGCACCTGCTGCAGCACCTGCTCGGGCCGGTAGTTCCAGTCCTGGATCCACGGAAGCAGCTGGACGCCCGTCCCCTTCGTCTGCTGCTTGAAGTCGATCAGCGTCCGGAAGACCGTCTCGCCGGGCTCTGCGCTCGGCGAGACGATGCCGAGCTCGCCCCCGCCGTAGAGCGCCGGATACGCCATCGGGTGGATCTGGTCGACGCTCTGCGAGATCCACGCGGGAACCTGGCCGATCCCCATGTCGCGTGTCGCCGAGAGACCGAACAGCGCGGTCGAGACTCTCACCCCGAGCGGCGCGAGCCGCTGCTGTGCGTACGAGGCGAAGCTCGCGATCAGCCGGCCCTTCGGGACGCTCGTCCGGCCGGGGTAGACGGCGGAGCCCACGTCGCCGTCGGACGGGAAGCGGACGTAGTCGAGCATGATCTGGTCGAAGCCCGCCCGCGCCGCCGCGGCCGCGACGGACACGGCGTAGTCCCACACGCGCCGGTCGTAGGGATTGACCCAGCCGAGCCCGGCGTTCGTGGTCCAGACCGACCCGTCCGGTCGTTTGATCGCGAAGTCCGGCCGCGTCCGCGCGAGGTACGGATCCTGGAAGACGACGACGCGGCCGATCAGGTAGATGCCCTTGCGGTGCATCTCGCGGGCGACCTTGACCGGGTCGTAGTAGTTGCGGACGGCCCCCGTCTTTCGCGCGAGCGGCACGCCCGCCGGCGGGAACGCGATCTCGCCGCCCTCGTCCTTCACGTCGAGCTCGATCGTGTTGAGGCCGTACTTCGTCAGCGCCTGGTATTCCGCGAGCTTGCCGGGCAGCGACGCGAGCGCGCCGGTCACGTGGACGCCGCGTACCTCGACGGGCAACGGCCGCGGACGGCTCGCCACCTCGAGCGACCCGGCGACGCCGGAGGCGAGCTGAGTGCCGGCGTCCGTGCCCGACCTCGTCGACTTCCCCGCGAGCGTCATCCCGCCGGCGAGGGCGAGGAGGGCGAGGAGGAACGCTCCTGCAACGGCTGCGCGACGCCGCCGCTTCCGGCGCCGTACCGCCTCCCGGCGAGCGCGAAAGCGCTCGTTCGGGTCGAGCGATGGATACAACATGGACACCGGGTCCAGCAGTGTAGGCGATGGACGGGCTCCGTCGCGCCACGCCGCCTGTCTACGATCCGCCTCGATGGTGCTCTCCGACCGCGCCATCCGGCGCCTCGTCGAGGCGGGCCGGATCGGCATCGATCCCTACGAACCCGCACTGATGCAGCCGTCGAGCCTCGACGTGCGCGTCGACCGGCTCTTCCGCGTGTTCCGGAACTCGCGCTACCCGTACATCGACGTCAAGACCGCCCAGGAGGACCTGACGGAGCTCGTCGAGGTCACAGGCGAGGAGCCCTTCATCCTGCACCCGGGCGAGTTCGTGCTCGGCTCGACGCTCGAGCGCGTGACGCTGCCCGACGACCTCGTCGCCAGGCTGGAAGGAAAATCGTCTCTCGGCAGGCTCGGCCTCTTGATCCACTCGACGGCGGGGTTCATCGACCCCGGGTTCGACGGGCACGTGACGCTCGAGCTCTCGAACGTCGCGAACCTGCCGATCACGATCTATCCCGCGATGAAGATCGGGCAGCTGTCGTTCGTGCAGATGTCCGAGCCGGCGGAGACGCCGTACGGCTCCGGGGCGCTCGGGTCGAAGTACCAGGGACAGCGCGGGCCGACTCCGAGCCGCTACTGGCAGAACTTCGCGGACGGCGGATGATCCTCGTCACCGGCGCGAGCGGGTTCGTCGGCCGTCACGTCGTCCGCGACCTGGCCGCGAGCGGCGCCCACGTGCGGGCGATGGTGCGGACGGCGCGCGGCGCGGCGGTGCTGGACGGCATCGACTGCGAGCTCGTCCGAGGCGACGTCACCGATCCCGCGTCGCTGCGGATCGCGGCGCGCGGGATGCGCACGATCGTCCATCTCGTCGCGATCGTCGAGGGCTCGCCCGCGACGTTCGAGCGCGTCATGGCGGCCGGCACCGGAAACCTGGTCGAGGCGGCCCGCGAGAGCGGCGTCCGGAGGATCGTGCTGATGAGCGCTCTCGGCACCGGCCCGGGGGCGACGGTTCCGTACTTCCGCGCCAAATGGGCAGCCGAGCAGGCGGTCGCGGCGTGCGGTGTCGACCACGCCGTGCTTCGCCCGAGCTTCGTCTTCGGCGCGGACGGCGGGGCGCTGCCCCGCTTCGCGCGGATCGCGCGGCTCTTTCCGCTGACGCCGGTGATCGGCCCGGGCACGCAGCGGGTGCAGCCGATCTGGATCGACGACCTCGTTCGCGCGGTGAGCCTCGCCGTCGACGCCGAGGGCACGGACGGCCCGATCGAGCTCGGCGGCCCCGAGGCCGTCACCTGGAGCGACCTGTGGCGGCGGCTGAAGGCGGCGCTGGGAACGCGGCGGCCGGCGATCCACGTGCCGTTCTGGCTCGCCCGCGGCCCTGCCGCTTTGCTCGAACGGGTTCCGCCCGCGCTCGTCACGCGTGACCAGCTGCGCATGCTGGAAGGGCCCGACAACGTCGTCTCGGACGGCGGCGCCTCGATGCGGCGCCTCGGGCTCGGCGAGCTCGTCGGGCTCGACGAGCAGCTCCGGCGGGCGGCTGCGGCCAGCCGCTGAGATGAAGCGGCACGGCTGAGGCCGTGCCGCAGGAGCGTCGAAGGCCGCCCGTTCGGGCGGCCTTCGAACGTTGCGGTGACCAGCGTTGGATTTGGTAGAGGCGCTTCCAGCCTGACCGAGGTGGTCGGCGGCGCGAAAGCGCGAGTCCCCTACGCGTGGCTATGGCGATTCCCCGTAGGTCCCGGGGACACGCCTCTACCCGCTGACACCTC
>JBKPNM010000161.1:0-14593 GCA_046732615.1 Actinomycetota bacterium | reverse complement strand
CGTGGCCCCCACGTCGTCGGCCGCTGTCCGGCCGCGCGACTGGTCGAGCTTGCGGCGCAGCTCCTCCGCAGGGTCGGGCGCGGGAGCGGGCGGCGCCGTGGTGCGCGCCTGCTGGCGGCGGGCGAGCATCCGCGCGAGCGCGGCGATGCCGACGAGCCCTGCCGTCCACCCGAAGAGCCTCCGCACCCGGGCATCGTAGTAGCTGGCGCCGAAGGCGCCCGGCAACGGTCTCGCTGCTACCCTTCGCAGGCTTCCTGCCACGCCGCGCGACGCCGCTCCCGGGCGCCGCATACACCCGGCGGGGCCGATTCAGACCGAAGGAAGGAGAACGGGAACGAGTGACCGAGTACGAGATTCTGCTGTTGCTGGACCCCGAGTTGGCCGAGGACAAGCAGGCCGACGTCGTGGCCCGGCTGCGTGCCCTGATCGAGAAGGGCGGCGGGACGTTCGAGCGCCACGACGTGTGGGGCCGGCGCAAGCTCGCGTATCCGATCGACAAGAAGGAGGACGGGGTCTACCACCTCCTGAGCTTCGCTTCGAGCCCGGAGACGCTGGACGAGCTCTCCCGGGTGCTCAAGATCGACGACGACGTCATGCGTCACATGGCGACTCGTCGCGCCGAGGGGGGTCCATCCGAGCCAATGGCGGTGGGTGCTGCGATCGGCGACGATGCCGGGACCGCGCCTGCGGAGACCCTGGAGGAGGAGTAGCCCATGGCTTCCATCAACCGCGTCGTGCTCGTCGGCAACCTGACGAAGGACCCCGAGCTGCGGCACACGCCGTCCGGCACGGCGGTCTGCAACCTCCGACTCGCCGTCAACACGAGGCGCAAGGACGAGACGGGTCAGTGGGTCGACAAGCCGAACTACTTCGACATCACCGTCTGGGGAAACCAGGGCGAGCGCTGCGCCCAGTACCTCGCGAAGGGGCGCCCGGTCGGCGTCGACGGCCGCCTCGAGTGGCGCGAGTGGGAGACCCCGGAGGGGAACAAGCGACAGGCGGTCGAGGTCGTCGCCGACTCCGTGCAGTTCCTCGGCGGTCGCGGTGACGGCGACGGTGGCGGCGGTTACATCCCCGCCGACGCGACCGCGACCCCCGCGGGCGACTTCCCCGCGTCCCCGACCGACGACGACATCCCCTTCTAGGAGGCCCGAATGGCTGCGAAGACGCAACCCCGCAAGCGGCCGGGCCCCGGGGCGACCGGGGGCCGGCGCAAGAGCTGCCACTTCTGCAAGGACAAGGTCGCCGAGGTGGACTACAAGAACGTCAACCAGCTGCGGCGCTACATCTCGGAGAAGGGCAAGATCCGCAACCGCCGCATCACGGGCGCATGTCGCCGTCATCAGCGGCAGGTCGCCGTGGCGGTGAAGCGGGCACGCGAGATGGCGCTGCTGCCGTACGTGCAGGGGTCGTGATGGAGGTCATCCTGACGAGCGACGTCGAGAAGCTCGGCCTGAAGGGCGAGGTCGTCGACGTCAAGCGCGGCTACGCGCGCAACTACCTCCTCCCGCGGCGGCTCGCCGAGGTGGCGACGCCCGGGCGGGTCGCCGAGATCAAGCGGATCGACGAGGAGCGCGCGCGCCACGAGGCGCGGTCGTCCGAGCACGCCGCCGAGATCGCGGCGACGCTCCAGAAGACCGTCCTGCGGTTCGATGTCAAGGCCGGCCCGACGGGGGCGCTGTTCGGGTCGGTGACGCCCACGGACATCACCGAGGAGCTCTGGCGGACGCGCAAGATCCGCGTCGACCGGCGCAAGATCGACCTCGACGTGATCAAGCGGATCGGTCGCTACGCGATCCCGATCCACGTCTTCGAGGGCGTCACCGCCGAGGTCAAGACGCTCGTCGTCCCGGAGGGCGGCGAGCTGCCGCCGGAGGAGGAGCTCGAGGCGCTCGAGGCCGCCGAGCGGGCCGAGGAGCAGGCGGCCGCCGAGGCGCACGAGGAGGCCCTGCGCGTAACCGAGGAGGCGCTCGTGGACGACGACCTCGCCGACGGCGAGCCGGAGCCGGGGCTCGAGCCGACCGACGCCGCGGCGGACTGATCGAGGGCCCCGGCGACCCGGGCCCGCTCGTCCACAGGGGTTTCCACACAGCCCACAGCGACGTCCGGTCGACTGTGGAAGAGACCATGAATCGTGCGCTCCGAGCGGCATCGGCGCACGGGCCGGTTGTGCGCGCGCGGTGGAGAAACCCTCCGGCGCTGGGGATATGATGGGAACATGTGTTCCGTTGTCCCTGCTCGTGCGGTAGACGGCGAACCGAGGCGCGCTGTTCTGGACTTGGCTGCTCGAGACAGGTTGGATGGCGCGCTATGAGCACCGTTCACGCAGCCCCGATCGCCGACGTCCCGCCTCAGAACCTCGAGGCCGAGGAGGCGGTGCTCGGCGCGATGCTCCTGTCGGAGACCGCGATCGGCGCGGTCACCGAGATCCTCGACGCGTCGGACTTCTACCGGGGCTCCCACGGCACCGTCTACCGGACGTGTCTCGCGCTTTGGGCGAAGGGCGAGCCCGTCGACGCGATCACGCTCGCCAACGAGCTCGAGGAACGCGGCGAGCTCGAGCAGATCGGCGGGACCGCGCGTGTCGCCGAGCTCGCCGCGCTCGTCTCGGCGACGGCGAACGTCGAGCACTACGCCCGCATCGTCAAGGAGACCGCGACCCTTCGCGGGCTCATCCGTGCGGGGCAGGAGATTGCGCGGCTCGGCCGCGAGCGGGTCGGCGCGACGAGCGAGCTCGTCGACCAGGCGGAGCAGATCGTCTTCGACCTCTCCCAGGAGCGGGTGCGGGGCGACTTCGCGCACATCGGGCCGCTCCTCACGGAGAGCTTCGAGCGGATCACGAAGCTGTACGAGGCCGGCGCTGACGTGACCGGCATCCCGTGCGGCTTCCGCGAGCTCGACCGGCTCACCTCGGGCTTCCAGCCGGGCAACCTCGTGATCCTCGCCGCACGCCCGTCGATGGGGAAGTCCGCGCTCGGTCTCTGCATCGCCGCGAACCTCGGCGTGCGCAGCCAGATACCTGTTGCGCTCTTCACGCTCGAGATGTCGAAGGCCGAGGTGACGCAGCGCCTCATGTGCAGCGAGGCCAAGGTCGAGTCGGAGCGCGTGCGGTCGGGGAAGCTGACCCAGGAGGACTGGCCGCGGCTCACCGCCGCCTGCGACAAGCTCATGAAGGCGCCCATCTACGTCGACGACACCGGGTCGATCACGATGATGGAGCTGCGCTCCAAGGCACGGCGCCTGAAGGCGCGTCAGCCGGACCTCGGTCTGATCATCGTCGACTACCTCCAGCTGATGACCTCGGGCGGCACCGCGGAGAACCGGGTGCAGGAGGTCTCGCAGATCTCGCGGAACCTCAAGGTGCTCGCACGCGACCTCGACGTGCCGATCCTCGCGCTGTCGCAGCTCTCGCGGGCCGTCGAGCAGCGCCACGACAAAAGGCCGATCCTGTCCGACCTACGCGAGTCCGGGTCGATCGAGCAGGACGCCGACCTGGTGTTTTTCGTCTACCGCGACGAGTACTACAACGGCGAGGAGTCCGATCAGCAAGGGCTCGCGGAGCTGATCCTCGCCAAGCACCGAAACGGCCCCACTGACTCGGTCAAGCTGAGCTTCCTGCGCCGGTACGCGAAGTTTGCCGACCTCGCGGGGGCGGCAGCCTGACCTCGTCGCCGCCGCGCGCGGCGCTCTCGGATCCCGGAGGAGGTGAATCGTGGCCCGCGACGTCCGGCTGACGAGCGCCGACCGGGTGCTGTTCCCCGAGGTCGGGGTGACGAAGGGCGACCTCTTCGACTACTACGGCGAGGTCGCGGCGGCGATCCTCCCGCACCTCAGGGACCGTCCGTTCACCATGAAGCGGATACCGATGGGCGCGGGCACGCCCGCGTACTTCCAGAAGCAGGCGCCGAAGGGGATGCCGTCGTGGATCCCGACGCGCGCGTTCCGGACCGTCCGCCGGAGCGGCGAGTCGCGGATGGTCGACTTCCCGCTCGTCGGGACGTCCGAGGCGCTCCAGTGGATGGTGCAGATGAACTGCATCGACATGAACGCGTGGTACTCGCGCGTCGACAAGCCCGACCGCCCCGACTACGTCGTCTTCGACCTCGATCCACCTGACGGCGGGTTCGCGCTCTGCATTCGCGTCGCACACCTGCTGCACGAGCTGCTCGAGTCGCTCGGCCTCCGGTCGTACGTGAAGACGAGCGGCGCCGACGGCGTCCATGTGCTCGTGCCGATCACCCGGCGCTACCGGTTCGACGAGACGTACGACTTCGCCGAGGCTGTCGCGCGGCGACTCGAGGCAGACAATCCCGGAGTCGTGACGACCGAGTGGCTGAAGCGTAAGCGCGAGGGCGTCCTCCTCGACCACCGTCAGAACGGCCACGGCAAGACGCTCGCCTCCGTCTACTCGGTGCGCCCGAAACCCGCCGCGCCCGTGTCCACGCCCCTCCGCTGGGAGGAGCTGACCGACGACGCCGTTCCGGAGCGGTTCACGATGGCCGTCGCGCTCGAGCGCCTCGCAGAGCACGGCGACCTGTTCGCGCCGACCCTCGAGGGCGGCCAGTCGCTCGGCGCGGCGCTGAAGGCGCTCGGGTGACGCTCAGTCCGCCGCCCCGGGAGGCGCGAACGCCGACTCGATCAGCTCGACCGCGCATTCGGTGAGCCGGCGCGCATCGAGCACATGGCCCGTGCCCGCGCCGAGCGGCCCGCTCCGGCCGGCGCCGCGTTCGAGCGCGGCGCGTGCGAAGTATTCGACGTAGTCGACGCCCCCGGTGAGGCGCTCGTACGGCAACGCGCCGATGCTCGTGTCGATGTCGTGCAGCGTCCGCCACTCACGCCGCCCGTCGACGAGCACGGGGCACTGCCACGCGATGCGCCGCTTGCCGTCGGCGCGCGCGAGCGCCTCGGCGTGGTGGACGAGCGTGACCGTGTCGAGCGGCGCCCCGAGGAGGACGACCTGGCCGGCGCGCTCGACGACGCGCGCGTACGGCGTGCCGTCGCCGTACGCGTCGTCCAACGGATGCGGAAGCGCAACCGTCTCGGCTTCGCGGCCGACGGCGGCGACGCCCGCCTCCGGATGGCCCGAGTGGACCGTGCCGGGCCAGGTGCGGAGCGCCTCCGCGACACGGCCGTGGTCGCGTCGCGCGCGCCCGGTTGCCGGGTCGTAGACGGGCTGCTCCGCAAGGACGAGGTCGCGGTCGGCCGCCGCGAGTGCGTCGAGGTCGTCCGGCGGCGCGTCGTCCCACCCCACGTAGGCCACGAGCGTCCCGTCCGGCGCGACGGCGTCGAGCAGCGCCCGGACGACGGTCTCCGCGCCGCCAACCACCGTCCCGAGGGCCGACATCCGGCAGTGGACGAGCGCCACGGCGCCCTGCCGCAGCCCGAGCGCGGCGAGCTCCCGCGCGAGCTGCGTCCGGCCGACGAGCACGCTCCGAGGCTAACGACGGAGCCGGTGGCCGGGCCGCGTGCGAGAATGGGGCACGTGCCCGCAACCGTGATCGTCGGGGCGCAGTGGGGCGACGAGGGGAAGGGGAAGATCGTCGACCTGCTCGCCCAGGAGTCCGACCTCGTGTGCCGCTACCAGGGCGGCCCGAACGCGGGGCACACGATCGTCGTCGAAGGCGAGACCTACAAGATCCGCGCGATTCCGTCGGGCATCGTCGCAGGGGTCGCGAGCGCGATCGGTGCGGGATGCGTCGTCGATCCGGCGGTGCTGATCGAAGAGCTCGACGACCTGGAGTCGCGCGGCCACCGCACCGACGGGCTCGTTTTTGTTTCAGGCAACGCACATCTGATCATGCCGTGGCACGTCGCGCTCGACGGCGCCCGCGAGCGCCGGCTCGGCAACCTCCAGATCGGTACGACCCGGCGGGGGATCGGCCCTGCGTACGCGGACAAGGCGACGCGCATCGGCATCCGCGTCCAGGACCTCCTCGACCCGAAGATCCTGCGCGAGAAGGTCGAGCTCGCCGCCGGCGAGAAGAACGTCTGGCTCGAGCGCGTCTACGGCATCGAGCCGTTCGACGTGGAAGAGGTCGTCGCGCGAACGCTCGGACACGCAGAGCGCCTCGCGGCGTACGTCGAGGACACGTCCCTGCTCGTCGACCGTGCGCTCCGCGAGGGCCGCGACGTCCTCTTCGAGGGCGCACAGGGAACACTCCTCGACCTCGACCACGGCACGTACCCCTTCGTCACGTCCTCGAGCCCGATCGCCGCCGGTGCAGCGGTGAGCTTCGGGATCGGCCCACAGCGAATCGACGACGTCGTCGGCGTCGCGAAGGCGTACGTGACCCGCGTCGGCGAGGGCCCGTTCCCGAGCGAGATCACGGGCCCGGCGCAGGAGCGCGTCCGCGAGCTCGGCGGCGAGTTCGGCACCGTCACCGGCCGCGAACGGCGGTGTGGCTGGCTCGACCTCGTCGCGCTCCGCTTCGCGGTTCGGGTCAACGGGATCACGTCGCTCGCCCTCACCAAGCTCGACGTGCTCTCCGGCTTCGACGAGATCCCGGTCTGCGTCCGATACCGCCTGCCGGACGGATCCGAGACCGAGGACTTCCCGGCGCACCAGTCGGACTTCCACCACTGCGAGCCGGTCTTCGAGACGCTGCCCGGCTGGCGTGAGGAGCTCCTCGGCCCCTCGCTGCCCCCCGCCGCGTCGGGCTACGTCGCGTTCGTCGCGGAGTCGCTCGACGTGCCGGTCACCCTAGTCGGCACCGGAGCCGCACGGGACGCGGTGCTGGCGCTCCAGACCTGAGCCGACGCGGGTCGGCGGACGCCGCTCGTACACTCGCCGGATGCGCGTTCTCGTCGTCGGCTCGGGCGGTCGTGAGCACGCGCTCGTCTGGCGGCTCGCCTCGTCGCCCACGCTCACCGAGCTCCACGCGGCGCCGGGAAACCCGGGCATCGCCGCGCTCGCGACCTGCCACCCCGTGGCGGCCGAAGACGGCGACGGGCTGCGCGAGCTCGCGCGCTCGCTCGGTGCCGACCTGGTCGTCGTCGGCCCCGAGGCTCCGCTCGTCGCCGGTGTCGCGGACACCCTTCGCCACGCGGGGATCTCCGTATTCGGACCATCTGCTGCCGCGGCGCGGATCGAGGGCTCGAAGCTGTTCGCGAAGGACGTGATGGCTGCCGCGGGCGTGCCGACCGCCCGCCTCCTCGACCAGCCGCGCGCGCCGTGCGTGCTGAAGGCGGACGGCCTCGCCGCGGGCAAGGGCGTCGTCGTCTGCCGGACGGACGGCGAGCTCGAGGCAGCGCTCGGTGATGGAGGCACGCTCGGCGGGACGATCCTCGTGGAGGAGTTGCTCGACGGCCCGGAGTTGTCGCTTCTCGCCCTGTGCGACGGGCGCGAGGCGATCGTGCTCGCGCCCGCGCGCGACTACAAGCGAGCGCGCGACGGAGACGGCGGCCCGAACACCGGCGGCATGGGGTCGTTCGCGCCCGCCCGCTTCGACTCGGACGAGGGCGAGCTCGTCGAGGCGTGCATTCGACCCGTCCTGGCGGAGCTCGCACGCCGGGGCATCCCGTTCGTCGGCACGCTCTTCGCGGGGCTGATGCTGACCGCGGACGGGCCGCGTGTCCTCGAGTACAACTGCCGCTTCGGCGACCCCGAGACGCAGTCGGTATTGCCACTCGTCGAGGGCGATCTGCTGGAGGCGCTCGCCGGTGCCGCGACGGGATCGCTCGCCGGGACGTCGCTCCGCCGCCGGAATGGCGCGGCCGTAACGGTGGTCGTCACCGCGGGCGGCTATCCCGGCCGCGGCGACCGGGGGACGCCGATCGAGGGGATCGAGCAGGCGGAGGCTTCCGGAGCGCTCGTCTTCCACGCCGGCACGGCGCTGCGCGACGGGCAGCTCGTCACGAACGGCGGACGCCTGCTGGGCGTGACGGCGACCGGCCCCACGATCGGCGCTGCTCGCGAACGAGCCTATGCCGCGTCGGACCTGATTCGGATCGACGGGTCGCGGCGGAGGGGGGACATTGCTCTCGAGGCGGGCGAGGCGTAGCTCCGCCGATCATTGTCGCAAAGAGCGGGTTGCCGTTGGGGCACCCCATCCCACCACCCACTTTCGATTCTATCGTCCGATAAGGCAACAATGGGACACGACTTCGTGCCGGATTAGTGCCGAATTCGTGTCGCCCGAGCGCCGCCCGCCGGGAGGGTCGCCCGCACCGGCGTCTACGATGAGCTGGTGATCGCGCGCTACTCCCGCCCCGCCATGACGCGGATCTGGTCGGGGGAGGCGACGCTCGACCGGTGGCTCGCGGTGGAGCTTGCGGCGCTCGAGGCCTGGGCACAGCTCGGCGTGGTGCCGACGGCCGCGGTGGAGCGGATCCGCGCGACGGCCGTGGCACCGGACCCAGCTCGGGTGGCCGAGATCGAGCGTACGACGAACCACGACGTGGCCGCCTTCGTGGACGCGGTCGCGGAGCAGCTCGGGGACGACGGCCGCTGGTTCCACTTCGGGCTCACATCCTCGGATGTTCTCGACACGGCGCTGTCGTGCGCAGTCCAGGACGCCGGCGCGCTCGTGCTCGACGGTCTCGAGCGGACGTTCCGGGCCGTTGTCGGGCGTGCCGAGGAACATCGCGAGACGCTCTGCATGGGCCGGACGCACGGCGTCTACGCCGAGCCGACGACATTCGGACTGAAGCTGGCCGGATGGGCGTTCACGATCGACCGCGAGCGAGGGCGCGTCGAGCGTGCGTTGGAGGGACTGCGTGTCGGCAAGCTCTCGGGCGCGGTGGGGCAGTATGCGGCGATCGACCCCGAGGTCGAGCGCATCGCATGCGAGCACCTGGGGCTCGAGCCCGCGCCGAGCTCGACCCAGATCCTCCAGCGTGACCGCCACGCCGAGCTGCTCGGCGCGCTCGCGCTCCTGGCCTCGTCGCTCGAGCGCTTCGCGACCGAGATCCGGCACCTCGCGCGAACGGAGGTGCGGGAAGTGGAGGAGCCGTTCGCGCGTGGCCAGAAGGGGTCCTCGGCGATGCCGCACAAGCGGAACCCGATCGTCGCTGAGCGCATCTGCGGGCTCGCCCGCGTCGTTCGGGCACACGCCGTCGTCGGCCTCGAGAACGTCGCGCTGTGGCACGAGCGCGATATCTCCCACTCCTCTGCAGAGCGCGTCGTGCTGCCGGACTCGTTCCTCGCGATCGACTACATGCTCGACCGGTTCGCATGGCTCGTGGAGGGCCTCGTCGTGCGCGCGCACCGGATGAGGGCGAACGTCGACGCCGGCAACGGCGTGTTCTTCAGCCAGCGACTCCTGTCGGCGCTCGTCGAAAGCGGTCTCTCGCGCGACGCTGCGTACCGGGTCGTCCAGCGGCATGCGGCGCGGGCGTGGGACGAAGAGCTCGACCTCCGCGACCTCGCTCGGACCGACCCCGAGGTCGCCGGGCGCGTCGACCTCGACCGCGTCTTCTCGCTCGACGCCTACACCGCCCACGTCGACACCGTCTTCGAGCGCCTTCGAGAACTGGTCGGCTCCCGAGAGGCGGCTGTTCGTGCCTGAGCCGCTGCACGTCGCGAGCGGCAAGGTCCGAGAGATCTACGCGCTTGGCGATGACACGCTGCTGCTCGTCGCGAGCGACCGCATCTCGACCTTCGACGTCGTGCTGCCGTCCGTGATCCCCGACAAGGGACGCGTCCTGACCGGCCTCTCGGCCTTCTGGCTCGCGCGCACGCGGCACATCGTCCGCAACCACCTCCTCCGTCTCCGTGACGACGCTCGGTCGATGGAGTGCCGGCGGCTCGAGATGCTGCCCGTCGAGATCGTCGTGCGCGGCTATCTCGCAGGCTCCGGGTGGACCGACTATCGGGAGACGGGCGCGATCTCGGGGCACCGCCTTCCGGGTGGGCTACGCGAGTCCGAGCGGCTCGCCGAGCCGATCGTGACGCCGGCGACGAAGGCGACCGAAGGCCACGACCTGAACATCACCGAGGACGAGGCAGCAGCCCTCTGCACCGACGGCTCCTATTCCCGGGCGCGGGCCGCGGCGATCGCGCTCTACCGCTTCGGTGCCACACACGCGGAAGCACGAGGCGTCCTCGTCGCGGACACGAAGTTCGAGTTCGGCGTCGATGCCGAGGGGGTCCTGACGCTCGCGGACGAGGCGTTGACGCCGGATTCGTCGCGGTTCTGGCCCGCCGACGGATATGCCCCCGGAGCGCCGCAGCCATCGTTCGACAAGCAGTACGTGCGGGACTGGTGTCTGGCGACCGGATGGGATCGAACCGCGCCGGGACCCGAGCTGCCGTCGGACGTCGTCGCCGGGACGCGCGCCCGCTACGTCGAAGCGTTCGAGCGACTGACCGAGATTCCGTTCGAGCGGTACCTGGCCGATCCGGCGGTCGTGCTGTGCGACTGACGGTGCTGATCAGGCCGAAGGCGGGGATCCTGGATCCGCAGGGAGAAGCAGTCCAGGGCTCGCTCGCGACGCTCGGCTTCGCCGTCACGAGCGCACGCGTCGGCCGGCTCGTCGACCTCGAGGTCGACGCCGTCGACCTCGACGCGGCGCGAACCGAGGTCGAGCGCATGTGCGCGGAGCTGCTCGCGAACCCGTTGATCGAGAGCTTCGAGATCGTCGAGGACGACTCGTGACCCAGCGCCCCCGCATCGCCGTCGTCACCTTTCCCGGATCCAACGACGACGGCGACGCCTGCCTCGCGCTCGACCGCCTCGGCGCCGAGCCCGTCGCCGTCTGGCATACGGCCACCGAGCTGCCGGAAGGGGTCGCAGGCGTCGTCCTCCCCGGTGGCTTCTCGTACGGGGACTACCTGCGGTGCGGCGCTCTCGCCCGTCTGGCGCCGGTGATGGACGCGATTCGAGCGGTCGCTGCCGACGGCGGTCCCGTGCTCGGGATCTGCAACGGATTCCAGATCCTGTGCGAGGCGGGGCTCCTTCCGGGCGCGCTCCGCCCGAACCGACAGCTCGAGTTCGTGTGCGCCGACGTGACCGTCGTCGTGGAATCGACCACGACCCCGTTCACCGCGTCGTGCGAAGCCGGTGACGAGCTCGTCATCCCCGTCAAGCACGGCGAGGGCAACTGGGTCGTCGACGACGACCTGTACGCCGACGTCGTCGCGCACGGCCAGATCGTGCTGCGCTACGGCGACGACATCAACGGCTCGCGCGACCGAGTCGCGGGCGTCTCGAACCGCAACGGCAACGTCCTCGGCCTGATGCCGCATCCGGAGCACGCGGTGGACCCACTCCTCGGCCCCACGGGCGGGGTCCCCTTGCTCGAGGGTCTTGTCGCGGCTGCGCGCGACCGCCTGCGGGCGGACGCCCTCGCCGGCGCCTGAGCGCCCGCGGCCGGGCGCACGTCCATCGCTCTGAGTATCAGTCGCTCATCCCGGCCTCCCCGAGCGCACGTCGTAGGTCGGGCGACCGCTCGAGCGCTACCCGGAGCTTCGCGAGGTCCCGCTCGCGAAGTGTGACGGGGCCGCGCCGCGCCGTCCCGCTGGTCGCGTACGAGAAGCGCACCAGCCGGTCGCCGTCCGCCGACTCGAGCAGCTCGACGCGGGTCGTGAACCGCCTGTCCCCGGCTCGCTGGGGGACAGACACCTCCTCTACCGTTGTCGCCCGTCCCCAAGGTGTCGTCACCGTCGCCATGCAAGACAACGTAGCGCGGGATCTGTGACGTGTTCGTGCCGAGAGCGTGCCCACTTCGAACGTGAGCCGAAAAGGACGCTTTGTGCCGTCGGAACGCGTCGCTCCGGGTCGAGCTCTCTGCGACGATGCGCTCGTGCTCGAGCTCTGGCAGGCGGAGTGGTGTCCGCATTCCCACCGAGTCAGGCTGCGTCTCACGGAGCTCGGGGTCGACTGGATCGCCCGCACCGTCCCGCTCGAGCGGGCCGAGCGCTCCGCGATGGAGGCCGCGACCGGGCTTCGGGCGATCCCGACGCTCGTCGACGGCGAGACGGTCGTCCACGGCGCGGACGCGATCATCGCCCACCTCGACGCGCGCCATGCAGAGCCCGTCGATGCCGCCCGCCAACGCGCCCAGATGCGCGCGGAATGGCCACACTGGGTCGAGCTCGAAGGAACGTAGCCACGGGCGTGCACGACGTCGTGATCGTCGGCGCCGGGTCTGCGGGCTGCGTCCTCGCTGCAAGGCTCACCGAGGACCCGTCCACCAGCGTCCTCCTGCTCGAGGCGGGGCCGCCGGATCGCAAGCTCCACGTCCGGATCCCGACCGCATTCTCGAAGCTGTTCGGGTCGCCGCTCGACTGGGGCTACCGGACAACTCCCCAGCCGGCACTCGACGACCGCCGGCTCGTCTTTCCACGGGGGAAGGTGCTCGGCGGCTCGTCGTCGATCAACGCGATGATGGCGATCCGCGGCCATCGCGCCGACCACGACGCCTGGCCGCCTGGGTGGAGTTGGCACGACGTCGCCCCGGCGTACTCCCGCAGCGACCCACACTTTCCACGGGCCGACCAGCGGCGTCCGAGCGCGCTGACCCTCGACTTCCTCGACTCGGCGGCCGCGGTCGGCATCCCGCGCGCGCGGGACCTGAACGCCGCGGACAACGAAGGCGCCGGCCTGACGCCGGTCTCGATCCGGCGGGGCCGCCGTCACAGCATCGTCGACGGCTACCTCCGAGCGGCGATGCGCCGGCCGAACCTGACGGTCGTCACCGGAGCCCGGGTCACACGCCTCATCGTCCAGCGCGGTCGCGCGCACGGTGCGACGTACACCCTCGGCGAGACGGGGAACGAGCAGGAGGCGCACGCGAGGCGTGACGTCGTGCTGGCCGCGGGCGCGATCGATTCTCCCAAGCTCTTGCTGCTCTCGGGCATCGGGCCGCCGGAAGAGCTCGAGCGGCACGAGATCGACGTCGAGGTCGTGGCGCCGGGTGTCGGCCGGAACCTCAAGGACCATCTCGCGAACGGCGTGCTCGCCGCCGTCGACGCGGAGACGCTCTTCACGGCCGAGCGGGCGCGGCATCTCGCCGCCTGGCTGGCCGTCGGCCGCGGGCCGCTCACGTCGAACGTCGCCGAGGCGGCGGCGTTCGTGCGGACAAAGGTCTCCCTGCACGCGCCCGACGTCGAGCTGATCTTCGCGCCCGTGCTGTTCGAGGAGGAGGGGACCGTGCCGCCGTCGCAGGACGGCGTCACGCTGGCGACTGTCGTGCTGCAGCCGCGCAGCGTCGGCGAGGTCAGGCTCTCGTCCGCCGATCCGCTCGCGCCGCCCGAGATCGATCCGCAGTACCTGACCGACCCGGAGGGGCACGACGCCTGCATCCTGCTCGAAGGAATCCGTCTCGCGCGGAGAGTTCTCGCGACCGCCCCGCTCGCCCGACACGTGGCCGCAGAGCTTCTCCCCGGCCCCGACGCGACCGACGACGAGGCGCTCCAAGCCCACCTGCGCGCGCGCTCGCAGACGCTGTACCACCCGGTCGGGACGTGTCGCATGGGCGAGGGGGAGGACGCGGTCGTGACGCCGGATCTCTGCGTCCGCGGCGTCGAGAGGCTGAAGGTCGTCGACGCCTCCGTGATCCCGGCGCTGCCGCGCGGTCACACCAACTGGCCGACGGTGATGGTTGCCGAGCGCGCGGCCGAGCTGATGCGGGCCCCGTGACGGCCGATCGCCCGGTCCTGTGCTGCCCCGACAAGTTCCGCGGCACGCTCACGGCGCGGGAGGCGGCCGACGCCCTCGCGACGGGGGTCGAGCGGACCGGGCTCGCGGCGAGTCGCCTTCCGCTCGCGGACGGTGGAGAGGGCACGCTCGACGTCCTCTGTCCGGACGCCGGGAGCCGACACACGGCGTGTGTGACGGGGCCGCTCGGCGAACCTGTCGAGGCCGAGTGGGGCGTTCGCGGAGACACCGCCGTCGTCGAGATGGCGCGCGCCAGCGGCCTTGCGCTCGTCGAGGGTGCGAACGACCCGCTGCGCGCCACGACCACCGGGACAGGTGAGCTGATCGCCGCGGCACTCGACGAGGGGCTCACGCGCGTCGTCGTCGCCGTCGGCGGGTCGGCGACCGTCGACGGCGGCCTCGGGGCGCTCGAGGCGCTCGGCTTCGACCTGCGCGGCGCGGACGTGGTGGTCGCCTGCGACGTGTCGACGACCTTCGTCGATGCCGCCCGCGTGTTCGGCCCGCAGAAGGGTGCGGACGCCGATGCCGTCCAGGCGCTCGAGTGGCGACTCGAGCGCCTCGCAGAGCGCTACCGCGGCGAGCACGGCGTCGACGTCCGTGCCCTGCCGGGCTCGGGAGCCGCGGGCGGGCTCGCGGGCGGCCTCGCCGCGATCGGCGCAAGGCTCGTGTCGGGGGCGCCCCTCGTCGCGGAGGCCGTCGGCCTCGGATCCGCGCTGGAGTCCTGCTCCCTCGCGCTCACCGGCGAGGGGCACGTCGACGCGACCTCCCTCTCCGGGAAGGTCGTCGGCCACGTGATCGACGCCGCGCGCGACCTCGGAACGACCGTTGTGGTCGTAGCGGGCGACGCCGACCCCGGAGTCCTGCCGGACGACGTTCCGTGCCGGACGCTCGTCGAGCTCGCCGGCTCGCCCGAGGTCGCCCGGCGCGACGCCGCAGCGCTCGTGGCCGCTGCGGCCGAGGCGCTCGTGGCGCGGCGCTGACGCTCGCGCCAACAC
>JBKPNM010000160.1:0-2592 GCA_046732615.1 Actinomycetota bacterium | reverse complement strand
GCCCAGAGGCGCCCGAGGGCGCTCCCGAGCTGCGCTGCGGGGACGTGTCCTCGCTCGCGGCCGCGCTCCCTATCGCCCGGGACGAACGTCACGACGTCGGCGTCGGGTCGCATCACGACCTCGTCCACGAGAGAGGCGAAGACGCCGGCCAGGTCGCGCCTGCCTCGCTCCTTCCACGCCGACACGAGCGTTCGGGCGCGCGCGTCGTAGACGACGGCGCCGCGCGCCCGCGCGAAGGCGATCCTCCTCCCCGCGCATTCGACGCAGCGCCGCAGCGGCCAGGCGCCTGGACAGCCGCATCGCTCGCAGACGGGCGGGGCGATGCGCACCAGGCGGGCGAGGCAGGCAGCGCAGAGCGCCGGGCCGGGGATGCTGCAGCCGGCGCAGCGGGACGGGAGCACGAGACCGAGTGGGCCCATGGCTCGACGGTACGGCGCGAACCGTCACGGGACCGTGCCGCCTTCGTGCCGGCTTCGAGCCGGCATCGCGTCGTCGTCTACGGCTCGAGCACGGACGAGGAGAGCATCTCGCGCAGGGCGGGTCGTGCGGCCTCGAGATCGACGGGCTCCTTGATCGGGAAGAACCGTCCGCGCGGCCCGGATCGTGGCACGACGAGATACGTCGTGTCGAGCTCCCACGAGACCTGGTGGTAGAGGCGCTCGAGCTGGACGGCGTTCCGGCCGTCGACCGACTTCCGGACGTAGAGCCAGCGGAGACCGAAGTCACGGTCGATCGCGGCGGTCGCGAGCATGGTCGTGTTCGTGTTGAAGACCTCGATGCGGTGCTGGTCGAAGTCGGCTGGGAACTGCGGTCCCTCGAGGAGGCCGAGCCGACCGTCGACCCGCGCCGGGGCGCCGCCCAGGTCGCCCTCCTTGCGCGCCACCTCCGCCGTCATCGCGCGGCCGGAGAGCAGATGTGCGCCGACGACGACGGGGTCGAGTCGCGCGCCGAGGTTGTCGACGTTCGCGACCGCGATGTGCTCGACACCGCGTCGGCGCAGCTCGTCGAGCGTGCCCGACCGCCGCAGCGCGGGCAGGAGGTCGCCGTGACCGGGTGCGTAGAGCGACGGCGAGTCGTCCTCGAGGAAGAGCTCACCGTCCTCGGCGAGCCGGAGCGAGACGAACTGCGAGAACCAGAGCGGCTCGTGCACGCCGAGCGTCGCGACGTGCGCGCGCGTCTCGTCCTCGGTCTGGAAGCTCGTCATCAGGGCGACGGGTACTCCGGAGCCGAGCGCCTCCGCCAGCCGCTCCGTCTCGCCGAGCTTCCAGGAGAGGAAGCTGCGGCCGTCCAGCGCCTCCACCGCCCCTTTGACGACGCCGCCGAAACGGGTCGCCATCCCGCCGGCGAGGACGACCTGGGCGACTTTCCCGGCGGTGAGGGCGTCGATGCCGGCGCTCCGCGCGTCGGCCCATTCCGCGGAGCCAGGCTCGGGGAGCGGTGTCAGGTCGTCGTCCCCCGGGGGCTCGATCGTGCCGCTCGGGATGTTCGTCGCCGGCGAGAGCTCGCCGGCGGCGACGGCCGCGCGGAGCGTCTCGAAGGTCTCGGCGTCGAACCCGTAGCGCTCGAGCACGGCGCGCGTGTGGGAATCGAGCTCGTCGAGGATCATCGCGCTGCTGCCGTCGCGTGCGGGAGCGACTCTGCGTACGGCGCCCGGTGCACGCCGCGCTCGGTCACGATCGCCGTCACGAGCACCGCGGGAGTGACGTCGAAGGCTGGATTGCGCGCAGGGAAGCGCGAGCTCACCTCGGTCCCGTCTCGCTCCTCGATCGGGATCGCGTCGGCCGTCGCCGCCGACGAGTCGAGCGTCGACGTCGGCGCGACGACGACGAGCGGCAGTCCGTGGTGTCGTGCGAGGACCGCGAGGCCGTACGTGCCGATCTTGTTCGCGGTGTCGCCGTTTGCCGCGATCCGGTCGGCGCCCGTGACGACGAGGTCGACCTCCCCCCGCGCCATGAACGACGCGGCCGCTGCGTCGGCGATCACGGAATATGGAATGCCGAGCCGCTCGAGCTCCCAGGCGGTGAGCCGCGCGCCCTGGAGAAGCGGCCGCGTCTCGTCGACCCACACGTGCTCGAGAGCGCCCGCGTCCCAGGCAGCGCGGATCGCGCCGAGCGCGGTGCCGTACCCTCCGGTCGCGAGCCCGCCCGCGTTGCAGTGAGTCAACACGCGCGCGCCGTCCGGGAACAACGAAACGGCATGGGCGCCCATCGCCCGGCACCGCTCGACCTCGTCGGCGTGGATGCGTTCTGCCCGCTCGCGCGTCGGGTCCTCGCGCATCGCGTCGAGCGCCCAGCGCAGGTTCACGGCGGTCGGGCGCGACGCGGCGAGCGTCTCCCGCGCCGCGTCGAGGTCCTCCCCACGCTCGGCCGCGAGCGCCATCCCGTAGGCGGCCGCGATACCGATTGCGGGCGCACCGCGCACCGCGAGCACCCCGATCGCGTCGGCAACGTCGGCCGCGCTGCGACAGCGGAGCCCGACCACCTCCTCCGGCAGTCGGCGCTGGTCGAGGACGACCACGGCGTCGTCTTCGAGGCGAACGATTTGCTCCGGCGCGAGCTCAGAGGGCTGCATGCAGCGAACCCTAGGCGTGGC
>JBKPNM010000159.1:0-16053 GCA_046732615.1 Actinomycetota bacterium | reverse complement strand
CCCGCGTGCACCCGGCGCGGCTCGCCGACGAGGCGGCGGAGCTCGCCGACGAGCTCGAGCGTGTCGCCCTCCTCGACGAGCCTCTCGAGCAGCGCGAGCTCGGTCTCGAGCCACTCCGCGTCGACGGGCCGCCGGGTGATGAGGTCGATCTTCGGGTGCGGGCTCGCCGACACCGTCTCGCCGTCGCCGACGAGCACCTCGTGGAGCTTCTCCCCGGGCGCGGGCCCGATGAAGTCGATCACGATCTCGCGCCCGGGCTCCTTCCCCGAGAGGCGGATCATCTTCTCGGCGAGGTCGACGATCCGCACCGGCTCGCCCATGTCGAGCACGTAGACCTGCCCGCGGCCCCCGATCGCGCCTGCCTGCACGATCAGCTGCACGGCCTCGGGGATCGTCATGAAGAACCGGGTCATCTCCGGATGCGTGACGGTGACGGGACCGCCCCGCGCGATCTGGCGGCGGAAGATGGGGATCACCGAGCCGGACGAGCCGAGCACGTTTCCGAACCGGACCGCGACGAACCGGGTGGTCACCGCGGCGCGATGGCCCCACGTCTCGACGATCCATTCGGCGAGCGCCTTCGACTGGCCCATCACCGTCTTCGGGTCGGCCGCCTTGTCCGTCGAGACGAGGACGAAGCGCTTCGTGCCGAACTCGACGGCGACGTCGGCGACCTCTCTCGTCCCGAGCGTGTTGTTGCGGACCGCCTCGATCGGGTTCGCCTCCATCATCGCGACGTGCTTGTACGCGGCCGCGTGGAAGACGACGCCCGGCCGGTACTTGTCGAACACCTGGCGGAGCTTCACCGGGTCGCGGACGTCCCCCACCACGGCGGCAGCCGCCCGGAAGCCGCGCTCGCGCACGAGCTCGCGCTCGATCTCGAAGAGCGCCGGCTCGGCATGGTCGAGGAGGACGAGCTTGCCCGGCCCGATCCGCGCGATCTGCCGGCAGAGCTCCGACCCGATCGAGCCGCCCGCCCCGGTGACGAGGACGACCTCCTTCTGCAGGTAGTCGGCGATCGACGGGAAGTCCACCTCGACCGGCTCGCGCCCGAGCACGTCCTCCACCTCGATCGGGCGCAGCTGGCGGGCGAGGTCCGCGTCGCCGGAGACGAGCTCCGACAGGCTCGGGAGCGTCTTCACCGGCACGTCGAGCGCGCGGGCCGTGTCGAAGATGCGCGCGCGGAGGTCCCCTGAGGCGGTCGGGATCGCGATCAGCACCTCGTCGGGCCTGCGGTCGCGGATGACGTGCTCGAGATCGGCCGTCGTCCCGAGCACCCGGACGCCGTGGAGCCTCAGGTTTCGCTTCCGCGGGTCGTCGTCGAGGAGCCCGATGGGCGTGTACCCGAGGCCGGGGGTGCGCTGCATCTCCTTCACGACGAGCTGGCCGGCGTCCCCGGCTCCGACGATGACCGCTTCCTTGCCGCGGCTGACGATCCGGCCCGGCAGCGGCCGCTCGATGATCGTCCGCGCGAGGAGCCGAGAGCCTGCGACGAACGCCATGCAGAGGAGCAGGTCGATGAACCAGACGCCGCGCGGCACGGCCACGCGGTGGACGTCGAACAGGGTGAAGACGAGGAAGACCGCGATCGAGGCGAGCACGACCCCGCGCAGCGCCGCCCACATGTCGCGGGTCGAGACGTACCGCCACCAACGGTTGTAGAAGCCGGACAGCGCGAAGACGGGCAGCTTGATCGCGACGACGAGGACCACGATCGACCACTCGAGGTAGCGGTCGTAGTAGACGGGCCGCACCTGGTCGAAGCGGAGGCTCCACGCGAGCCACCACGCGCCCGCGACGAGCAGCGCGTCGACGCCGACCTGCCAGATCGAGTGGCGGTTGACCGGGCTGCGCACGGGCTCCTCGCTCCTAGACGGCGATGCCGACGGCAGATTTCACGGTAGCGACCACCGCATTCTGCGCGTCGCGGCCGATTCCGCCCCACATGGGCAGCGCGAGGTTGTCGGCAGCGGCGCGCTCGGTCTCCGGGAGCGACCCCGGCCGATAGCCGAGGTACGCCATCGCGGGCTGGAGATGGAGCGGCGTGACGTAGTAGGAGGCCGACGCGATCCCCGCGTCGCGCAGCGCCTCGGCGATGCGCGCGCGCTCCGGCGAGCGGACGACGTACATGTGGTAGACGTGGCCCGGCTCGTCGGCGGGCAACTCCACGACCTCCCCGAGGCCCAGCTCCGCGTACCGTCCGGCCGCCTCGCGTCGGGCGGCGTTCCACCCGGCGAGCTGCGGCAGGAACACGCGGAGCGCCGCGGCCTGGATCGCGTCGAGCCGCGAGTTGACGCCTATCAACTCGAAGGTCTGCTTGTCGCGCGACCCGTGGAAGCGGAGCCTGCGAACGGTCTCCGCGACGGCGTCGTCGATGCACGCGACGAGGCCGCCGTCGCCCAGCGCGAAGAGGTTCTTCGTCGGGAAGAAGCTGAACGTCGAGCAGACGCCGGTGGTCGCCGTGCCCGGCGCGCCGAACGCCTGCGCGGCGTCCTCGAGGAGCGGTGGGCCGATCCCTGCGAGCTCGTCGAGCGGGGCGGGACGGCCGAACAGGTGCACCGGCACGATCAGCTTTGTCCGCTCGGTGACGGCGGCGGCCACGGCTGCCGGATCGACGTTCAGCGTCGCCGGGTCGATGTCCGCGAAGACCGGAGTCGCGCCGACGCGCGCGATCGCCTCCGCCGTCGCGTAGAAGGTGAAAGCGGGGCAGATCACCTCGTCACCGCGCCCGACGCCCATCGCCTCGAGGGCCAGGACGAGCGCGTCGGTGCCGTTCGCGACGCCGATCGCGTACGGCACGCCGAGGTAGGCGGCGGCCTCGCGCTCGAACGCCTCGACCTCGGGCCCGAAGATGAACCGGCCCGACTCCAGCACGTTTGCGAAGCGCTCCCGGAGCTCGGGGATGAACGGCGCGTACTGCGCCTTGACGTCGACGAGGGGGATCACGACCGCAGGAGTGTACCGCCCTCCTTCGCGGCGTCTTCGCCGCAAACGGCGCTAAATCGGCTCGTCGGCGCGGTCGGCGCGCGGTCCGCGGCGGCGCTTCAGGAAACGCCAGGCGACCGCCGCGACGACGCCGACCACCAGCACCGCAACGACGTAGTCGACGAACCGGAACGCGTGGTGGAACTGCTCCCAGCTCGCCCCCGCCGCCCAGCCGGCGCCGGCGAACGCGAAGCACCACAACGCCGAGCCGAGAAGCGTCAGCCAGACGTACGGCCCGAACCTCGCGCGGAACAGGCCCGCGGGGACGGAGATGAACGACCGCATGACCGGGGTGATGCGCCCGAGGAAGACGGCCCACTCCTCCCACTTGTCGAACCAGCGCTCGGCCCGGTCGAGCTTCTCCGCGTTCAGGTGCAGCCAGCGCCCGTGACGCTCGAGCCACGGTCGGCCGAGGTGGTCCCCGAGCGCCCACCCGCCGATCGAGCCGATCAGGTAACCGATCGTCCCCGCGATCGCGACCGCGAGGTACGCCGGGAGGCCGCTCTCGAAGTGGTAGCCGAACAGGGTGATCGCCTGGCCCGCGAAGGCGCCCGACGCGACTGCCCCCGCGTAGACCATCACGACCTCGCTCGCGGCCGGGAACACCGCGTCGATCAGCATGAGGAGGAAGACGGCGTAGAGCCCGTAGTCGCCGATCGCCTCGGTGACCCAGGTCGTGATGTCGCTGAGGATGCTGGCGACGGGCATCGCGGGATGCTAGCCGCGGCCCCGGCCGGGCTACGCCTTCGCCGTGCGGATCACGATCGGCGCCGTCAGCACCGACCGCCCGAGGGCGCTCGTCGCCGTCACCTCGACCGTGAGGCGGCCCTCGAGCCGGCGGCCCTGCGCGCCGAGGCCGTTCCACGCGACGCGCTGGTCGCCGGCGTCGCGCGACGCGGGGTCGGCGAGACCGCGACGGACGGCCCGCCCCGCCTGGTCGAGCACGCTGACGGTGACCCGTGCCTCGCGGGACAGCCTGAAGGCGATGGGGATGTCGCGCCCGCGCGGCGGGACGGCCCTGAGCTTCGGCACGCGCAGGAAGCCGAGCGTGTCGTCCACGACGAAGCTGCGCGTGATCGAGGAGGCGCGACCGAGATCGTCGACGGCCTTCACCTCGAAGGTCCAGCTCGCCGCGGCCGCCGGGGCGTCGGCCGCCGCGGTGCTCGGCGCCGTCGGGGAAGGGAACGTCACGGGGTACGTCCCCGCAACCTGGTGGGCCTGCGTCGACACGGGGGTCGTCCCGTCCGGCGCTCGCAGCGTGACCGCCACGTCGGCCGGGCGCACGAGCCGGTACTGGAGGTCGGGCGACTCGTCGACGCCGTCGCCGTTCGGCGAGACGCGCGCCGGCGGCTCGGGCGCGAAGACGCCCTGGTAGAGGAACATCAGCGCGGTCGAGATGCGCCGCTCTCTGCCGTCCGAGGGGCGGTTGAGCAGCGTCCCGTCGAACGCCATCGTCGTCGAGCCGCCGCTGTCCAGCGCCATGCCCGTCACGGCGCCGAGGCGGACGAGCGCCTGGGCGAGCTCGAAGTTGGTCAGCCCGATGCTGTAGCCCGGCTGGCGCCCGTCGACCGCGACGAGCACGATGCGGCCGTCGCGGAGCTGGCCGACCGCGCTGCGGGGTGCGCGAGGACCGAGCTGCTTCGTCGTGAAGACCTCGCCGGCCCGGAAGATCGGCGCTCCGTTGCGGACGATCTGCGGTCCGCCGCCGATCGCCCCGACGACGTTGGGCCACGACGGTCGCAGCCCGAGCGTCACCGTCATCGTCGCCCCGGCCGGCGCCTCGGCCCGCAGCGCCGTCGCCTGCGTACCGCGCGCCACGAGCACCGCGCCACCCGGGGGGATCGCGACCGCCCCGCCTTCGGGGCGTGCCTCGACGATCGGCGCGGCGAGCCCGACCTCGGGTGTCGCGGCCGGGAACGGGAAGAGGATCACGGCCGCGCTGCCCGGGAGGGCGGGAGTGCTCGGCCCGTACGCGTCGGTGTAGAGCGCGGCGCCGTTCGCGGCCGGCGGGGTGTTGAGTGCCGCGAGCGGTCGTGCGGTGACGGATGCGCGCCAGGTTCCCGCGAACGCGACGCGACGGACCTCGAGAGCGCCGTCGGTGCGGATCCCCGCGCTCGATCGTCCCCCGTTCGGCGGACTCACGAGCTGGGCGTCGCGGATCAGGACGCCCGACGGCTTGCCCGTGGCGAGCGTGAAGTAGTCGCCGTTGACCCCGGCCGCGGTCGCGCTCGGCCGAAGCCGTACCTGCATCGACGTGAGCGTCTCGCGACCCACGACTGTGTCGTTCGAGAGGACCGGCTGGAGCGTCGTGAGGCCGCCGGGGCGCGGGCCGCGCAGCACGTTGATCGCGACGGGGCCGCGCGAGGTGAACTGGATGCCCGGCTCGAACGTCACGCCGGGCCAGAGCTCCCGCGGCGCGCCCGAGCCGGCCGGGACGAGCAGCACGGCGGCGAGGAGCGAGACGGCAAGGGTGGTGAGCAGGCGGCGCATCGACCCCGGCCGAGCGTAGTGGAGCGCCCGGCCGCGCTCGCGAATCCTCACGGTTTTCGTACACGCCACGCTTCTTGAGAGACTCAGGCCGTGCCGGCGCGGCTCGCCGCCTTCTGCGGCCTCGCAGCTCCTCTGACGTTCGTCCTGGGCGTGCTCCTCGGCGACCTCGCGCAACCGGATGCCTTCAGCCCCGCCGACGACGACATGAGCGACCTCGGAGCGCTCACCGCGTCGAGCGCCTGGCTCTACAACCAGGTGGCCGCGAACCTGAGCGGCCTTCTGGTCGTATGCGTGGCTCTCGGCCTGTGGCGCGCACTCGGGCCCGGACGGCTCGCGCGCCTCGGGACGATCGGGCTGGCGGTCGCAGGAACGGGACTGCTGCTCGACGGCTTCTTCAGGCTCGACTGCCAGGGCATCGACACCGGCTGCGAGAACACCTCGTGGCACGCCTCGGCGCACAAAGTCGAGTCGGGCATCACCGCCGCCGCGATCCTCGTCACGCCCTTCGTGCTCGCATTCGCGTTCCGGCGCTTGCCACACTGGCGTTCCGCGTGGGTGCCCACTCTCTTGGTGATGCCCGCGGTCATCCTTTCGAGCGCCGTCTTCGGCATCGTCGGCTCCGGGGCCGCCACACGCGCAGGCAGCGTCGTGTGGGTCCTCTGGGTCGGCTTCCTCGGGCTCCGGCTGCTACGCGTGGCGGCCGCCGAAGGCGGTCAGGCGACGGTGACCTCGTCCTGCAGGAATCGCAGCTCGGGCACCTGAGCGAGCTCCCCGACGTCGCGCGCCATCTCGAGGAAGGTGTAGAAGCCGGCGCGCTCGCGGGGGCCGAAGCTGTAGCGGAGCTTCTCGAAGTAGCGCGCGAGGAACCCCGGCGGGTAGCCGTAGCGCTCGCTCGCCTCGTACGCGAGCCGCTCGGGCTCGGAGCGGGCGAGCCGGACCGACGCGACGAGCGCGTCCTGCAGCTCGAGCAGGCCCTCGACGACCGGTTCCTGAGCGGCCCACACGGCGAAGACCATCGGGAGCCCCGTACGCTCGAGCCAGAGCCGCCCGAGGTCGTAGTGCGGCGTGGGGTCCTCGAAGGCGCTCTTCAGGGCGGCGTCGCCGATCAGCAGCTTCGCGTCTGCCTCCGACGCTGCCTCGAGGGGCAGCCGGTCGGCCTGGGGGAGCAGCACCTTCGTGAGGACGACGGACGTGGCGCTCTCGGGCGTCACCGCGACCGTCCGCACACGCCCGAGCGGCACCTTCGTCACGAGCTGGATCGAGTCGACAGCGCCCTCCGAGGAGACGCAGAGCCGCGGCAGCAGCCGCAGGCGAGGCGCGTTCCGCGCGTACTCGATCGACGAGATCGGCGCGATGTCGATCTCGCCCGCCAACAGCATCCGGTTCAGCTCCGTGGGGACGCCCGTGACCTCGTCGACCACGGCCGTGAGCCGGTGGAAGACAGGCGCCATGTTGACGTACGAGATGCGGCCGAGCCGGATCACCGCTCGACCCACCGGAAGAAGCTGACGAGGTTGCCGTCGAGGTCGAGCGTCGCGAACTCGCGGGTGCCGAAGTCGGTGTCGTCGACGCCGTTCCGCGAGACGGGATGCAGCACGTCGGCGCCGCGCAGCTCCTCGTAGAGCTCGTCGACGCCCTCCGTCATGATCCGGCAGCTGGCGGTGCCCGCGATGAACGACTCCGCGCCCGTGGAAACCGGCCTGGCGGCGAAGTCCGTCCGGTCGCGCCAGGTCTCGTCGCCCGATTCCCAGAGGTGGATCACAGCCTCGTCGCGGCGAAGAACGGCGAAGCCGCCCTCGTGGTGCAGCACCTCGAAGCTCAGCCGGCCGCGGTAGAACGCCACGGCCGCTGCCGCGTCCAGCACGGGCAGCGCCGGGATCGTCTGCGTCAGCGTCGGCATTCGCCGCCAGCGTATCCCCAGCCCGGCGCCCATGCGCCACGGTGGCGTGTGCACGTCTGGTGTCCGACTTGAAGTCGGACACCTGACGCCGCGGTCGATACCGTGCAGGCCGTGGGCAACATCACCGCGACCCGCACCACGCTCGTCGAGACGCTGATCGAGCGTTACCCGCACGTCCCGCGGGAGGCCGTGCTGAAGGAGGACCTGCTCCGCACGGGGATCGCATTCAACGACTCGGCGCTCTCGGACAACCTCGACGGCGAGGTCAAGCCGAAGTCCTACTTCATCTTCTCGTTCGACCAGAAGCCGCTCGCGGAGCTCGGCGAGGCCGCTCGGCGTCGCCCCCCCGAGGAGCTCGCGCTGACCGGCGGCCCGTACGGTCTCCGCCGCACGATCGTCTCGGTGCGCGTCAACCCCGCCTCGCCGTACCGGGTCGAGCGCGGCGAGGATGGCCTGAGGCTTCTGCTCGAGAGCCGCGCGATCGCCGAGGTCGGCCTCCCGCCGATGCCCGAGTACTACCGCCACACGCTCGCGAACGGCAAGACGGTGATGGAGACGGCCCCGACGATCCAGTGGGGGTACCTGATCTACCTCACCGTGCTTCGGCTCTGCCAGTACTTCGGGGCGAAGGAGGAGTGCGGCTTCTGCGACATCAACCACAACTGGCGCCAGCACAAGCGCGAGGGACGGCCGTACACCGGCGTCAAGCCCGTCGCGGACGTGCTCGAGGCGCTCGAGCTGATCGACCGCTACGACACCGACCGCACGAGCAAGGCATACACGCTCACCGGCGGCTCGGTGACGAGCACCGTCGACGGGCTCGCCGAGGCGGACTTCTACGGCCGCTACGCGCAGGCGATCGAGGAGCGCTTCCCCGGGCGCTGGCTGGGGAAGGTCGTCGCGCAGGCGCTCCCGCGCGCGGACGTCCAGCGCTACAAGGACTACGGGATCTCGATCTACCACCCGAACTACGAGGTCTGGGACAAGCGCCTCTTCGAGCTCATCTCGCCCGGCAAGCAGCGCTACGTCGGGCGCGAGGAATGGCACCGCCGGGTTCTCGACGCAGCCGAGGTGTTCGGCCCGCGCTACGTGATCCCGAACTTCGTCGCGGGCGTCGAGATGGCGAAGCCGTTCGGCTTCGAGACGGTCGACGAGGCGATCGCGTCGACGACGGAGGGGCTCGACTTCTTCATGGGCCACGGCGTCACGCCGCGCTTCACGACGTGGTGCCCCGAGCCGACGACGCCGCTCGGGCGCGACAACCCAGACGGCGCCCCGCTCGAGTACCACATCCGGCTGCTCGAGGCCTACCGAGACGCGCTCGCCCGGCACGGGCTCCGGCCGCCGCCGGGGTACGGCGTCGCGGGCGCGGGCAACGCTGTGTTCTCGGTCAGCTCTTTCATGGACACGCTCGACGCCGACGAGGTCACCGTCGAGGAGGCGGTGCCTGCGTGAGCGCCACGCGGATCTCCGTCGAGGACGCGAGGCGGCTCTGGCGCGACGCGTCGGACGACGAGCTGCGCGAGCTCGCGCAGGCCACGCGCGCCCGCTGGCATGAGCCGGATCGCGCGACGTACATGGTGATGCGGATCGTCAACTACACGAACGTCTGCGTCGCGCAGTGCGACTACTGCGCGTTCTACGTCCTCCCGAACCAGGAGGGCGGGTACGTCCTCGACCGGAGCGACGTGTTCGCGAAGATCGACGAGCTGCTCGAGCTCGGCGGCGACCTCGTCGGGTTCAACGGCGGCTTCAACCCCAGGCTGCCGCTCGACTACTACTGCGACCTCTTCGCCGCGGTGCGCGAGCGGTACGGCGACCGGGTGGAGTTCTACGCGCTGACCGTCGCGGAGTTCCTCTACCTCGCCGACAGGGCCGGGATCTCCCACGCCGAGGCGGCCGGGCGTCTCCGCGAGGCGGGCGTGCACTGGGTGACCGGCGGCGGCAGCGAGATCCTCACCGAGGACTTCCGCAAGCGGCATGCCAAGTTCAAGTACACGGTCGCGGAGTTCTTCGACGCGCAGCGCGCGATCGTCGAGAGCGGGATGCGGACGACGGCGACGATGGTGATCGGGTTCGACGAGACTCTCGACGAGCGGCTCGAGCACCTCCAGCGCACACGAGACTTCCAGGACGCCTGCCTCCGCGACGGCTACGAGGGGCTCTTCTCGTTCCTCTGCTGGACGTACAAGCCCTACGGCACCGCCCTCGGTGGGCGCGAGATCTCCGCCGACGAGTACCGGCGCCACATCGCCCTCTCCCGGATCTTCCTCGACAACGTCGAGCACGTCCGCACGTCGGTGCTCACCCAGAACGAGGACGCGTTCCGCGCGCTCGACTACGGCGCCGACGACTTCGATCTGCCGATCGAGGACGAGGTCACGCAGAAGGCGGGCGCGACGATCGACCTCGACCTCGAGGCGCTGCTCGCAATCCCCAAGCGTCTCGGCTACCGCGTCGAGTACCGCCACGCCGAGCGGCCGGCCGCGCTGCGCGCCTCCTGAGGCTGTTCAGCGGTTCCGGTGGACGACCGCGTCCGCGAGCGCGGCAAGCTCTTCGCGCCGCACGGCGCCGTCGAGCGACGAGCGTGCGCGGCTCGCGTAGTCGAGCGCCGTCTCGTGCGACCGCTCGAGCGCCCCGGTCGCGGCGACGCGCACGAGCGCGCCCTCGAGCGGCCCGCCGGCAAGCGCGCGCCTCACGGCGTCGTCCTCCCGAGCGGCGAGGAGGAGCGGCAGCGTCGGCGTCCCGTCGCGAAGGTCGGTGCCGGGGATCTTCCCCGTCTCGACCGTCTCGCCGGAGCAGTCGAGGACGTCGTCGACGATCTGGAAGGCGATGCCGAGCAGGCGGCCGAACTCCGCGCTCCCGCCGCCGAGCACGCACGCCGCCTCGAACAACGAGCCGGTCTTCAGCGCGCACCGCTCGAGGTACGCCTCGATCGGCGTGTCCGGGTCGTTCCGCTGCAGCCGCTGGAGCGCCTCACCGCGCGCGAGCGCGAGGGACGCGTCCGCGAGCGCCTCGACGCGCTCGTGGGAGCCGGTCGCCGCGAGCGTCGCGAACGCCGCCGCGAAGAGGTGGTCGCCGGCAGCCTTCGCCGCGTCCGCGCCGTGCGCCGTCCAGGCGGACGCGCGTCCGCGCCGCAGGCGCGCGCCGTCGACGATGTCGTCGTGGACGAGCGTCGCCATGTGGACGAGCTCGACCGCGGCGCCCTCGACAACGGGCGCGACCGCGTCGGGGGCAGCCGACAGGAACGTCAGTGTCGGCCGGAGGCGCTTTCCACCCGCCGAGAGCGCGTCGGAGCCGACGGAGGCCACGACGCCCGGGTGTGCGTGCACGACGGCGGCGAGCCGGCGCTCGACCGCGTCCAGGTACTCGGAGAGCCCCTCCGTCTCGCGGACGGTCTGGAGGGCGCTCACGTTCGCACCCCGACGTGGAGCGCGACGATCGTGCCGCCGAGCAGCCGGAAGCGGACGCGCTCGAACCCGTTCCGCTCGAGGAGCGCCGCGAGCTCCTCCGCGTCCGGGAAGCGCCGGACGCTCGCGGGGAGGTACGTGTACGCCTTCCCGCCGGGCAGCACCGCCCCGAGCAGCGGAACGACCCGGTCGAACCAGAGCGAGAAGAAGGGACGAAGCGCGCCTCTCGGCTGCGTGATCTCGAGGATCGCAAGCCGGCCGCCCGGCCGCAGCACCCGCGCGAGCTGCGCGACGCCGGCCTCGAGGTCGGCGACGTTCCGGACGCCGAACCCAACCGTCGCCGCGTCGAAGGACCCGTCCTGGAAGGGCAGAGCGAGCAGGTCGCCCTCCACCCAGGTCACCGTGTCGGACTTGCGGCGCGCCCGCCCGAGCATCGCCGGGGAGAAGTCGAGTCCGGTGACGATGCCGCCCTCGCGCTCGGCGGCGATCGCGAGGTCGCCCGTCCCGCAGCACGCGTCGAGCACGCGGAAGCCGGGCTGGACGACCTGCTCGACGGCGAGGCGGCGCCACGACCGGTCGAGCCCGGCCGTCATCACCCGGTTCATCACGTCGTAGACCGGCGCGATCCGGTCGAACATCCCGCGCACCGCGTCCGGCTGGAGCGTCCCGGACTCGTGCGTCACGGTGCCGCCGCCCGACGGGCCGCGCCCGACGCGCCCGTGACTCCGAGGAAGCCGCGCACGGGAGGAGCCTACGTGCTCGCCGCTCGACGGTCGGCGCCCGCGCGCCGCCCCGCGGCTAGCCCGGGCCCTTGGAGGCGTTCAGGAACGTCGCGAGCTTCGTGAGGTTCTCGTCGCCGAGGTACCCGTACGAGATCATCACGTTGTTCCCGTACTGCGCGGGGTTCGCGACGTACGACTTGAAGAACTCCACGCCGCGGCCCGAGGCGCCCACGTCGGTCAGGTCGGGGGCGCCGAGGTTCCCGTTGCCCTCGCCGAGGTACGTATGGCAGTTGAGGCAGCCCGACTCGGCGAACAGCCTCGCGCCCTCGACCGCGACCGGGTTGTCGGCGAAGCCCTGCTCCTCCGCCCACTGCTCGGGCTCGCCGGCCGCGATCAACTCGGAGCCGAGGGCCTCTTTGGCGGTGGCCCCCTTCCAGGTCAGGACGCCCATCGAGACGACGACGAGGATCGCGGCGACGACCGCCACCGGACGCCGGGTGATCCGCCGCTCCGGGCGACGATCGTAGAACGGCAGCCCGATGAGGAGGATCAGCAGGACCGTGGGGATCCCGACCGTGCCGAGCACGACCGTCTCCGGCCACTTGAAGATCCGCAGGAGGTAGAAGAGGAAGTAGAAGAACCAGTCCGGCCGCGGGACGAATGCGATCGTCCCCGGGTCGGCCTCGTCGGTGTACCACGGCCCGAGGAGGCCGGCGTCCGTGCCGTCCGCCGTGTAGTGCCAGATCACCGCCAGCGCGATGATCACCGCGACGACGACGAGCGACACGACGGAGTCGTGGAGGACGGCGTAGGGGAAGAAGCTCTTGCCCTCGCGCTCGACGTCCTCCTTGTATCGCTTCTGCTCGGCGCGGTTCCGCTCCTTCAGCGAGACGGCCATCGCTACGAGTCACCGCCTTCCGCCACAGGCTCGCGGATGAGGCCCTCCCGCGGGCCGGTCGTCTCCATGCGCTCGCGACCGGCAGCGGTCGACGACCACGGCGGCGACGTGACACCGAGGCGCACCACGAGGTAGAGGTGGAGACCGATCAGCGCCATGATCCCGCCCGGGACGAGCAGCATGTGCAGCGCGTAGAACTTCGGCAGCGTGTCGGGGTTGATGTTCAGCCCGCCCTGGAGGAACTGGGCGAGGAACGGTCCCAGGAACGGCGCGGTCGCGTTGAGGTTGATCCCCACCACCGTCGCCCAATAGGCGGTGTTGTCCCAGGGCAGCAGGTAGCCCGTGAACCCCTCGAGCATTCCGAGCACGAGGATCAGCGCACCGACGATCCAGTTGAGCTCGCGCGGGTACTTGTACGCGCCGAACAGGAACACGCGCGCCATGTGGAGGAACATCAGGATGATGAAGACGCTCGCGCCCCACTTGTGCATCCCGCGGACGAGCCAGCCGAGGGTCACCTCCGTCGTGATGTTCTGGATCGACGCATACGCGCTCGCCGGGTCCGGCTTGTAGTACATCGCGAGGAACACGCCCGTCAGCAGCTGGACGATGAACGCAGTCAGCGATGCGGCGCCGAGCGTCTGGGCCCAGCTGATGTCGTGCGGCACCTTGCGGAAGAGGAACCACTTCGTGTACCCGACGAGGCCGGACCGCTCCTCGACCCAGTCGAGCGGGTACAGCACGGCGGATTCGAGCGACTGCTTCCGCGCGGACTTCGCCATCAGCGCCTCATCCCGTCGAGCCCGGGGTCGGGATCGGATACAGCCACCTCTCGATGCCGTCCACGTGCACGCCCGGGTACGCCTTGTAGTACTTCGTGATCCGCGCCTTGGCGCCGGTGCCCTCGACGTTCCCGACGCTGAACACGCGCCCGAGGATCAGGTTGCCGTCCTTGATCGAGAACTCGAAGCGGTCGAGCGAGCGCACGGGCGGTCCGGCCGAGCGGTTCCCCTCCGAGTCGTAGAGGCCGCCGTGGCACGGGCACCCGAAGCTCGCCGCGAGCACCGGCCGCAGCTCGATCCCGTTGACCTCCTTCTTCGCCTCCTCGTCGACCGGCCCGTTCGGCTGCACCGGGCAGCCGAGGTGGACGCAGCGGCTGTAGATCGCGGTGAAGCTCGGGATGCCGTCCTCGGTCCGTCCGTTGTTGCGGATGAACGCCGTCCGTCTGGAGACCTCGCCGGCGTCGGGGTTCTCGAGGTACGTGGCGATCACGTACTCGTTCTCGGGGAAGTTCGAGATCGGCCCGAGGTCGACGTCGTGCGTCTTCACGCCCTCGCCCATGAAGGACGGCAGCACGGCGAAGCCGAGCGGCGGCAGCGTCGCGGCAGCTCCGATCAGGCCGCCGACGCCGATCGTCGCCAGCGAGAGGAAGGTCGCGCGGTCGACGTTCGTGCCGAGGTCGGCCTCGGTCGCCGCCGGCGCCGTGGCGGGGGCGGCGGTTACGTCCGTCGCGCTCGTCACCGGGTGCTGGACGAAGAGGTCGCGCACCCAGAGGAACCCGAAGATCAGCGCGATGATCGCGCCTACGACCAGCGCGGGGACGCTGACGACGAGCCCGACGAGGATGCACGCCACCCCGACCGCGAAGCCGATCGGCCACAGGCTCGGGGCCGGGAGATGCTGTGTCTCGCGCTCGTCGTCCGTCACTCGGTCGCTCCGTGCCTCCCGTGGTCCGGTTGGTGATTCAACCGTCCCGCCCTGCTCGGTGTCAACGACGAACCCGCCGTGGCACCCGCCACCCCGTCGCCACCCGGCGACCATTCTGCACGGTTCCACGGTCGTCGCGCTCGGGCAACCCGAGCTCGCCCCAGCGGGCGTCGACGCGCGACCGGACCTCGTCCGCCATCACGATCTCGGGCGGCCACTCGCGCGCGCCCTCGTCCGCGCCCTTGGCCGTCGCGTCGAAGCCGATCTTGCCCCCGAGGCTCGGCAGCACCGAGGCATGGTCGAGCTGGTCGAGCGGCCCGTCGGCGAGGACGACGTCGCGCTTCGGGTCGACGTTCGCGCAGACGCGGAAGAACACCTCGGCGTAGTCGTGGACGTCAACGCCCTCGTCCACGACGACGACCGCCTTCGAGAGCGAGAGGAGCCCGAGGCCCCAGACCGCATGCATCACCTTCCGCGCGTGACCCGGGAAGCGCTTCCGGATCGAGACGATGACGCAGTTGTGGAACGCGCCGGCGGTCGGCAGGTCGTAGTCGACGATCTCGGGAACGCTCATCCGGATCGCGGGAAGGAAGATCCGCTCGGTCGCCTTCGCGAGCCACTCGTCCTCGGCCGGCGGCTTGCCCACGACGATCGACGGATAGATCGCGTCGCGGCGCATCGTGATCGCCGAGATCCGGAACAGCGGGAACTCCTCCGGCGGCGTGTAGTACCCGGTGTGGTCGCCGAACGGCCCTTCCATCCCACGCTCGGCCGCGTCCACCCACCCCTCGAGGACGATCTCGGCGTTTGCCGGGACCTCGAGGTCGACGGTCTTGCACTTCACGAGCTGCACCGCCGACCCCTTGAGGAACCCTGCGACCATCAGCTCGCCGACGTGCTTCGGTAGCGGGGCGCTCGCGGAGTACGCGGTGACGGGATCGAGCCCGAGCGTGACTGCGACCGGGATGCGGCCGTCGGGCGCGGCCAGCAGGTCCGCGCGGCCGTCCTTGTGGATCTGCCAGTGCATGAAGGTCGAGCGGCGGTCGACCTTCTGCATCCGGTACATGCCGACGTTCCGCACGCCGGTCTCGCGGTCCTGCGTGATCACGGCGGGCAGGGTGATGAACGGCGCCGGGTCGAGCGGCCAGCAGCGCATGATCGGGAGCGCGTCGAGATCGACCGCGTCGCCCTCGAGGACGAGCTCCTGGCACGCGCCCTTCGAGACCGACTTCGGCGCCGAGTCCGCGATCGACTTCAGCGTCCCGAGCTTGCGGACCTTGTCCATCAGCCCCTGCGGCGGCGTCAGCTCGAGCACCTGGTCGAGCCGGGCGGCGACGTCGTCGAGCCGCTCGACCCCGAAGGCGAGGCACATGCGCCGCTCGGTGCCGAACTGGTTGATCAGGAGCGGCAGCTTCGAGCCCTTGACGTTCTCGAAGAGCAGCGCAGGACCGCCGCTCTTGACGACGCGGTCGGTGATCTCCGTGATCTCGAGGTCGGGGTCGACCTCCGCCTGCACACGGACGAGCTCGCCCTCGCGCTCGAGCAGCGCGATCCACTCGCGGAGGTCCGACGGGGCGCTCGCCATCGGCCCTACAACGGGCGGTTCAGCTTCGCGCGGCGGCGCCTCACGCCGACGTAGTGCCACAGCTCGCCGAGGCCGATCGTCGCGAGGAAGACGAGGCCGACGGCGAGCATCATGAGGACGACGTCCTTGCCCTCCTCGGCGGCGTCCGCCAGGAACCAGAGCGCGGCCAGCATCGTCACGATGCTATACGAGCCGCCCCACGTGCGCCGCAAGCGCGACGTCGACCGACGCCTCGCCCGCGGTCGCACGCGCGAGGCGCTCGAGCGGGCCAGGGTCGCGGTCCTCGCGGAGGGACGAGCGCGCGTCGTCGAGCCCGCCGCGCCCGAGCAGCGCCGCCGTCGCCGCCCACGCAGCCC
>JBKPNM010000158.1:0-14693 GCA_046732615.1 Actinomycetota bacterium | reverse complement strand
CCCCGGCGCTGCTGCTCGAGCGCCGACGGGCCGCGCTCGACCGTTCGGGGGTGCGCCTCCAGGCGCTCTCGCCGCTCGCGACGCTCGCGCGTGGATACGCCGTCGTCCGGGCCGACGGCGCCGTCGTGCGCGACGCGGCGGCGGTCGCTCCCGGAAGCCCCCTCGACGTCCAGCTCGCCCGCGGCGGGCTCGGCGTGCGGGTCGAGGAGATCCGGCGGTGAGCGAGGAGCGCTCGTTCGAGGACCTGCAGCGCGAGCTCGACGACGTCGTCGCGCGGCTCGAGCGAGGCGACGTGCCGCTCGACGAGGCGCTCGCGCTCTGGCAGCGCGGCGAGGAGCTCTACCGTGCCTGCTCGGCGCGGCTCGACCGCGCCGAGCTGCAGATCGAGGAGCTTCGGGTCGGAGCCGCCGGTGGGGATGACAGCGCTTCGCCGGCAGGGTAAGGTCGCCGCGTGGCACAGCCGACCCCCGATCTGATCCGCGGCATCCCCATCTTCTCCGACCTCGACGACTCCTCGGTCAAGCAGCTGTCGACCGATTTCATCGAGCGCGAGTTCGACGCGGGCCAAGAGATCGCGACCGAGGGCGAGGGCGGCCTCAACTTCTTCGTCGTCGAGAGCGGCACGGCGGACGTCACGGTCGGCGGGAACACCGTCGGGACACTCGGGCCGGGGGCGTCGTTCGGCGAGATCGCACTGGTCGACAAGTCCGCCCGCTCGGCGACGGTCACGGCGACGTCGCGCCTGCGCGCGTTCGCGCTGCCCGTGTGGAGCTTCCGCAGCTTCGCCGAGTCCCGGCCGAGCGTGACCTGGAAGCTGCTCGAGCTGCTGGCCGAGCGCCTCCGCGCCGCCGAGCACCGGTAGACGGACGCGGTGGACGCCGCGTCGGACGCCGAGCTCGTCGCTCGTTGTCGGGCCGGCGACCAGGCGGCCTGGGAAGCGCTCGTCGAGCGCTACGCGAGGTACGTCCACGCCATCGTCTCCCGCGTCTACCGGCTCGAGTCGCACGACGCCGAGGACGCGTTCCAGGACGTCTTCACGCGCGTCTTCGAGCGGCTCGACACGCTCCGGGACGACGACGCGTTCCGCCCGTGGATCGCGCAGACCGCTCGCAACTGCGCAGTCGACGCGCTTCGCCGGTCGGGCCGCGAGGTTCCGGTCGAAGAGCTGCCCGAAGGGGCCGACGACGGGCTCGCGCGGCTCGACGAGGCGATGACGGTGCACGCGGCGCTCGATCGGCTTTCACCGGGGTGCCACGAGATCCTCGACCGGTTCTTCTGCCGCGACGAGAGCTACAGGACGATCGGCTCGGAGCTCGAGCTCCCGGCGGGGACGATCGCGAGCCGTATCGCGCGTTGCCTGACGCGCCTCCGCGAGGTGCTCGAGCCGGGAAGAAAACCGCAGGCCGCCACGTCGGGTGAGAAGGTGGAGGAACGACGATGACGCCTGAGGAGCTGATCGCCGAGCTGCTGCGCGAGCTTCCCGCGCCGCCCGCCGGCTGGATCGAGGCAGCGAAGGAGCTGCCGTCGGTCCGCCGCGAGCTCGACACCGTCCTCGAGCGGATCGAGCGGGACGAGCGGTTCCGCGAGCTCGTCGTCGCCGACCTCGAGGCGACGCTTCGCGCCGAAGGCGTGGAGCCGACGCCCGTCGTCGTCGCCCACCTGCGCCGCCGCATCGCGCCGTGAGCCTCCCGACGACCCGGTGGACGCTCGCGAGCCTCCCTGCTGCGCGGCTGCACGACACGCTCGCCGAGGTGGGGACCGGCCCCGCCGGCGGGTCGGCTGCCGCGCTCGCGACGACGATGGCCTCGGGCCTCGTCCGCCTCGTCGCACGGGTCTCGCGCGACTGGGAGGAGGCGCCCGGGATCGCGGCGCAGGCCGCCGCGCTCGGGGAGCGGGCGCTCGTGCTCGCCGACGACGACCACCGCGCCTATGCCGCCGCGGTCGAGCAGCTACGCGCGCCCGAACGCGATGCCGCCCTCGGTAGGGCGCTCCGCCGAGCCGCGGAGGTTCCGCTCTCGATCGCAGAGACTGCGGCGGACGTCGCGGCCCTGGCCGCCCTCGCCGCCCGAGACGGCGCTGACAACGTCCGGGGGGATGCCTGGACGGCCGCGACGCTCTCGGAGGCCGCGAGCGTCGCTGCGGCGCGTCTCGTCCACGTCAATCTCTCGACCCGGCCCGACGACGCGCTCTCCACCCGCGCGGAGATCGCTGCGCGGGCGGCCACGGCGGCGCGCGAGGTCGCGCTCGCCTGCACGTGAGCGCACGGCCGGTTCCGGCCTGGAGCCTGCCTCCGGGCGACGCGCCGCCGGTTCCGGCGGACGCCGCCTGGCGGGCGACGGTGACGCGTGAATGGGCGTTCGGCGGATCGACGGGGGACGTGCACGTGTGCGTGGTCGACAGCGGCGTCGAGCGGGGCCATCCGCTCGTCGGGCCGGTCGAGAGCGCGTACGCGGTCGTCCGCACGGGCGACGGCGTCGGCGTCGTCGAGGACGACTCCGGCGACGTCTGCGGGCACGGCACGGCCTGCGCGGGGATCATCCGGTCGGTCGCGCCCGGCTGCAGGCTGCACAGCGTCCGTGTCCTCGGAGCTGGCGCGACCGGGGCCGCAGACCTGATCCTGGCCGGTCTCCGGCACGCGATCGAGGCGGGGCACCGCGTGATCAGCCTCAGCCTCTCGACGACGAAGCGCCGCTTCGCGGAGGAGCTCCACGAGCTCGCCGACCTCGCCTACTTCAACCGGACGATCCTCGTCGCGTCCGCGCACAACCTCCCCGTCGACAGCTATCCGTGGCGGTTCTCGTCGGTGATCTCCGTCGGCAGCCACGAGGAGCGCGACCCGCTCGTCTGGTACGCGAATCCCGCGCCCCCCGTCGAGCTCTTCGCGCGCGGAGTCGACATCGAGGTCGCGTGGCCCGGCGGCGGCACGCTCCGCTGCACCGGCAACAGCTTCGCGGCGCCGCACATCGCGGGGGTCGCGGCGCTGGTCCTCGCGAAGCACCCCGAGCTGACGCCGTACCAGCTGAAGAGCGTCCTCCACCTCACGGCGACGAACATCGAAGGAGCGACATGACGGACGGGCCGGACGCGCGCGCGGCCGCAGGGATGCTCGGCGGCGACGAGGAGACGTACCGCGAGCTCCTCCAGTCGATCGTCGACGTGGCACGCTCGATCTTCGGCGCCCAGGCGTCCTCGATCTTCCTGCTCGACGACGAGCGCGACGAGCTCGTCTTCGAGGCGGTCTCGGGACGCGGCGAGGACGAGCTCGTCGGATCGCGCTTCCCGTCCAGCACCGGGATCGCCGGCTTCGCGCTCGTGACGCGCCAGCCGCTCGTCGTCGACGACCTCGAGTCGGACCCGCGCTTCTCGCAGGATCGCGCCCGCGCAACCGGGTACGTGCCGTCGAGCATCGTCGCGTCGCCGCTCCTGCACGACGAGCGCGCCCTCGGCGTCCTCTCGGTCCTCGACCGGGCGCCGGATCGCCCGTTCGGCCTCGCGGAGCTCGAGCTCCTCTCGCGCTTCTCGACACAGGCGGCGATCGGCCTCGACCTGCTCCGTCGGGCGCGCCGCGCGCAGGAGTCGCTCGTCGACGACGGCGACGCGGCGCTCGTCTCCCGCGTCGCCGCGCTCGTCGACGACGCGGACGACGATGCGGGGCGGCGCCTGCTCGAGGCGCTCGAGCGCGTGCTCGCGACCCGCTGAGGACAGACGGGAGCGGCGCCGCGAGGGCGCCGCTCACCTCATCTCTGCTCGGCCTCCCGCGGGAAGGCCGTGGGCCCGGGAGCCTCAGCCGACGTCGACGGAGCCGACGTCCGCGGCCCCCACGTCGACCGAGCCGACATCGACGGAGCCGACGTCCGCCGCGCCCAGGTCGGCCGCCTCCACCTGGAGCTGATGACCTTCGAAATCGGCGTCCTCGACCTTGTCGGCTACCTGCTCGTCCTCGATCTCCAGCTTCTCGCGCTCGTCCGACATCGTGCCCTCTCCTTTCGACGAAGAGCCCCTGGTGGGCCTCTCATCCCACCCGACGCGTATGGAGGCTGAAATCTTCCCGCATTTCTGGTGTGGTGCGCAAGACCGTGGCCGAGTCGGGAGCAGACGCGGAGGGCGGCCGGCCCGAGAGTCGCGTCCGCGCGTCGTTTCGCGCGCTCGGCGCCGTCCTCTCCAGCCCCCCGCTCCGTCGGCTGCAGCTCGCGTGGGCCGGGTCGATCGTCGGCGACTGGGCCTATCTCGTCGCGCTCGGCGTCTACGCCTACGACCAGGGCGGCGCCTCCGCCGTCGGGCTCGTCGGCCTGATCCGTCTGATCCCCGGCGCGCTCATCGCACCGTTCTCGGCCTCGTTCGTCGACCGCTTCCGGCGCGTCGCGGTGATGGTCGTCTCCGACGTCGTCCGGTTCGCCCTCATGACCGCCGCCGCCCTGGTGATCGCGACCGACGGGCCGGCTCCGGTCGTCTACGGCCTCGTCGCAGTCACGAGCGCGACCGGCACCGTCTTCCGCCCCGCCCAGGCCGCCCTTCTGCCGTCGCTCGTCACCTCTCCCGGGGAGCTTACGGCCGCCAACGTCGCGTCGAGCACGATCGAGAGCGTCGGAACCTTCCTCGGACCTGCGCTCGGCGGGCTGGTGCTCGCGCTGACGAGCCCGGCGGTCGTGTTCGCGACGAACGGTGCAACCTTTCTCTGGTCGGCACTTCTCGTGCTCGGGCTGCGTCGCCACGATCCTCCGCGCGAGCGCCCCGCTGCGGCAGATCCACGTGATGCCTCGAGCGGCGTCATGGCCGGCATCGTGACGATCGTCCGCGAGCCGAATCTCCGCACGCTCGTCGGGCTGTACGCGGCGCAGACGCTCGTCGCCGGCGCGCTCAACGTGCTCGTCGTCGTCACGGCGTTCGAGCTGCTCGACCTCGACGACGCGGGCGTCGGCCTGCTCTACGCCGCCGTCGGCGTCGGCGGGCTCGTCGGCGGCTTCGTCGCCCTGATCCTGTCGGCGCGCGGCCGTCTCGCGCGCGACTTCGCCCTCGGGCTCGTGTTGTTCGGGATCCCGCTCATCCTCGTCGGAGGAGTGCCCGTCGCGTTCGTCGCCGTCGTCGCGCTCGGCGTGCTCGGCATCGGCAACTCGATCGTGGACGTCAACGCCTTGACGATCATGCAGCGCGTCGTCCCGGACGCGGTGCTCGGGCGGGCGCTCGGCGCGCTCCAGGGCCTGCTCCGCGCCACGCTCGGGATCGGTGCGCTCGTCGCGCCGGGGCTCGTCGCGCTGGTCGGCCCCGAGTGGGCGCTCGTCGTGACCGGCGCCGTCCTCCCGACGCTCGCCCTCCTCACGCAACCTCGCCTGCGCGCCATCGACCGTGAGGCGTCCGCTCCCGAGGCGACGGAGCTGCTCCGTCGCGTCTCCCTGCTCGGGTCGCTCCCCGAGCCCGTCCTCGAGCGCCTCGCGCGCGAGGCGACGCCCGTCCGCGTCGCCGCCGGCATGCCGATCGTGCGCGAGGGCGAGACCGGCGACCGGTTCTACGTCATCAGGTCGGGGACGGTCTCCATCCTCGGGCGAACCTTCGGCCCCGGCGAGGGCTTCGGCGAGATCGCACTCCTCCGCGACGTGCCGCGCACGGCCACGGCGTCCGCCGTCACGGACGTCGAGCTGGTCGCGCTCGAGCGCGAGCCGTTCGTCGCGGCCGTCACGGGGCACGCTCCGAGCGCGGCGGCGGCGGACACGGTCGTCGCGGCGCGCCTCGGCGCGCTCAGCGCCGGGACCGCACCGGTGTGACGTACCGGTCCGCGTCCTCGTCCTCGAGCGCCTCCTCGGTTTCGTCCTCGATGTCCTCGAGGACATCCTCGGCCGAGGCCTCCTCCTCGTCCTCCATCCGCTGGAGGGCCGCGAACGAGAGACCCTCGCGAGCGAGCATCACGAGGCCGACGCCGACCCCGACCGACATCTCGACGGCCTGGAGGACGAGGCCGTACGCGAACCCGGTCCCGTAGGCGACGCCGTACTGGACGAGCGGCAGCGCGACCGCCGCCTGGAGCAGGCCCACGTTCCCCGGCCAGAGCGGGAACACGGTCGCGATGTTCATCAGGAGCAGGACGAGGGCCGCCGCTGGCAACGGCACGTCGAGCGAGAACGCTGCCGTCACCGCCCAGACCGCGAGCAGCTGGAACGTCCAGCCGATCGTCTGGAGGACGATCGCCAGGAACGCGGCGCCGGGCGCCCGGAGCACCGCGAGACCCTGGCGCGCCATGACGAGCAGACGCCGCACGGTGCGCTGTCCGTGCGGTGTCGTGCCGTGCGACCGGACGGCCGAGAGAATCGCGAGAGCGAGGAGCACGAGGCCGACGAGGCCGAGGATCACGAGGCCGGTGACGGCCCAGTGCGGCAGCTTCGCGGTCACCGCCACGTAGACGACGAGCAGCGCGATCGGGAAGAGGTCGAAGAGCCGGTGGGCGAACACCGTCCCGAGCAGCGTCGCGCTCGTCCCCTTGCCGTGCGGCAGGTGCCGCCGCAGGACAGCGACCCGCGCGAGCTCCCCCGCGCGGGCCGGGAGCACGGCGTTCCCCAGCAGGCCCACGCCGAAGGCGGAGAAGACCTGCCCGAACGACGGCTTCGGCGGGGGCATCGCCTGGTCGATCGTGAGCCGCCACGCCCACGCACGAGCGACGACGGAGAGGAGGTTCAGGAGCACGCCGACCGCGACCCAGCGCCAGCTGACGAAGTCGAACGCGTGGTAGACGGTGTCCCAGTCCGGCCCGCGCCACCACAGCGCGAGGATCGCGAGGACGAGCGTCGCGAGCACGAAGACGCCGCGTGCCCAGGGGTTCCGCGCGAGCGTCGCGAGCCGGGTCATGCGGCGACGCTCTCCTCCGAGAGGGGCGCCGGCCGCGCGACCAGGCGCTCGTAGATCGTCTCGAGGCGCCTCGCGATGTCGGGCCACGCGAAGTGCTCCTCGGCGCGACGCCGCGCAGCCTCGCCCATCGCGGCCCTGCGGGGCTCGTCCGCGAGAAGGCTCTCCACGGCGTCGACGAGCGCCTGAACGTCGCCCGGTGGCACGGAGATCGCCGTCTCGGGCGTGACGACCTCGCGGTAGCCGTCGATGTCCGACGCGACGACCGGGGTCGCGCACGCGAACGCCCGCGTCAGCACCATCCCGAAGCTTTCGCCGCCGAGCGAGGGCGCGAGGAGCGCCTTCGTCGAGCGGAGAAGATCCGTGAGCGCGTCCTGCGAGAGGAACCCGACGGCGTCGATGCCGGTGTCGGGGATGCCGAGCCGCGTCAGCACGAGGCGCACCGCCAACGGGTCGGCGCCCGCGACGACGAGGCGCGCCCCCGTGCGCCGATGCAGCTCCGGCCAGGCGCGCAGGAGGACGTGGAGACCCTTGCGCGGCTCGTGGCGCCCCGCGAAGACGACCGTGTGGTCGCGGCCGGTCGGCGACGCCGCGGGCGGGATCAGCACGCCGTTCGGAACCACCTCCCACGGGCCGCCGAGCCAGCGGTCTGCCGAGTCGCGTGCGCGCTCCGAGACCGCGATCCGCTGGTCGACGCGGTCCATCAGGAACCCCCACGCGGGCATCCCGAGCCGCATCCAGGCGAGGTCACCGGATGCGTGGTGCGTGGCGACGATCGGCTGCGTCGCCAGTGCGAGGACGGCGACGCAAATCGCCGGCGTCATCGGCTCGTGGAGATGGAGGACGTCGAAACGCTCGCGCTCGAGGACGCGGCGGATGCGGAAGAACGAGCGCGGGCTCAGGACGATGTTCGGCAGCGAGCCGTTCGCGGGCACGATCACCGACCGGCCGACCGGGATCACGTTCGCGGGTGGATGCCCATGCCGGCCGACGCGCGGGTGGAGCGTACGCGTGAACTGGCCCGGCGGATCGTTGCCCATCACCAGCCGAACCTCGTGCCCCCGGGCCTCGAGCGCGGCGGCCTGGAGTTCCGCATGCTCGACGACCGCCCCCCAGAACGACCACGAGAACGGCACGACGATGCCGATCTTCACGCACAGAGCCTACAAAGTGGAGGGCACCACGGCTTCGGAACGGGAGCGTCCTCGGCTGGTGTCCGACTTTAAGTCGGACACCACATGTCCAGCCGGCGGCTACGCCTGCGGCCGGTCGAGGAGGCGGGCCCAGGCCTCGGCGAGCGCCTTCAGCTCCGCCTCGTCGAAGTGGCGCAGGAAGTGGTCTCGCACGCCGGCGAGGTGTGTGGGGCGCGCCTCGGCGAGCGCCGCGGCGCCCTCGGAGGTGAGGCGCGCGTAGAGGACGCGCCGGTCCTCGGGGCACGGCTCGCGGACGACGAGGCCGCGCCGCTGCAGCCGGTCGACGAGTCGCGTGACGCCGCTCTGGCTCAGGAGCACCGAGCGGGCGAGCTCGCTCATCCGCAGCCGCTGCTCGGGCGCGCGCTCGAGATAGAGCAGCACCTCGTACTGCGTCAGCGGAAGCCCGTGCGACGTCTCGAGCTGCCGGTCGAGCTCGTGCACGAGCGCCGCATGGGCACGAAGCAATCCCGTCCACGCGGCGAGCTCGAGCGGGGAGAGCTGTTTGACGAGCGATGGTTGCATTTGCAAATATTTCCTTGTCTGCACAAGTTTATCGCATTGCGCTTTCCGAAAGGGTCACCGCATGACACCATCCACCACGGACTCGGCGGCCACTGCCGGCAGCCCGGCCGTCACCACCATGCGCCTCGAGGGCATCCACCACGTGACGTGCATCACCGGCGACGCGCCGGGAAACGTCGACTTCTACACGCGCGTGCTCGGGCTGCGGCTCGTCAAGAAGTCGGTCAACCAGGACGACCCGACCGTCTACCACCTCTTCTACGCGGACGAGGAAGGCAGCGCCGGCTCGGACATCACGTTCTTCGAGTACCCGGGCGCCGGCCGCGGCCGGGCCGGGGCGGGCATGGTGCACACCGTCAGCTTCCGCGTCGCCTCGGACGAGGCGCTCGCGTTCTGGGAGGAACGCCTGGGGGCGGAGGGAGTGGCCGTCGCGCGTGAGCCCGGCCGCCTGCGCTTCGACGATCCCGAGGGCCTCGGGCTCGCGCTCGCGGTCTCGTCGGTCGCGGACACGCCCCTCGTCGCGCGGCATCCGGAGATCCCCGCCGAGCTCGCGCTCCAGGGGTTCGACGGTGTGCGCGCCTTCAGCCCGGCCCCCGAACGCAGTCGCCGCCTGCTCGAGGAGGTGCTCGGGTTCGCGCGCACGGGCAGCGCCGACTGGGAGGTGCGCGGCGCCGAGCGCGGCGGCCTCTTCGCCTACGACGCGCCGCCGGCAGGCGCCGGGACGCCCGGTGCCGGCACCGTCCACCACGTCGCCTGGGCGACGACGATGGACGAGCACGAGGCGTGGCGGCGTCGCGTGACAGAGGCCGGGATGCACGCGACGCCCGTGATCGACCGGTTCTGGTTCCGCTCCGTCTACTTCCGCGAGCCGAGCGGCGTGCTCTTCGAGCTCGCGACGCTCGGCCCGGGGTTCGGAATCGACGAGGATCCAGCCCACCTCGGCGAGTCGCTGATCCTGCCGCCCGCCTTCGAGCACCTCCGCGACCGCGTGGAGCGCGTGCTGACACCGCTGCCCGATCCGCGTGCGGGCTGGCCCTCGTGACGGATGTCTCCACCACTCAGCTCGTCTCCCGCCGCCGCGAGAGCGCCGGTGAGCCCGCCGGCGCGCTCGTCCTCCTCCACGGACGAGGCGCGGACGAGCACGACCTCTTCCCGCTGCTCGACGTCTTCGACCCGGAGCGCCGGCTCCTCGGCATCACGCCCGGCGGGCCGCTCCGACTCCCGCCCGGCGGGCGGCATTGGTACTCGCTCGGAGGGATCCCGACGCCGGACCCCGAGACCTTCCACGCGACGGCGCCGCTGCTCGCCGCGTTCCTCGACGCGCTTCCCGTACCCATGGACCGGGTCGTCCTCGGCGGGTTCTCGCAGGGCGCCGTGATGAGCTACGCGATGAGCCTCGGGCCCGGCCGCCCGCGTCCGGCGGGCCTCATCGCGATGTCGGGCTTTCTCCCCCGTGTCGACGGCTGGCCACTCGAGCCCGAGCGCCTCGCGGGCGTCCCGGTCGCCGTCGTCCACGGCTCGCTCGACCCGGTGATCGGCGTCGGCTACGGCCGCGAGGCGGCGGACACCCTGTCGGCCGCCGGTGTCGACGTCGTCCGACTCGAGACGGCGGTGCCACACATGGTCGACCCCGGCTGGATCGAGCCGCTGCGCGCGCTCGTCGCCGAAGCAGTGCCGTAGGCGCCTAGACTCGCGCGCATGCTGCTCGCCGACGAGGGGCTCGCCGAGCTCCACACGCACCTCGGCGGGTCGGTTGCGTCGGACATCATGTGGAGCCTCGCCCACGAGCAGGGCATCGCGCTCCCGGTGAAGGATTACTGGGGCTTCGACGCGCTCGTCACGGTCTCCGACCCGCGCGGCGTGCAGAGCCTCGACGAGCTCGACGCGATCTACCACTGGACCGAGCTGATCCAGTCCTCCCCCCTCGCTGTGGAGCGCTCCGTCCACGCGGCGATCGGGGGCGCCTACCGCTCACAACGAATCACGACGCTCGAGGTGCGCTTCAACCCGATGAAGCGCAATCGCGGCGGCGAACGCGACCTCGACCACATCATCCTCGCCGCGACGCGCGGCCTCGACCTCGCGCGGCTCGAGTACCCGCAGGTGCGCGCAGGGCTGATCCTGATGATGGACCGCACCTTCGACGCGCGGCAGAACGAGGTCATCGTCGACAAGGCGGTGCGGTGGTCGAACCGCGGCGTCGTCGGCGTCGACATCGCCGGCCCGCGCCCGGGCGGGCTCCGCTACGACTACACGCAGGTCTCGGGGATGGTCGAGACGGCCCGGGACGCGGGCCTCGGGATCACCATCCATGTCGGAGAGGAGGGCGACACCGGCGCGGAGGAGATCGGCGAGGTCGTCGAGGCGCTGCGGCCCGATCGCATCGGGCACGGGATCCTCGCCGCCCGCGATCCCGGTCTCATGCGGCTGATCCGGGACGCGGGGGTGACGCTCGAGATCTGCCCGACCTCGAACCTCCTCACCAAGGCCCTTTCCGACGAGGAGGAGGTTCGCGAGACGTTCCGGCGGTTCGTCGAGCACGGCGTCGCGTTCACGATCGCGACCGACGGCCCGGAGATGATGCGGACGCACCTGCGCGACGAGTTCGCGCTGGTCCACCGGATCGGCGCGCTCGACGAGGACGGCCTCGCGCAGGCGAACGCACGCGGCCATGCGGCTGCGTTCGTCGGTCGGGCCCGGAGCTAGACGTCTTTCAGGCCGCGGTGGGCCCGGAGCCGGTGCCGCGCGCGGCGTCCGCCGCCTCGTCGGCCGCCTCGGCGCCCTCGTCCTGCGCGGCGCCGAGCTCGTCCTTCGCGTCGTCCGCGACGTCGGACGCCTTGTCCCAGGCGTCGCCTGCGGCGTCCTGCGGCTTGTCGACCATCGGCTCGGCCTCCTCGGCGACGTCGCCGGCGGTCTCCTTCGTCCTTCCGAGGAGCTTGTCGAGGAATCCCATGCGCGAGACCATACGCCGCGCCGCCGCGACGGGCAAACCGAGCGGCTACGCGCTGTCGCCGGAGGCAGGTGTGGATGAGGTCTCGCCGTCGCGCTCGCCGTCGAGGTGCAGACGCTCGAGCAGCTCGCCGGCCTCTTCGTCGGCCTTCTCGACCGCGTCGTAGAAGCGCCCGCCGGTCGCCTGGTCGAGACGGTCCTCGACGTCGTGCACCGCGTCGAGCGCGGCGTAGTCGGCCTCGGTCATGGCGTCGTCGGCCCGGCCGAAGAGCCTGCGGATGGAATCGAGCAGCGACATCGTTGGAAGGCTAGATGAGCCGCGCGCGGATCGAGCTCTGGGCCGCCCTCTCGGTCGTCTACCTCGTCTGGGGCTCGACGTACCTCGGGATCAAGCTCGCGGTGCGGACGCTCCCGCCTTTGCTCACCGGCGGCACGCGGTTCCTCGCCGCCGCGGTGGTGCTCGCGGGGATCCTCACCGTCGCGCGGCGGTCGCTGCGCGCGAGCAGGCGGGAGGCGCTGTCCGCAGCGGGGCTCGGCGTCGCTCTCCTCGCCTGCGGCGTCGGCCTGGTGCACGTGGCGGAGACGAGGATCGACTCGGGCGTCGCGGCGATGATCGCCGGCTCGGTGCCGTTGCAGATCGTCGTGTGGAGAGCCCTTGCGCGCGAGCGCGTTCCCCGCGCGACCGTGCTCGCGGCGGCGATCGGCATCGTCGGCCTCGCGCTCGTCGTCGGTCCCGACGGGATCGGGGGCGGCTCGGTCGCCGTCGGGCTCCTCATCATGGTCGCGGCCTCGCTCTCGTGGTCGCGCGGCTCGTTCGTCGCCCGGCGGCTTTCCCTCCCGCGCGACCCGTTCGTCGCGACGGTGTACGAGATGATCGGCGGCGGGACGGTGCTCGTGCTCGCCGGCCTCGTCGCTGGGGAGGGAGGACAGCTCGACGCCGAGGCGCTGCAGCCCGGCCCGATCGCCGCGTGGGCCTACCTCGCCGTGGTCGGCTCGGTCGTGGGCTTCAGCGCGTACGCGTGGCTCCTTCGCAACGCTCCGATCTCGCAGGTCGTCACCCACCAGTACGTGAATCCCCTCGTCGCGGTAGCGCTCGGCGCGCTGCTGCTGGGCGAGCGTCCGGGGCCGGCGACCCTCGCGGGCGCGGCGCTGATCATCGGCGCCGTCGCAGTCACCGCGCGGTACGAAGGACGCACCGCCGCCGCGGCATCCCACTCGTCACCGGCCGAGCGCCCAGCCCAGGGCGCGCGCGCCGCGACGGCCGAGGCGGGAGACCGCGCCGCCTGAGGCCGCGGGTCAGGCCTCGACCTGCGTCCGCTGCGCCGCAAGGAACTCGAGCAGGTCGGAGCGCGTGAGGATCGCGACTGGGCGTCCTGCGCGGCCGACGACGACGGCGCCGCCAGATCCGGTCAGCTCGGCGAACACCTCGTCGACCGACGCGGCCGCGTCGACCGTGGCGAGGGGCGGCTGCATGGCGACGGCGACGTCGTCGTTCAGGGCATCGGGGTTTCGGAACACGCGGTCGAGGAGGCTCCGCTCCCGGATCGAGCCGACGATGTCGGTCAGCTCGTCGGCGGGGTCGTGCCGCACGACGGGCAGCTGCGAGATGCCGTAGCGCTGCATCAGGTCGATCGCGTCGCCGACCTTCTTGTGGGCGTCGACGACGACGAGCTCGGGCACCGCACCGGGGTCCCCGTCCTTCGACCGGATCACCTGGCCGACGCTCGGAATCGGCGCGCGTCGCTCCATGAAGCCGTACTGGATCATCCAGTTGTCGTCGTAGAACTTCGTCAGGTATGAGCGGCCGCCGTCGGGGAACGTCATCAGGATCGTCGCGCCCGGACCGAGCTCGTTCGCGACCTCGAGGGCTGCCCAGGCGGTCGAGCCGCACGACCCGCCGACGAGGAGCCCCTCCTCGCGCGCGAGCCTGCGCGCGGTCGAGAACGAGTCGCGGTCGCTCACGCGCACCCACTCGTCGACGACGTCGGGGTCCATCGTGCTCGGCCACGTGTCCTTGCCGATTCCCTCCACGAGGTACGGGTGCAGGGGGTGCGCATCGTCGGCCGTGAACACGGAGCCCTCGGGATCGGCGCCGACGATCAGCACCGACGGCTTGCGCTCCTTGAAGTACTTGCCGATCCCGGAGATCGAGCCGCCCGTGCCGACCGAGACGACGATCGCGTCGACGTCGCCGCCCGTCTGCTCCCAGAGCTCTGGGCCGGTCGTCTCGTAGTGCGCCTCCGGGTTCGCCATGTTCGAGTACTGGTCGGGCTTGAAGCCGCCCGGGATCTCCTCCGCGAGGCGGTCGGAGACCGAGTAGTAGCTCTCCGGCGAGTCGTGCTCGACGGCTGTGGGCGTGATGACGACCTCCGCGCCGTATGCGCGCAGCGTCGAGATCTTTTCCTGGCTCATCTTGTCGGGCATGACGAAGATGCACCGGTAGCCCTTGTGCGCCGCCGCGATGGCCAGGCCGACGCCCGTGTTGCCCGACGTCGGCTCGACGATCGTCCCGCCCGGCCGGAGCCGCCCGTCGCGCTCCGCCGCCTCGATCATCGCGAGCCCGATGCGGTCCTTGTTCGAGCCGCCCGGGTTCATGAACTCGAGCTTCGCGAGCAGCGTCGCCCCCGTCTCCTTGCCGAACGAGGCGAGCCTGACGACCGGCGTCCCGCCGACGAGGTCGAGCACGGTCGGATAGGTGCGCGCCATGCCGGGCGTCAGCCTAGTGGCTTTCGTCAGACCGGCGTGACGCGGCGGGCGCCGACGGGCGGGTACGAGCGCGCGTCGAGCGCTTCGATCTCGACGCTCCGCCCGGACTGTGGCGCGTGGATCATGCGCCCGTGCCCGACGTAGAGGCCGACGTGGCCGAGCCCGCTGAAGAACACGAGGTCGCCGGGGCGCATCGCCGAGAGCGGCACGGACCGCCCGACGCCGTAGAGCGCCGCCGCGTTGTGCGGGAGGCTGATGCCGAGCCGGCCGTAGACCCAGGAGACGAGCCCCGAGCAGTCGAAACCCGCAGGCGACGAGCCGCCCCAGACGTAGGGGACGCCGAGCTGGGCGCGTGCGAGCCTCACGGCGCGCTCCGCCAGGGTCGGCGGGGCGGGCGGCGGGGGCGGCGGGACGAACCGGGCCGGGCTCTCGACGACGCCGGGTAGCGGCGGCGGCGGCTCGTCCTGTGCGCCCGCCGTGCCGCCCGTGAGC
>JBKPNM010000157.1:0-20258 GCA_046732615.1 Actinomycetota bacterium | reverse complement strand
CATCTACAGCCGTGCATCATCAACTCGCGTTCAGCGAGCAAGGCGGCGACCTGGCTCATCCTCGTCAGCCGACGCGGCGACAAAAGCTTTACATGCCGGGGATTGGCGTCAGCCGTGCTCTCGCCTACTGTGTGACCGTCTCGACTACGAGGCACAACCGTCCAGCCCGAGGGGGTTCGAATGAAACGGATGTTGCTGGTGGGTGCCTTGGTCGGGACGATGCTCGTTCCGGCGGCAATGGCGGCCGATCCCGTCCCGGCGGATTACAAGAACGCCGCGAAATACTGTCAGGCGCTCCGAACGGCCAAGGGCGTCGAGGCGTTCAGAACACAATGGGGCACCGCGTCGCACCCGAACAAGATGAACGCGTTCGGGAAGTGCGTGTCGGCGACCAACAAGGCTAAGGCGAAGACCGCCAAGGAAGACGACGACGAGAAGGCGGAAGACACGGACGGGTCGAACGCAGCGGCGGCCTGCAAGAAGCAGCAGTCCGAGAACGCGACGAAGTTCGCGCAGGACTATAAGAACTTTGGCCAGTGCGTGAAGACCGGGAAGGCCAAGAGCTAGTCACGCAGGGAAAAAGCGCACGACGAGGTACGAAGGGCGTCCACGGGGCGCCCTTCGTGTCCGCAGTCCAGCTCACCGCTTGGATCTCTACCGCCAGATTGAGATTCTGGTCGGCGCGCACGATCAGGCTGCGCCCGGCGGCTGGCGCGGGGAGAGAGGCTGCGGTCACGGCCCGACCGGGTGTCGGGAACCACTGCCGCCTTTCCGTCCGCCGCATCGACGGAACGCTCCCCCGTTTGTATCCCCTCTCCCCGTCTTTCGGCCACCACTGTGCCATCGAGACGGACTCGTCGTCAATGCCGCCATTGCGAGCGGACACGGATTGCGGGAAGATCGATCGGTTCCGCAACGCCGCCAAAGGAGGCGCCAATGCCAACCTACGTCGTCCTCATGAACTGGACCGACCAAGGCGCAAAGGCAGCAGACCAAACCGTGACCCGCTACGACGCAGCGAAGGATGATCTTGCCCAGCAAGGGGTGACGATCAAGGACATCTACTGGACGATGGGTCCGTACGACCTCGTCACGATCGTTGAGGCAGCAGACGATGAGACGGCCACGAAAGGATTGATGCGGCTGACCTCGCAAGGGAATCTGAGGACATGCAGCATGCGGGCCTTCAGCGCCGACGAGGCGCGAAGTCTTGTCGGATAGGCCGCTCGTCTACTGTCCTGGTGGAGCTTCTGATCTCCTGGCGTGACGGGGTCGGCCGCGAGGCGACTGCGTAGGTCGCGGATTCGGCTCTATCGCTGTCCGAACTGGAATATCAGTGGCGGGCGGTTGCTGGGCAAGTTTTCGGGGATGAGGTGCCGTAGCTTTTCGGGGCTGGCACGCGGGTCGAGTAGCCCGTTTCGAAGAAACGCGATTATTGAGTCGAGCTGCTCGTCCGAAAGCCTTTGCGGGTTCACGAGACGCGAGTCGAGCCGCGACAGAATCGGTGTCAGTGGCGCGAGTCGGCTCGTGAGATCGGTGTCGAGGTCTTGTGCCACTGGGTCATAGGTCAGCGCGGAGGCAACGACATTCAGGTGGTACCGGACGGCGGCTTCCAGTGTGGTGAAGGCGCCGTCGTGCATGAATGTGGCTTGAAGCGAGATGTTCCGCAGGGGTGATGTGCGGAACGCGTAGCGGTCGGCGGCATCTCCCGTGAACTGCTCTCGCCCGAAGTCCTCGTTCCCGTCCGGTCCGTCAAATAGGACGTTGGCTTCGTTGGGGACGATCTGCGGAACACCTGCTACGTGGTCTTTGAAGTCGCTGAACATCTCGTTCGACTTTCCCGACACCTGGTGGCAGCTGACGCAGCCGGCTTCACCAAAGAAGAGCAACGCACCCCGCTTCTCCTGCTCGTCGAGCGCAGTTCGCTCGCCGCGCGCGTAGCGATCGATCGGGGCATTCGCGAAGGTCAAAGAGAACTCGAACTCGGCTATCGCGTGAGCGACCATCTCGTACGTGATGGGTGCTCCGCGACGGACGTCGACGTAGACCCTTGCGAACAGGTTGCGATAGCCGGGCGTACCGTTCAGTCGGCGCACGACCTCTGCGCGGATGGCGTCGTTGTCACCGGAGAAGGAGAACCCCGCAGCTTCGGCTCTTTCAGTTGGTGGGATGAACGCTTGTGCATCGAGCAGATGCGGGAGGTAGGAAAGCGAGGTGCTTTCCGGGGCCGGGAACAAGAAGCCTGAGCCGGGGTCGAACGGGTTGCCCGAGAGAGACGAAAACCGGTTGTTCAGCATTAGGCTCGGGAAGAAGGCCGTGTTGAGCACCATCGGCGCCCGGCGCTGGTTACGGGGACCTGTTCGATCTGGCCCGACGATTCCGTTGGAACCGACGCCGATCGCGATCGACTGTGTGTCGCCGAAACCGGTGGTCGGAGAGTGACACCCGGCGCAGGCGTTGTCGTCGTTGAGGCCCGTGATCGTGTCAAACCACAGCATGCGGCCGGTGTCCGCCAGACGCGGGTCAAGTGGTCGGCCAAGCCGCGCGGTAAGCGTCGACTCAATTCGCCCCGTGAACCCCTCTGCCTGGAGCCTCTCTCGCAATGACGCGTCGAGAGACTGATCCGGCGCCGAACCGATTGCAAGTGCCGGGGCGAGCGCGCAACACACAGCTACAACTCCGCCAGCGATGAGCCTGACCAGCCGGCGCTCCGCTCGCCTTCGTCGGTCTTGGCCCACCGCTGGCCCCTCACGCTTCCTGTTTCTGTGGCCTACAGCGGATCGCAGCGCGCCTCCCCAGTCGCAAAGTCGATGGGGTCGCCGCGCGAGCTCAACTCGACGAAGCTGGCGACTGGCAGTCCGGTTGAGAAGTCGAGCGTGAACTCCGCACGGAACCCATTCTGCAACTGCGCCGGCCCGCTCCCGGCGAGTGAGAAGCTATCCACCATGACGCCCGACAGCACCGGATCGGTGCGTCCTGTGTTGGAGATCCGGAAGTGGTTCGAATAGTTGAACCTGTACGTATTGCCGTCCTGGTCGGTCGCGGTGCCGGAGGCGTGCGTGGTATTCGTCACCGTGGTCGCGTCGTTGCCGTCGGTTTTGGTGATCTCGACCGTCGTAATGGTTCCCGTCCCAGTGATGACTGTCCCAGGCGCGAGGTTGGGACATGACGCGGCAGTAAGGACAAACCCGACCGTGTCCTCCGATGGTTGCGCGGCGAGCGCGCTGCTCGATGCGAGCGCGAATACCACGGTGGCCACGAAGCCGAACACGAACCGCTTCATTGCTCCCCCTTTCGTCTGCCTCTCAGCCGAGGGCTACTTGGCGGGAGGGCGCAACAGCCGAGGCGACACGCCAAAGCGAGCTCGCAACGCTGGCCTTGGAGCGACCGAAGCTCGATCCCTGATCGTGGCGATCGTAACGAGCAGCACGAGCAGATACAAGAGCGGCACGGTCTGCCAACGCGCGAGTTAGTGCTCACAGTTGGTGGATTGGCCCCCGATAACCATCAACGCCCTGAGCAGCGATCGCACCGCTTGTCAACGCCCGGCAAAGCCGTCGGCTCCCCGCCAGTCCGACCGTCCGGAAGCTGATCGCCGCCGGGTCGAAGGAGCGGTGGAGGGCCGCGCGTTCGCGCTCGCGGGCCTCGGCGGGCTTCGGTTGAGGTCAGAGGGCTCAAGTGGGGTGACATAGACCTCGACGGCAACACGATCGCTGTCACCGCTCTCTACTTCTCGACCGAACCTCCAAGCCGCCGACGACAGATCCGGGCGTGCGCGTCGTCCCGCTGTTTCCCGAGCTGCGGCAAGTGCTCCTGAGGTGGAAGCTCAAGAGCCCGTTCACCGATCCCGAGGACTACGTGGTGTGACCGGCTCTCGTCGTCCTCTGCAGCAGCGGAACGCGCAGCGGACGCTCGCGAAGGCGAGCAGGCGGCGGGGCTCGACACGCTCGATGGCCGCCTCTCCTGGCACAGTCCGACACTCGGCCGGGTCGGTCTGGCTCACAGAGTACGGCCTTCCCGTGACGACGTGAGCGCGATGGTGGGCCACGCGAACCCGTCGTTCACGCTCGCCTGCCACGGCCGTGAGACCCGATATGGAGGCGATGGTCGCGGACGTGCTGGTACGGGCGGCGGCCGCCGGATTCACCTGCCCAAAACCCGCCTCTCGCCCACGGCGCCGTGAAACCGAGCGCATGACAAACGAAAAGCCCCGGTTACCGGGGCCCTTCGTGAAGCGGGCGATGTCATGTTCCGGCCGCGGCGGCTCCTGACCCGTAGCCCGTCGAGGGTGGAGACGAGCGCCTGAAGCCGTCCCACTTACTTCGAACGACCAGCCCCTCGGGGCTAGAGCGGGAGCCACACCGCCGCCAAGTACGCCCCATAGACGAGCAGCGCCACCCACACCAGCTGCGCAACAACGAGTGCGGCGAGTGCGATACTCGTCGGACGTATCGGAAAGACGACCATCGACGAGCCCTCAACCCCGGCGTCCTTGCCGCGCTCCTCGCATGCGTCGGCTTCTGGCTCCTGGTCGCCGTAGCCCTGTTGCAGCTCGACTAACGGAAGAGCCGAAGGCTCCGCGGTCAGCAGATTCGCTTCCATTTACCCATCCCCCGTTCTTGCTCCCCTGCGCCGTGTCCGGACCGACGCCTTCCACGAGTCATATCACCCCGCTCCGTCGCGGGGAAGCCTCCATCGACCCGGTCGGAGCCCGAACTTGCGCGCAAAGCTTGATTGCGGCCGCAGGCTGCTTAGGGTGGGAGAGGGTGGGCATCGAGCGCCGTTGCGGCGACTTGGCGCTCGGAAGGTGATCGTGTGATCGAAACCTGCGTCTGGGGAGAGGCAGTTGGGGGAGCGCAGTTCGTTTGGGGCATATGCGCCTGGTCGAGGTGTGCCGGGTACTCGCATCGTGCTGGTGGATGCTCTCCGCGGAGTCTGCTTCGTGGTCATGACGATCGACCACCTTGAGGGCTCTCCGTTCTACCGATTCAGCAATCCCTCTTTCGGTCCGCTCGGATTCTTCACGGCGGCGCTTGCATTCGTGTTCCTTTCAGGGCTCGTAGCCGGTCGCGTCTACGAACGAGAGCGCAGCGCGAGAGGAATGCGTTCGATGATTCGGCGTGTGCTGTACCGCGCACGTGCCGTGTACGTCACACAGATAGTTGTGTTTCTCGTAGTGGTCGCTGCGATCGAGTTCCACCTCCGGGGCGCTGAGCGATGGAACCTGGATTTGGTCACCGCACACCCCTGGAAGGGGATCGCATACGGAGCAACTCTCCTCTACCAGCCCGAGTACTCCGGGATCCTGCCGATGTACTTGCTCTTTCTTCTCTTGACGCCGTTCGTGCTATGGCAGTTCGACAAGGGCAATGCCGGTCACGTGCTCGGCCTGAGCGCCCTCGCCTGGATGCTGTCGGGCCTCCTGGTCCGTGTCCCGGACGACCCCGCCGGTTTGGACTTGGGATCGTTCAATCCGATCGGATATCAGTTCGTTTTCGTCGCCGGACTTGCGTTCGGGACCGGACGGCTGAGCATCGAACGGCTTCCGCAAGTCATCCAGCGAAGACTCCTGACCGCGGCGGCCATCGTGACGGGGATCGGCCTCGTCATGCGAGTGGAGTACGCGGCGGGGGGGCCGCTGAGTCACTTCGTCGACGAGTTTGGCGTCGGGTTGAGCGCCGAACAACTCGGCCCACTTCGGCTGCTCAACTTTGCTGCCTTCGGCCTCGTGTTCTACTGGGCCACCCGGAACGTGCGACGCCGAGATGGATACTCGCGCGCGTATTCCTGGCTGGCCTTCGTGGGACGACATTCGCTGCCCGTGTTCGCATGGTCGATCTTGGTCGCGTACGCCGCAGTTGCGCTATTACCCCCCCACATGAACTTTGCTGCGGGTCTTCTCGCGGCCGCATTGGTGACCGCGAGCCTCACGCTTCCCGCGCAACTGCACGCATTCGCCCGGCAAAAGCGAGCCTCGTTCGTATCGGCGAGGCGTATTCGCCCCGACGATCCGACGGCGCCGATCGAACCTTTGGTTGACGCAGCGAGTTAGTCGCTTTGACGGGGCATCGCCGCGTGACGACGAGAAGAGGAGAGCCGCCGACGCGCGCTGTTACATGGCATGGACTCGGGTCATTTTGGCGACGAGTGGCGACGCTCTCCTGGCACTTCGCGATGAGGTGCTTGACCGGATCGACGAACTCGAGCCGGGGATCTTGAGCGAAGAGACATCCGTAGACGTGAGACTGGAGCCTTTGTCGCAGATATCGCTCCGATACGCTCGATTGCAGAAGGTCTCGGCAGCCATTCTCTCGAAAGGCAAGGTCTCGCTTACCTGCTAGCTCGGGGCCGGCTGGAGACGCCTATGCCCGGCCCGCGTGCGGCGGTGTTCGCATGTCGTGGCGGCGGGCGCTGGCGAATGGTGACACTCAAGGCAACGACCGCGACCGGGGCGAAGCGGGAGAGACGTCGCTCGTCGTCGGGCTCAGAGAGGGCCGCATCGCATCAGCGGACAACGCAACATTTCGCTGAGGCGTTCGCAGAGTGGCAGCAAGGGCGCCGCTGCGACCCTCTGACTACTTCCTGACTATTGCTCACGGCGCCTTGAAGCAACTTCGGCGCTCGAACAAAAGCCCCGATTAGCAGGGCGTTTTCGTAAGCGGGCGATGGGGCTCGAACCCACGACCCTCAGCTTGGGAAGCTGATGCTCTACCAACTGAGCTACGCCCGCGAGGCGAGCATCGTAGCCGTTCCTGGCCGTAGCGTTCCGTTGGGGATGCTCCAAATTCCAGAGTACGCGCTGTCTTCGCGCCCACGGCTCGCATTCAACGCGGTTGGCGCTCCGCGAGCCGACGGTGACACCGGGCCACGTCCGGAAGGGACGGGTTCGCGTCGCGGATGAAACGCTCGAGATAGCGAAGGGGCGGCTCTCTCGACACGGCGTCTCCCTTGTCCGCAAGGAGGTGCTCACGCAGCGTCCAGCAGCAGTGTCACGACTCCTGGCACGGACTCGGCAGCGAATGATCCCGGCCCCAGATAGCTAGGGGTGCGAGCTCCACGACACAATCGTCGGTGACGTCCAATCCAGCGACACGCATCTTTGGACCGACGATGGGCGGCCTCGTGCGCAGCCCTCACGCGCGACAGAGAGTCTTGGGCTCCCCAGGACCCCTCCCCTCGCGGCGAATTGGGCGCATACGCCGAAGCCGCCGACCGCGATATTTCCCCGCCGCCCCCTGAGGCAAACCATCGCGACGGTCACGCGACGGTGGCGGCGCGCATGATGAAACGTGCTGCCCCGGCGACGCAGACCGCCTGACGGCGTGCGCGCGTTCGCGGCGACGTCTCCACGGGAACGTGAACCCAGTCCGGCGGCGCGGTCCGTGACGCCGTCTTCTTGACGTACGGGTTCCCGTCGTCCAGGACGGTGCCCATCCCGAAAGGCGCCGATGATCCCGCGCACAGTACCGCTCAGCTCCTCGTCCTCCGGGTTATGTCGGTGTTCGTCATGTAGCCCTCCCTTTCCTCAGATCGCGAGCAGCGCGTCTCACCGACCACCGCAGCGCGACCACCGCTCCCGTGCACCGACTCACCCAAGCGCACCGAATCACCCAAGAAGGGTGAGGCAATCCCTCGCGAGAGTGAGACCCACTACCTGCAGAGGCCAATGCGGGGCGCCTTCGCCATCGAAAGCGACGAGCCCACCCCGGGCCGGCGGTTCGTCTCACGCGCAGGGGGCATGGCCGACCCGTCGGAGAACGACGAAGACCGAAGGCTCGGTGCGCGGGATCCATCCCGCAGGGTTACTCCACGCGGTGGGCGGCAGCCGCCGCTGCGGTGTCGTAATAGATCCGGAATCGGGCGACCTTCCCATTCCCGACCGTCCACACGTGTGCCTCGTGATTGACGAACGCGCGGCCCGTGTCTCGAGCGGTTTGCTCGGCGTACACGAGCGATACCACCTTGTCGTTCTGGGCGATGAACTCGCGTGGCTCGAACTTCGCAAAGTCGATCGTCGACGCAAGACCGCCGAACCAGCCGAGGACTGCGTCCTTGCCTTGGAGGTTCCGGCGTTCGGATCGTCGTCGGGATCGCCGGGACTCACCCACTCGATGTCATCCGTCAGCAGGTCGAGAAGCGTCGGCATGTCGCCACGGCCGAAGGCCTCATACGCAGTTTGGACGAGGCGGGTGTTCTCCTCTGCTGACAAGTGGACCTCCCTTTCGAGGGTGAGCGAGGAGTATCTCTCATCTGGACGAGAGTCCCCCGCGTCGCCAGCCGCGCCGCGCTGGCCGTCGCCAAGGACATCCGGGAGCTCCGACCGACGGACGGTTTGCGGACGCCGCGGTCGGGTAGGCGGCCCATTCGCCCATCCCCGAGAGAAGGAGACGCGGATGATCCTCCGCTACGACCGTGTCGCGACCGAGTTGCCGCCACCGTCAGATCCCGACCCCGCCGGCGCTGCCGCGGTGCAGGAACTCCTCGGCGGCCGCTTCGGCGAGATGTCGACGTTCATGAACTACACCTTCCAGTCGTGGAACTTCCGTGGACGGCAAAGCGCCCGTCCGTTCTACGACCTCGTCGCGAACATCGCCGCCGAGGAGTTCGGTCACATGGAGCTCGTCGCCACCGCGGTGAACACGATGCTGACGGGCGCATCACCGGCCAGCAACGGGCGCAACCGCGCATCGCTCGTTACGAAGAGCCCGCTCGCCGCGGTGAAGGGCGTCGGCAACCCGCAGCACTTCATCGCAGGTGGCCAGGGAGCCCTGCCGCAGGACTCCAACGGCCGGCCGTGGAACGGCGACTACGTGTTCGCCTCCGGCGACCTGATCGAGGACCTGACGCACAACTTCTTCCTCGAGACGGGTGCGCGCAACAACAAGCTGAAGGTCTACGAGATGGTCGAGCACCCCGCGGCCCGGGCGCTCACGGGATATCTCCTCGTCCGCGGCGGCGTGCACCAGATCGCGTACGCGCGCGCGGTCGAGAACCTGACCGGCGCGAACCTCATGCGGCTGTTCCCGGCTCCGAGGATCCCGACGGATGCGATCCCGGAATGCCGGCCGCACATCGAGCGCGGCGACCACCTGCGCCTCTACCGGTTCTCGCCGTCCGACTACCAGGAGCTCGCGGCGGTGTTCAACGGGCCGAACCCCGAGACCGGGGAAGACCTCGTGGTCATCGACGAGGCGCCGGAAGGCGTCCCGCCGCGTGACCTGCCGCCGCAGCCCGCGGTGTTCGCGCCGAGCTACGCGCCGGAGGAGATCTCGGAGATCGCCACGAAGCTCCGCGAACGAGCCGGGCTTCCGAAGGAGCCGACGGGGCTCGTCGCGGATCTCGAGAAGCAGGTCAAGCGCTCGACGCGTCGCTCGGGCTCGCGCCCGACGGCGAAGGCCGGCACCCGCGACCGCGCGCGGAGCTGAGCGAGCCGGGGCGGGCCGGCCATCCCGGCCCGCCCCCACCGGAGCCGGTGGAACGAATCGGTCGTTTGCGACGCCGCGTCGGAGGGCATCCTCGTGCGCGTGCCCGATGATCTCGCCGAAGACGTCGCTCCGGACGACGACGTCCCGACCCCCGAACGCCCGCTCGGGGCCTACGCCGCCCTCGCGGCCCTCTTCGCGGTCCTGTTCGTCGTGCCGCTCGCGATCGCCGGCGCGCGTGGGTCGTTGCCTCGGCGTCCGCGGGCGGGCGACGTCGCGCTCGTCGGAGTCGGGACGTTCAAGCTGAGCCGCCTGCTCGCGCATGCGGCCGTGACGGGATTCCTGCGCGCGCCGTTCGTGCGCTTCGAGGGGATGGAGGGACTGACGACGCCGAAGGAGTCGCCGCGCGGGCGGGGGATGCGGCGCGCAGTCGGTCAGCTTCTCCTGTGCTCGAAGTGCATGGGCCTGTGGGTCGCAGCCGCCCTCGTCGTCGGCCTCGTTCGCGCGCCGCGGGCAACGCGCATGGCGTGCACGGCGCTGGCCGCAGCGACCGTCAACGACGTCCTCCAGACGGCTCGCAAGGCCGCAAGCCGCTGAGTCGGCTCGGAACGGGGGCCACCCGTTGGGGGTATGCGAGGCCGGGCGTCGTGCCGACAATCAGCGCGGAGGCGCGTTCCTGCCGGCACCTGACGTCCATGCGTTCCCGAGGGCTCGGGCTTCTCCGGGGACGCCGTCGAGCCAAACGGTTCGCGCCTCCGACGTTCTCCGGACGGCTCACGGAACCCTCACATACCCCCCGTAGGCTCCGTCGCCGATGCGCGCCGTCGCCCTCGTCGTGCTCGTCGCAGCGCTCGCCGCCGGGGCAGCTTGTGTCGAATCGACACAAGGAGTGGCGAGGCCTGCGCGCGCGACCGCTGCCGCAGACGTCTTCCAGGGCCTCGGGACGTGGATCGACGTCTACGACACGGCGCTCTACCGCACGCCGAACGTCGTCGCGTCGCGGCTCGCGGCTCGCGGCGTGGCGACAGCGTGGATCGAGACGGCCAACGACCGCTCGAAGGTCGACGTCGTCGAGGCGCCCGGCCTCGGTCGGCTCGTGGACGCGCTCCACACGCGCGGGATCCGGGTCGTCGGCTGGTACCTGCCCGGGCATCAGAACCACGCGCTCGACGTCCGGCGCGCAAGGGCGATGCTCTCGTTCCGGACGCCGCAGGGCGGTGCCTTCGACGGCGTCGCGCTCGACATCGAGGCGCTCCGCGTGAAGGACGTGGCGAAACGCACCGCACGCATGCTGCAGCTGCTCGGGACGCTCCGCTCCGAGGGCGGCTCGATGCCGTTCGCCGCGATCACCTACCCGCCCCGGGCGTTCGAGCGGCACCTGAGCTGGTGGCCCGGCTTCCCGTGGACGCAGATCGCGGCGCAGGTCGACGCGCTGGTGCCGATGCTCTACACAGGCGGCGGGTTCAAGGGCTACGACGCGACCTACGGCTACGTCGCCCGCTCGCTGAGGCTGCTCCGAAACGCGGTCGGGAGCGACGTTCCCGTCCACGCGGCGGGAGGCGTCGCGAACCGGATGAGCTCAGAGGAGCTGAAGGCGTTCACCGACGCCGTGCTCGACGACGGGACCGCGACGGGCTGGAGCCTCTACGACCTCCAGACGAGCACGCCGGCCGGGTGGGCCGCGATGGCGCGCCTGTCCGCGGCTCTGCGTTAGTCGTCGGCCCAGGCGACCCGCAGGCGGTCGCGGGTCTCGAGCAGGTGCTCGGGGACGACCTTGATGTCGGCGAGCACGGGCATGAAGTTCGTGTCGCCCGCCCAGCGGGGGACGACGTGCTCGTGGAGGTGGCCGGCGATCGACCCTCCCGCGACCTGGCCGAGGTTCCAGCCGACGTTGAACGCATCCGGCCGGTACACGCGGCGGAGCGCGTCGAGTGACCGCGTCGTGAGAACGTGGATCTCCGCGGCCTCGGCCGGCGAGAGCTCGCCGAGCTCACCGACGTGCCGGAGCGTCGCGACCATCAGATGCCCGGACGAGTACGGGAACTTGTTCAGGAGCACGAACGTGTGCTCGCCTCGTGCGACGAGCAGGCTCGCCTCGCCGAGCTCTCCTGCCGCCTCGGCGCAGAAGACGCATGTGTCCTGGCTGCCCGCCTCGCCGATGTATGCGAGCCGCCACGGCGCCCAGATCGGCCGCGTCACTCGAGCCTCTCGGCTGCGGCCATCGCCGCAGGAAGGTGCCCGTGGGCGAGCTCGTGCCGGACCCGCGTGCGGTTCTCGGCGAACCGCGTCACCTCGTAGACGATGAGGAGGAAGAGAACGGCGAGGACGAGCCCGAGCGTCGCGAGCGAGGGTATGCCGAGCGCGACCGGGTACAGGAGGAGCACGGCGAGCGCCGCGAGCGACCGCTGCCGGCTGAGCGAGTGCACCTGGCGCCACCGGAACGCGACGTGCCCGAGGAGGTAGACGGCGACGCCGCCGACGAGCGCGGCGGCCGGCACGGAGTCGAGCGGGTCGCCGACATGCTCGATCGTCTTCTTGAGCCCGAATGCGGCGAGCACGATGCCCGCGACGAGCGGGAAGTGGATGAGCGAGTAGGAGTCCCGAGCCAGCTCGTTCTGCTCCTTGCCGGGCGTCGCCTGCGCGAGCCGCTCCTGGCCGAGCCAGACGATCACGTCGAAGTACAGCCACCAGAACGCGGCCGCCAGCGCGACGCCGAGCACGGACGCCGCGATGACGCCCGTGTCGACGATCTCGTTCGCGCCGACGCCGATCGCGACGATCGACTCGCCGAGCGCGATGATCACGATGAGCCCGTATCGCTCCGCGAAGTGCGAGGGCATCAGCCTCCAGCCCTCGGCGAAGAAGAGGAACGGGATTCCGACGTCGAGCGCGATCGCGAGCGCCCACAGCGCACCCTGCGCGACGCCGTCGGTGAACGACGCCGCCGCGAGGAGCGTCACGCCGGTTGCGGTGCTTCCCGCGAGCCCCGTCACCGAACGGCGGAGCCCTGGGTCGTCGCGGCTCGCGATCGTGAAGAGCCAGATGTGGGCGACGCGGACGAGCCCGTACGCGCAGGCGAAGACGAGCGCGTCGTCCCCGAACGCGTTCGGGACGGCGAGCGCCGCAACGAGGAACGCCGCCATCGCCGCGAACATCGCGAGCCGCACCGCGCCTTCCTCGGGATCGACGACGCTCGTCAGCCACGCGTAGCCGCCCCACGACCACCACAGCACGACGAGCACGAACAGCGCCTGGACGAGACCCTCCCACGTCGGCGCCTCGGCCATCAGCGCCGTGCACTGGGTGAGCGCCAGCACGAACACGAGGTCGAAGAAGAGCTCGAGCGCGGTGACGCGCTCCTCCTCCCGTCGCACCGCGGTGAGCCGTCGCGTCCGCGCCTGGGACTCCACGGCTCGATCCTCGCACAGCGGGCCACTATGCTCGGCCCGGTTGCGGCGCCGACCCGGAGAGTGACGTCGTGCCGTACGCGTTCGTGGAGAGCCCCAACAAGACCACCGCGACGGGCCGCGCGATCGACGTCGTCGTCATGCACACAATGGAGATCGCCGAGCGGGCCGATGCGGCGCAGATCTGCGCGCGGTGGTTCGCGACTCCCGTCTCCAACGTCTCGGCGCACTACTGCGTCGACGCGAAGCGCGTGATCATGTGTGTAAGGGAAGAGGACATCGCGTGGCACGCACGCGGCGGCAACAGCGACTCGATCGGCGTCGAGCTCGCCGGCTATGCGCGCCAGACCGGCAAGGAGTGGGGCGACCCGTACTCGTCCGCCGTGCTCGCCCGCGCCGCGGCGCTCGTCGCGGACGTCTGTCGCAGGCGTCGCATCCCCGTGCGGTGGCTCGTCGCAGGGGACCTCCTCGCCGGCCGGCGCGGCATCACGGGACATTCCGAGGTGAGCGCCGCGTACGGCAGGAGCGACCACTGGGACCCGGGTCCCGGCTTTCCGGCCGAGCGCTTCCTCGACCGTATGCGGCGCGCGCAGCAGGCCGCTCGCGCGAAGCGATCCGCTAGCGCGCGAGCGTGACCTTGGCTAGCCCGTGCGGGGCGTCGGCGTCGAGCCCGCGCGCCCGCGCCAGAGCCCAGGCGAACAGCTGCCCGGGGACGACCGAGAGGAGAGGCGAGAGGAGCGCGAGCCGCGGCGCCGGGACAGGAACGCGGTAGGCGGCGCCTTCGATTCGATCGGCGGCCGTGCCGCTCGCGACGAGCGTCGCCCCCATCTCACGTATGCGAGCGGCCGCCTCCTGCAGCGGCGCGAGCGTGCCGTCGCTCGAGGCGATCGCCCAGACGGGGAAGAGCGGATCGAGCGCGGCGACCGGTCCGTGCGCGAGGTCCGTCGCGGTGAGCGGCTCGGCGGCGACCCGGCATGTCTCGAGCAGCTTGAGCGCGATCTCGCGCGCGGTCGCGAACTCGACGCCGCGGCCGATCACGAACATCCGCCCCGTGTACGAGAACGGAAGCGCGAGCGGCGCCGTCGCGCGCTCGAGCCGCGGAATGGCGCCCTCGGCGAGATCGGCCACCTCGCGGAGCCCGTCGGCCACCTCCGCGCCGCGGCCGGCGACGTGGCCGGCCAGGAGGGCGAGCGCGGCGAGCGTGTTGACGTACGTCTTCGTCGCGGCGACCGACAGCTCGGGCTCGGCGGCGAGCGGGATGACCGCGTCTGCCGCTTCGGCCAGATCGGAGCCGACGTCGTTGGTGACGCCGATCGTGAACGCGCCCGTCGCCCTCGCTCCGCGGAGATACTCGACGACGTCAGGCGTGCGCCCGGACTGCGACAGCCCGATGACCGTCGACCCGGACATGTCGAGCGGCGTGCCGTAGTGGACGGTGAGGGTGATCGAGTCGCGCATCGCCGTCCAGCGCGGGAGCAACCCGAAGGCGTACACGCCGAACGACGCGGCGTTGTCCGAGGAGCCGTGGCCGACGAAGCGGACGAGACGCAGGTCGCGCTGGCGCACGACGGACGCGACGCGGGCGATATCGCCCTCGTGCGTAAGCAGACGCCGCAGAGCGGCCGGCTGCTCGCGGATCTCGGCGAGGAAGCGCGTTCCGGGCTCGGTGCCGTTCTCAGCCTGCGACACGTGTCTCTCCCCCGACAGGGTGCGAACGACCTCGAGCGCGTCGTCGAGGACGACGATGTCCGCCGGGCCGCCTGGCACGAGCCGGCCGAGGCCCGGCGCCCCGAGCACCTTGGCCGGAACGCTCGTCGCCGCCTCGAGAGCACCTTCGAGCGGGACGTCGAGCGCGACGAGGTTCCGCACGGCCTCGACCATCGTGAGCGCGCTGCCGGCGAGCGTGCCGTCCTCGCTGCGGACGACGTCGTCGGCAACGACGATCTCGATCTCGCCTAGCGCGTATGTCCCGTCGCCGAGGCCCGCGCCCGCGATGGCGTCGGTGACGAGCGACAGCCGTCCCGCCGCCGCGCGCCACAGGAGCTTCACGATGTCGGGGTCGAGGTGGACGCCGTCGACGATCGCCTGCACGACGACGTCCGGCCGCGCGAGCGCGGCGCCCACGACGCCGGGGTCGCGGTGCGCGAGCGGCCGCATCGCGTTGAACACGTGGGTCACGACGCGGACGCCGCGGTCGAACGCGGCATGCGCCTGCGCCGCGGTGGCGTCGGTGTGGCCGAGCGAGACCACGACCCCGCGCGCGTGGAGTACGTCGATCAGGTCGAGCGCGCCCGGGAGCTCGGGCGCGAGAGTCATCAGCCGCACGGGCCCCGCCGCGAGCAGCCGCTCGAGCAGCGCGGGGTCGGGGTCGCGGCGGCCGTCGCGCCGGTGGGTGCCGAGGCGGGTGGGGGAGAGGAAGGGGCCTTCGAGGTGGACGCCCAGGACGCGCGGGCCGGGCACGGTGTCGGGCACCGCCTCGAGCGCGGCGACGAGGTCCGCCTCCTCCGAGGTGATGAGGGTCGGGAGGTACGCCGTCACGCCGGTCTCGAGGAGCGCCTCGCCTGCCGCTGCGAACCCGTCGGCGTCCGCGCCCAGGAAGTCGACGCCGGCGAAGCCGTTCACCTGGAGATCGACGAACCCCGGCGAGGCGATCCCGCGGCCGATCCCGTCGAGCCCGACCGCGGTGACGCTGCCTCCGTCCACGGCGACGTCGCCGGGCACGAGCCGGCCCTCGACGAGCGCGGCCTCGACCCCGAGCCTCACGGCCCGAGCGCACGGCGGACGACCCCGCCGGCTCCGTCGAGGCGCGACCGCGCCGTCGGCGCGTCGACGTCGAGCCCGAGCATCACGATCGCCACCTTCGCGTCGCCACCGGACGCCTCGAGCGCGTCGTCGACGCGGCCGGCCGGGGCACCGGTCGCGTTCCGGACGATCGCTCGGACGCGCTCGCGCAGCTTCTCGTTCGTGGCGACGACGTCGACCATCAGGTTCCCGAAGGTCTTGCCGAGCCGCACCATCGAGATCGTCGAGATGGCGTTGAGCACGAGCTTCTGGGCCGTGCCCGCCTTGAGACGCGTGGAGCCGGCGATCACCTCGACGCCGACGACGACGGCGACGTCATGGTCGGCGAGCGCGCCGAGCGGCGAGCCCTCGACGCAGGTCACCGCGACCTTCAGAGCGCCGACGCGAGCCGCCTCCTCGAGCGCGGCGACCGCGTAGGGCGTGCGGCCGCTCGCGCTGATCGCGACGACGGCGTCGCCTGCCGCGAGTCCCAGGCCGCGCAGCTCGTCCACGGCGGAGTCGCCGTCGTCCTCGGCGTGCTCCTGGGCCGTGCCGGACGCATCCGCGCCTCCGGCGACGAGCGCGACGACGCGCCCGGGCGGAAGGCCGAACGTGGATTGGCATTCGACGGCGTCGACCAGCGCGAGGCGGCCGGACGTGCCCGCGCCGGCGTAGACGAGCCGTCCGCCGTCGGCGAGCCGGGCTGCGATCGCGTCGACCGCGGCTGCGAGCGCGTCCCTGGCGCGAGCGACCGCTCGCGGCACCTCCGCGTCGGCCTCGTTCATCGCGTCCACGAGCTCTGCGGTCGAGCGGAGGTCGAGGTTTGCCCCCGCGGGATCCCACGCCTCGGTCGGGAGGCGTTCGAGCCCTGAGTCGTCGCGCACCGTCACCACGCGTGCCAGTCTATGCTCCCCGTGGTAGAGTGGTCAAGACCAATGTTGCGAGAGCGCCGCGAAAGTGGTACAGCTCTCGCGTCCGCGGGGCAGCCCGCAGTAGGCACGTAGCGCAATGGCGACCATCGAGCTCGACCACGTCACGAAGGTCTACGGCAACGGATTCGTCGCCGCGCACGACGTCAGCCTCGCGATCGCGGACGGCGAGTTCATCGTCCTCGTGGGGCCGTCGGGGTGCGGCAAGTCGACGCTCCTCCGCATGATCGCGGGGCTCGAGGAGGTCACCGTCGGCACCGTTCGGATCGACGGGGAGGACGTCACCGAGCTCGCGCCGCGGCGCCGCGATATCGCCATGGTCTTCCAGAGCTATGCGCTCTACCCGCACATGACGGTGCGCGAGAACCTCGGGTACGGCCTCAAGGTACGACGCGCTCCGAAGACCCATTCGCGAGAGCGCGTCGAGCAGGTGGCGGCGCTTCTCGGCCTCGCCGAGCTCCTCGACCGCAAGCCGGCGCAGCTCTCGGGCGGACAGCGCCAGCGCGTCGCAATGGGGCGGGCGATCGTCCGCGAGCCGCGCGCGTTCCTGATGGACGAGCCGCTCTCGAATCTCGACGCGAAGCTCCGCGTCGGCATGCGCGCGTCGCTCGCCGAGCTGCACGCACGCCTCGGCGTCACGACCGTCTACGTCACGCACGACCAGACCGAGGCAATGACGCTCGGTCAGCGCGTCGCCGTCCTCCGGGAAGGACGGATCGTCCAGGTCGACGCGCCGCAGACGCTCTACGCCCGCCCAACGAACGTCTTCGTCGCGGCCTTCATCGGCTCGCCCTCGATGAACCTCGTCGACGCCGTGGTCGACGGCGACGTCGTGCGCTTCGGCGGCTACACCGTTCCTCTCGACACCGCCACGCGGCTTCCGACGGGGCCGGTCGTGCTGGGCATCCGGCCGGAGGCGTTCGAGGACGGGGCGCTCGCCGACCCGCGCCTGCCGCGGCTCGACGTGCAGGTCGACGTGCTCGAGCAGCTCGGCGCAGACACCCACGCGTGCTTCCGCGTGCGCGCGCGGCGGCCGCAGCTCGACCTCGGCACCGAGGGGGACGACGCGTCGCTGCTTCCTGCCGAGACGGCGCTCTTCACCGCGCGGCTCGACCCGCGCTCTGCGGCGCAGCAGGGCGCCGCGCTCTCGCTCGCGGTGGAGCCGGCCGCGTTCCACTTCTTCGATCCCTCAGACGGCTCGGCGCTCGTGACGGACCCCACGCCGCTCACGAGCGCCGAGCAGGTCGCGGTGGGATCGACGGAGAACTGGTCTTGATCAGATGCGACACGGCATGACGAAGCGCACGGTGACGAAGCAGAGCGAGACGCGGAGTCAGGTGCTCGACCTGATCGAGCAGCTCGGCGTGGGGGAGGCGATCCCCTCCGAGCGCCAGCTGTCGGCGAGCCTCGGCGTCTCGCGTCTCACGGTGCGGGCAGCGCTCGACGAGCTCGTCCGCGAGGGCCTGCTCGTCCGACGCCACGGGAGCGGGACGTTCGTCAGCGAGCCGAAGATCGCGCAGGAGTTGACCATGACCTCCTTCACCGAGGACATGGAGCGCCGTGGCATGGTGCCCGCGAGCCGTACCCTCGACCTCCGAATTGCCCCCGCGGGCGCGCATCTGGGCCGCCTGCTGCACGTCTCGCCGTCCGAGCCCGTGGTGATCATCAGCCGGCTCAGGCTCGCCGACCGCGAGACGATGGCGATCGAGACGCTTCACGTGCGGGAGTCGCTCGTTCCGGGGCTCTCCGCGCGGGATCTCGAGCGGCAGTCGTTCTACGAGATCCTGCTCGACCGCTACGGGATCGACATCGTCGGCGGCTTGCAGACGATCGAGCCGACCGTCACGAACGAGACGGAGTCCGAGGCCCTCGGCGTCCCGCTCCATTCGCCCGCGTTCCTCTTCGAGCGCACGACACGCTCGTCGACCGGCGAGATCGTCGAGTACGTCCGTTCGATCTACCGCGGCGACCGCTACAAGCTCGTGACCGAGCTCAACCGCTCGCCTGTCCGGCGGAATGGCGGCGGAGACTGACCGACCGTCACCGTAGTGGTGGTCAGTACCAGAGATCGCTCTCGACGCGCTCGCTCCCATCCTGGCTCTCCCATGAATCCATGGAATTGGGACCATCCGGCGAAAAGTGGTCTTGACATCATCCTCGGTCTGTGCCAGTGTTCCGAGCCGTGGCCGATTGGTATGAGCCAGTAGGCGGTTTGGTCGCTTGCCCCGCCGGTCACCGGGACTCCGGAGCGCCCTCCCCCGCCTACCGATGCGCTTGGGGGATACGCCCATGAGAGCACGCATCATCGGCGCCGCCGTTCTCGTCGGCGCCGCCCTCGCAGTCGTCGCGTCGACCGCCTCCGGCGGGACGCAGGCGACGAACAGCATCACCGTCTGGCTCCAGACCGATGCCCAGGCGACGAACTGGGAGCCGATCGTCAAGGCGGCGAATGCGGCCTTCCAGAAGGATCACCCCGGGGTCGCGGTGAACGTCCAGTACCAGACGTGGGGGAACCACCTCCAGAAGTTCGACGCCACCCTCGCCGGCGGCAACGCGCCGGACGTCATCGAGATGGGCAACACCGAGATGACGAAGTACATGGCCGCGGGCGCCTTCCAGGACCTGACGTCGGAGAAGTCGTCGTTCCCGAACTCGGCCACGTGGCTCGAGGGGCTCGCGGCGTCCGGCCGTTACGCCGGCAAGCTCTACGGCGTCCCGTACTACGCGGGCTCGCGCGTCGTGACCTACCGCACCGACCTCTTCAAGAAGGCGGGCATCAAGGTCCCGACGACGCTCGCGCAGTTCACGGCAGCCGCAAAGAAGCTCGCGGCGCAGAACAAGCAGAAGGGCTTCTCGCCGGTCTACATCGCGGGCACCGACTGGTACGTCGCGATGAGCTTCGTCTCGGACTACGGCGGAGCGATCGCGAAGCAGGTGAGCGGCAAGTGGAAGGGCACGCTCGCCTCGCCCAAGGCGATCGCGGGGCTCACCGCGTACAAGAACTTCTTCACGGCGGTGTCGAAGGCCTCGAAGACGACCGACGAGTCGCACCCGAACCCCTACGACGTCTACGCACAGGGCCAGGCCGGCTCGATGGTCGGCCCCGGCTGGTTCAGCTGCTGCGTCGGCGACAAGTACAAGGGCTCGACCGCGCAGTTCGTGATGCCCGGCCGGACCAAAGGACAGCCGCTGCCCGGCTTCCTCGGCGGCTCCGACCTGGCCGTCCCCGTCGGCGCGAACAAGGCGCTCGCGGTCGACTGGATCAAGGCCTACACGAGCAACGCCTCGATGACGGCGCTGCGCGCGATCGGCAACATCCCGAACACGACCTCGCTGCTCGGCTCGAGCGTCAACGAGCGGGCCGCGAAGCGGAGCTGGTTCGTGCCGACCGCAAAGAACTGGGTGAACGTGGAGAACGGCAACATCCTGCGGAACATGCTCGCCCAGATCCTGACCGGCCGACTGACCGTCAAGCAGGCAGCCCAGTCCGCGAGCGACAACATCACGTCGGTGCTGAACGCAAACGTCTGACCGTGGAGCTGCGGGGCGGGAATCACGGTGGCACCTGATCCCGCCCCGCACGCAGCGGCCGTCGCCGCCGGAGCCCCGTCCCTGGGCTCGAGGCGGCGGCCGCTCGACGCGCGCCGGGTCGCGCGGGGAACCGTCCCGTACCTCCTGATCACGCCCGTGGTCGTGGCGATCGGGGCGATCCTCGGGTA
>JBKPNM010000156.1:0-10143 GCA_046732615.1 Actinomycetota bacterium | reverse complement strand
CCCTCGGCGATCCCCTCCGCGCCGTCGTACTCGACGACCGCGAGCACGTGATCCGGGCGCGGCGCTCGAGCGAACACGCGGCGCGGCGTCCCGAGCAGCCAGTTCATCTGGTCGAAGTCGTGGATCAGCAGGTCGACCGGGACGCCGCCCGACTGCGCGGGGTCGCCCATCCAGTCGTTCCAGTCCGCCGGCGGCGACAGGCGCGTTGTGGAGACCGAGAGCGGCCGGCCGAGCTCTCCGGCCGCGAGCCGCCGCTGCAGCTCGACGTACTCGGGCCAGAAGCGCAACACGAGCCCGACCATGAAGAGTCGCCCGCTCCGCTGCGACGCGGCGACGATCGCATCGGCATCCTCGAGGGTCAGCGCGATCGGCTTCTCGAGGAAGACATGCTTGCCGGCGGCGAGTGACGCCTCGGTCCACTCGCGGTGGAGCGGCGTCGGCAGGCAGATGTCGACGGCGTCCACATCCGGGTCGTTCACCGCCGACTGCAGATCGTCGGTCAGCTCGGCGCCGACCGAGGCGGCGATGCCCGCGGCGCGGTCGCTCCTACGGGAGCCGATCGACTTGACGCGCACCCGATCGCCGAGCGCGGCGTAGTTCGCCGCGTGCGAGGCGGCCATGAACCCGCCGCCGAGGATCGCGATCGTGATCACGCGCGAGGCTGCCGATAGCGGTCGTACCCCGGTGCGATCCGGTCGTGCATCGTCTCCATGTCGCGCACGAGGTTGACGACCGAGGCGGCGCCCCACTCGAGGAACTGCTCGCCCTTCTCGACAGTCGACTCGCTCGGATTGCCCCAGACGCCGCCTCCGTCCTCGAGGAGCGCCCAGAACGAGCCGGGCGTCGAGAGGAAGACCGGGTCGAGCAGCGCCAGCGGGTGGTTCGTGAACCCGTCCAGCTCCGGCACGAAGTCGCGCACGCGCTCCATGTCGCAGAGGTCGGGGTCGATCGCCATCACCGCCGACGTCTCGCCGACGTTGGCGTGCAGGCCCGCGCTCCCCGAGAGGTAGGCCTCGGCCTGCTCCGGCTGGAGCCCCTGCCAGTAGGCGAACGGGTAGACACGCACCCCGCGCGGCAGGGCGTCGAACATGTCGGCGGCCGCGTACTGCATCGCCGTGGTGTTCACGTAGTGGCCGTTGACGAGCGCAATCCGCTCGAAGCCCGCCTCGGCGAGGGTGACGCAGATGTCCCGCAGCAGCGAGACGAACGTCGAGAGCCGGACGTAGATGATCCCGCTCGCGCCGCGGTGATCCGGCGCCAGGCCGAACGGGACCGGCGGGCCGACGAGCGCGTCGAGCTCCTCGGCGGCCCGCTTGCACACCTCGAGCGGGATGTAGACGTCCGTCCAGAGCGGCCCGTGGTCGCCGTGATCCTCCGTCGAGCCGACCGGCACGAGGACGGTGCGGCCGCCGCCCTCCAGGTACTCGCGCACCTGGAGGTTCGTCATCTCGGGCATGTAGCGCTTCATCCGAGGCCGAGCCTGTTCAGGTGCTCCCGCGAGCCGCGCATCGCGGCGTTGACGTCGTCGAGCGGCGGCCACGGCTCTCCGCCGAACTCGATCTCGACCGAGTACGGCCCCTCGTAGCCGGCGTCCTGGAGGATCCGGAGGACACTCGCGAAGTCGACGTCGCCGGTGCCGATCTCGCCGAAGTCCCAGACACCCTTGCCGCCCTTGGACTCCTTGAGATGGACGTGCACGAGCTTGTCGACGACCTTCGGGAGGTCCTCGACGGCGGTGTCGCCGGAGTAGTAGACGACGTTCGCGGTGTCGTAGTTGATCCCGACGGAGTCGCGTCCGATCTTGTCCAGCAGCGGGAGCGTCACGGCGCCGGAGGCCATGATGTCGCCGTGGATCTCGAGGCCGATCGCGATCCCGGCCCGCTCGGCTTCGTCGGCCATCGCCCCGATGTTCGCGAGGAACGCGGCCTCGTTCTCGTCGGCGGACTGGTGGCCGCCGACGGCAGTGTTGACGATCGGGATGCCGTAGTCGGCGGCCCAGCGCACGGCCTTGATGCCGTGCGCGAGCCCGTCCGCCGTCGTGAGGTCGGAGTGCGCCGACAGGCTCACCGGCTCGAGCCCGTAGCCCTCGAGCTTGCGGCGCAACTCGCCCTGGTCGGCGTCGAGGTCGACGTGTTCCGTCCAGCCCGGCACCGCCGACAGCTCGACCGCGCTGTAGCCGGCCTCGGCGATGCCCTGCAGGGCCTCGTCGTGGGAGTAGGTGTGGTACGAGTTCGTGTGACCCGCAAGGGGGTTCGCCATCGACGCCTCCATCCAACGAGGGAGTGCGGGGCGCCCCGGTGACGGGACGCCCCGACACCGATCGACTACATCGTGAAGCCGGCCCGGACCTTCGTCTGCGCGAAGTCCTTGTCGAGCTTGTACGCCTTGGCGTCCTTACGCGCCCGGGCGGCGTCGGCCTTCCGGTTCGCGACCGCCTGCAGATCGTTCGTGAACACGTCCTTCGTCGCGAGGAGCTTCTTCGTCTGGCCGAGGTCGTGGACGACCTTCAGGTAGTTGGACCAGCCCTTCGCGTCGTTGTATCCCCAACCCTGGCCCTTGAGGTGGCTCGTGCCGTAGGCGTGCGCGAGCTCGAGCATCGAGTCGAGGGCGAGCTGCGGCTTGAGCGTCTTCTGCAGGTCGGGCAGCGAGCGGTACGTGATCTGGGCCGCTGCGCGAGGGTTCGCCTTCGTGAACTCGAGGCCCATGACGACACCTTGAAGGAAGCGCGTGTAGAGGTCCCGCTTGTCCGCGTCCTCGAGATCGGCGCTCCGGACCGAGTACACGTTCGAGGGGTGCTTCGACCACTTCGTGCCGATCAGATACTTCAGCTTCAGGCCCTGCCCGGCGAGCTGGGCGCGGAGCCCTTCCCAGGCGAGCCCGGCGTCGGCCTTGCCCGTCGCGACGGCCTGCATCCACGACGACCCGACCGCCACGTACCGGACGGACTTCGGGTCGATGCCGAGCTCGACGAGCATCGGGTCGACGATCACCTTCCAGCCCGAGCTGCCGAGTGCGATCGACTTGCCCTTCAGCTGCTTCGGCGACGTGATCTTGCTATCCGTGGGCAGCCCGAAGTTGAAGACCTGACCGGAGATCACGTCCCAGACCGACTTGACGCCCATGCCGCTGTCGATCGATGCGGTCAACACGCCGGGCGACGGGTAGCCCATGTCGGCCTTGTTCTGGGCGACGAACTTCGTCGACGCCAGCGCGTCCGTGACCGAGCCGGCGATCAGCTTCGCGTCGATCCCCAGCGACTTGAAGTACCCCATCTTGAGCGGGACCCACAGATTGAAGTCGTCCATTACCTGCAGCGTCCCGCGCGGAGAGATCCAGCGGACGGTCTCCACCGTCGCGCCCGACCGCCCGAATGCTTTCCCGGCGGCGAAGAGCGAGCCGGTGGAAAGAAGCGCGGCGCCCGCCGCACCGCGCTTCAGCACCTCGCGGCGCGACAACGTGGCTTCGAACATACCTCCTCCTTCTGGTGCGACTAGGCCTCCCAACTGGCCCATCGCTTGCCGATGAAATAGAACAGGACGTAGATGCCCACACCGAGCACGGCGATGATGGCGATCACCGCGCCGAACTCGTCCATTCGTGCCAGCGACGAGTAGTAGACGAGCCGCTCGCCGAGCCCCCCTGCCTCGCTCGGGGCGACCATCTCGCCGCCGACGGCCGTCAGGAGCCCGAAGATCGATCCGACCATGAAACCGACGATGATCATCGGCAACGCGAGCGGGAACCGAATCTTGCGGAAGATCTGGAACGTCGACGCGCCGTAGGAACGCGCCAGCGCGATCTTCGCCAGATCGGTGCGACGAAATCCCGTCGCGGAGTTGAGCATCACCATCGGCCCCGAGGCGAGCGCGACGGCGATGATCAGTGGCCACGATCCGAAGCCCATCTTCAGCCGCAGGAACGGCACGAGCGCGATCATCGGTGTCACCACCATGATCAGGATGTACGGCGCTATCACCTTCTCGGCGAACGGCTTCTGCGTGATCAGCGCGGCGAGCACGAGCCCGATCGCTGCGCCGATAGCGAAGCCCGCTAGGAACTCGTACATCGTCACCCAGAGGTGGTGAGCGAAGACAGGCATGAATTCGTTCCAGAGCACGCGCACGACGTCGATCGGCTTCGGGAACACGTACGTCGGCGTGTCCGTCCAGCGCAGGATCAGTTCCAGCCCGAAGAAGATCGCGAGCGCGAGACCGACGATCGTCCCGACCTCGAGCGCGCTCTTCGCCGTGCGCATCGACGTGAGGCCCGTCCAGTCGATCGGCCCGTGACGGTTCGACGACGACGGCTGCTCGTCGAAGGTCGGTATGTCGTCGCGCAGCTCGCTCGGGACGTTGCTCATTCGACCTCCAGGACCGCGCGCCCACCCGTCTCCACGGTGCGCTTCATATCCTGCACCAGTTCGATGAAGCCTGGTTCGAAGGTCATCTCGATCGTGCGGGGCCGCGGCAACGTGATGTCGTAGATGTGCGCCAACCGGCCGGGCCGAGGTGTCAGGACGACGACGCGGTCGGCGAGGAAGATCGCCTCGGAAATGTTGTGAGTGACGAACACGATCGTCTGGCCGCTCTCCTGCCAGAGCCGGAGCAGCAGCAAGTTCATCTCGTCGCGTGTGAACGCGTCGAGCGCCCCGAACGGCTCGTCGAGCAGCAGCACCTCCGGGTTCTGCGCGAGCGCCCGCACGATCGACGCGCGCTGCTGCATGCCGCCCGAGAGCTCGCGCGGCATCGACTGCTCGAAGCCGGCGAGCCCGGTCTCGTGCACCAGCGCATCGATGCGCGCCCGGTCGACCGACTTCCTCTTGATCTCGAACGGGAACTCGATGTTCTGGCGGACGTTGCGCCAGGGCAACAGGTTCGCATCCTGGAAGATCATCCCCGTCTGCTGCGGCCGGGGCCCGTCGACCTCCGTGCCGTCGAGCGTGATGCGCCCGCGCGTGAGCGCATGCAGGCCCGAGATCGCCCAGAGCAGCGTCGTCTTGCCGCAACCACTCGGGCCGAGGATCGTGACCAGCTCGCCCTCGGAGATGTCGAGCGAGATGTCGTCGAGGGCGTGGACGGGGCCGCTCTTGCCTTCGTAGATCTTCGACGCGCCCTCGACGCGCACCTTCGAGTCCATCAGAACCATCCGGTCTCGTCGGGGTTGCCGTACTGCATCAACTCGATGACGGCGCCGTCGACCTCGACGAACGCGACGCGGAGGAAGTCGTCGCCGCGGCCGGTGGGGTCGAACGGCTCCGCGAGGATCGTGTGCCCCGCGATCGCCGCGCCGAGGTCGTCGACGCGATAGGCGACGTGGGGCGCGGTGCGCAGCGGACCGGTCACCGGCGAGTCGGGCTCGAAGCGCAACCATTCGACGTTGAAGGCGTCGGCCCGCGGGCTGGTCACCCAGACGCGCGTCGCGGCGACGAACGACTCGCCGTCCTTCATCTCGTCTGTGACGAGCCCGATATGGTCGAACCGTGACCGGTCGATTTCTCGGACGCCTATCGTCTCCACCCTTGCTAGTCGTTAGGGGACGTTTCTATCATCGAGCGGAAGCAACGTCACCCCCACCTCCTCCGGCAGCTGAACCGGTGCACCTCCTTCGCGCGACCACCCAGGCCCGATCGCCGGGCGCTGCTGATGCGGTTTCGGTCGCCGCGCTGACCGTCGAGCTACCCCTGTTCGGTACGGCGGCGATTGCCTCCTGATGCGTGTCCTCGCCGTCGGCGCGCACCCGGACGATCTCGAGATCCTCTGCGGTGGAACACTGGCGCGGTTCGTGCGGGACGGCCATGAGGTCGTGATGTGCAACGCGACACTCGGCAACCGCGGCAGCTTCGAGCACACCTCGGAGGAGATCGCGGAGATCCGGCTGCGGGAGGCGCGCCGCGCCGCCGAACTGGCAGGCGCCGCCCACGTCACGCTCGGCTTCACCGACGGTGAGGTCGACGCAGGCGACGACGACCAGCGCGCCGCGATCATCGATCTCGTGCGCGACGTGCGCCCCGACCTGATCATCACGCACTCCACCGGCGACTACATGTCCGACCACGACGAGACGTCGAAGCTCGTCTTCGACTGCAGCTTCCACGCGACGCTGCCCCTGCTCGAGAGCAAGCGTCTCCACCACGACGTCGTCACCCCCATCTACTTCATGGACACCGTGATGGGACTCGGGTTCCAACCCACGGAGTACGTCGACGTGACCACGACGATCGAGACGAAGGTCGCGATGCTCGAGGCGCACGAGAGCCAGCTCACGTGGCTGCGCGACCACGACGGCATCGACATCGTCGAGCAGATGCGCGCGGTGACACGCTTCCGCGGCCTTCAATCCCGCGTCCAGTACGCCGAGGGCTTCACTCCGTGCCTGACCTGGCTCCGGGCGACCACCCGGCGCCTCCTTCCCTGACGAAAGGACCCGCCAGTGGCAGTCGACGTCGGCTTCGAGTACGACCTTGCCCGATTCATCGACTTCCGCGACCTCGTCGCATGCGATCGCGTCCGCCGCATCCCCCGCACGGAGATCACGAAGCACGCCAATCCGGACTTCCGGATCGCCGTCGCCGACGACCCTGCGGAGTTCTACCGCGCGTTCGCCGCCGACCTCGTCGACCGGATCCGCGCTGCGCGCGACGACGGCAGAACCTTCGTCGCGATCCTCCCGGTCGGGCCGATGCCGCAGTACGAGCTGGCCGCGCGGATGATCAACGCGGAGCGCCTCACGCTCGACCACGTCCATACGTTCAACATGGACGAATACGCGAACGAGGACGGTGCGACCGCACCGGTCACGTGGCCCGGCTCGTTCCAGCGGGCGATGCAGGAGCGGTTCTTCGCGCGTGTCGACCGGGAGCTCCGGCCGCCGGACGATCAGATCCATTTCCCGACGACCGAGGCGATCGGCGACTACAGCGCGCGTCTCGAAGACGTAGGCGGCGCCGACGTCTGCTACGGCGGTATCGGTTGGTGCGGGCACATCGCGTTCTGGGAGTCGCATCTCGGGCATGAGTTCGCCGGCGATCTGGACGCGTACAAGCGGGCGGGCGCGCGGCTCGTCGAGCTGCACCCGATGACGATCATGCAGAACGCGCTGCATTCGTTCGGCGGCGACTGGTCGTGGGTGCCGCCGAAAGCGAACACGATCGGCCCTCGGGAGATCCTCGGCGCGCGCCACCGCAGCTTCTGGCTCGACGGAGACCTCGGCGGCGGCGTCTCGTGGCAGCGCTTCATCGCCCGCCTCGTCGCCCACGGCCCGGTGTCCGAGTTCGTCCCGGGCTCGATCCTGCAGACCACACGGACCGACTACACGATTCTCGGCTCCGTCGCCGACGACGTCGAGATCCACATGGCTTGACAAGACCGTATCCGCGCTGGGCCCGACGACTACCCACGACGACCCACGAATCATTCGCACCGTGACGAGGCGCCCATGAGCCGGCCAACACCCACCGATCCGATCGGATCCATCGGATGGACCGAACGCACCGGAGGAATGCTGACCGCTCGGGAATGCCTAACACTTGCCCGGCCCCTGCTGCGGGCGGAGCTCAGCATTCTTGCCGGCCGTCTCGCGATGGTGCTCCGAGTGCACTCGGGACGCCGGACTTCCATCGATCCGACGAGCCTGGTGCCTCCCGACTCTCCTCTCGCAAGGGATGCCGAGGTCGCCGCGCGGGACCTCTTGACACCGGTGCTCCTCAACCATTCCAGTCGTGCCTACGCGTGGGGCGCGGCCATCGCCGCACTTCACGGGATCACGTTCGACCGGGAGCTCCTGTACCTGGGTGCGATGTTCCACGACACCGGGATCCCGAGCCCGGTGCCTGACGTCGACTTCACGGTTCGCAGCGCCGCGTTCGCACGCGAGTTCACCGACAGCCACGACCTGCCTGCCGACAGCCGCGAGCTCGTTGCCAACGCGATCGCCATGCACCACACCCCCGGCGTTGGCCTCGAATCCGGTGCCGAGTCCTACCTCCTGTCTGCCGGCGCAGCCGTCGACGTGTTCGGCCTCCGGAGCAACGAGATACCCGATCCAGTCCGCCAGAGCGTCATCCAGCAGTACCCGCGGTTGGGCTTCAAGCGGGAGTTCGCCGGGCTTCTCCGAGACGAGGCCAAGCAAGTCCCTCGTGGCCGCGCCTGGTACCTGCACCGCTTTGCCATGAGCGACCTAAGCATTCGCCTCGCGCCCTTCCGTGGGTGATGTGACGGCAACCCGCGAGTGGTACGGGCCTGCAGTCCAAAGTCTGTTGTGCAGTGGTGCGTGCCGCGCCGCTCGGCTCCCTCGGACCGGTAGCGGGTTCACGAAAACCGATCCGCTGACTTCCGCGAATCCGTGCGTGAGACGGAAGACCGGATCAGGGGTCCGTAACCGACCCTGGAATCGGCCACCCGCTAGGCGGCGACGCTCACAATCGATCAGGAGGTCTTGCGCGCGGTCAAGATGCGCGGAGCGCGAACCGGGAAGGGCGACAGCGAGGTGATCGACGAGGCGCTACGCCGCGAGCTCGGTTTTGACCTGCTGGATCGCTTGTGGGAGCGAGACGACTTGAGCGAGCGTGAGGCGCTCGAACTCGCAGTCGAGGCCGAGCACGAGACACGGGCCCGCCGGCGCTGAGTGCGCGCCGTCCTCGACCCGAACGTCCTCATCGCCTCACTGCTCTCCAGAAGCGGAGCACCTGACGGATCGTCTCGCGCTGGCTCGCCGGCGAGTTCGAGCTGGTCGTCTCGGAGGCGCTCCTCGCCGAACTCGCTCGCGCGCTCGCGTACCCGAAGATCCGCGAGCGCATTGCAGCAGACGACACCAGCGCGTTTGTCGGGCTTCTCCGCCAGACAGCGCGGCTCGCGCCCGACCCCGAGCCGCCCGCGCGTCGCCCCGACGATCCGGGCGACGACCACCTCGTCGCGCTCGCCGAGGCGGAGCGAGCAGTCCTCGTCTCGGGCGACCAGCACCTACTCGCGCTCGCGGGCGAGCTTCCCATCTTCACGCCTCGCGCGTTCCTCGACGCACTTCCCGAGCCGTAGACGTCTCGCCGGTCACCCCACGACGCAATTGGCACATGGATACGCGACGTCGACCTCCTGGGGCGGCACCAGGCGGGCGCACGAACCCCGGCAGGTTCTCGGCGCCAGCCCCCAGGTCGGCGTCCAGCCGGGGATCTACGCGCCGACTGCCGCTCCGGCCCGCCCGAGCACGGCGCCGGTGGTGGGATCGAAGAAATGGAAGCGGGCCGGGTCGACGGCTAGCTCGAGCTCCGTCCCGGGGGCGACAGGGCGCCCGTCGATGCAGGCGGTGAACAGCGCTCGGGTGTCGTCGGCGATCAGCCCCTCGCCCGGGTCCTGCACTGCCTGCGCGACCCGGACGGCGTCGGAGACGACGCGCGGGGCGTCGACGGGGAAGATCACGTGCGTCTCTGCGCCGAGATCCTCGACGACCTCCGCGCGAACGCGCACGCGGGGCAGTGTGGGATCCGCCGCATCGCCGTCGGCGAAATCCGTCGGCCTGATCCCGAGGATCACGCGCCGCTGCGCGAGCCGCGCCGTCTCGGCGAGGGGAAGCGCGTGGTCGCCGAAGCGCAGCCTGCCGTCGACGAGCTCGGCTTCGACGAGGTTCATCGAGGGGGAGCCGATGAACGAGGCCACGAAGAGGTTGGCGGGCTCGCGGAACAGGCGCTGCGGCGTGTCCACCTGCTGCAGGACACCGTCGCGGAGCACCGCCACGCGGTGACCGAGTGTCATCGCCTCGACCTGGTCGTGCGTGACGTAGACGGTCGTCACTCCGAGGCGCTCGTGCAGCCGGGCGAGCTCCGCCCGCATGGTGACGCGTAGCTTCGCGTCGAGGTTGGAGAGCGGCTCGTCCATCAGGAACGCCTTGGGCTCGCGGACCATCGCCCGGCCCATGGCGACCCGCTGACGCTGCCCGCCGGACAGCTCGCTCGGCTTCCGGTCGAGCAGCTCCTCGAGCCCGAGCTTCCTCCCCACCTCGAGCGCGCGGCGTGCGCGCTCGGCCTTCGGGATCCGCCGCAGGCGCAGCCCGAAGGCGAGGTTCTGTGCAACCGTCATGTGCGGATAGAGGGCGTAGTTCTGGAACACCATCGCCAGGTCGCGATCCTGCGGCCTGACGTCCGTGACATCGGCC
>JBKPNM010000155.1:0-5540 GCA_046732615.1 Actinomycetota bacterium | reverse complement strand
GGCCCGCCGCAACGGCGATCGCGGCCAGGAGCGGCCCGGGCCAGAACGGCAGCAGCGAGCCGCCGACGGCCGTCGCGAGCGCCGCGAGACCGGCAGGGACGAGGCGTTGCGCGAGGGGCACCGGAGCCGCCGCGACGCGAGGGCGCGGCGCCGGCCCGGCGCTCTTGCGCCCGGGTTTGGATTTCGGCCTCCGCCGCTCCTGTCCCGTTCGCCGCGGGACGACGAACGCCTCGCGGAGCTCGGCGGCGAGACGCGCTGCCGGCGGCCGCTTCGCCGGATCGACGGCGAGCGCCGAGTCGACGGCGGCCAGCAGCCTGCGCGGGAGGTCGCCTCGGCGGGCCGACAGCGGCGGCGCGCCCGAGGCGATCGTGGACGCGACCTGCGGGAGCGGCACGCCCCAGAACGGGTGGCTCCCGACGAGGGCCTCCCAGAGGATCACGCCGACGGCCCACACGTCGCTCCGCTCGGACGCCTCCGCGCCCGTCAGGCGCTCCGGCGAGATGTACGCCAGCGTGCCCGGGACGTCGCCGACCGCGGTCAGGGTGTCGGCCTCGTCGAACTGCGCAAGGCCGAAGTCGAGCACCCTGATCGAGATCGGGTCGCTCTCCTCGACGAGGACGTTGGAGGGCTTCACGTCGCGGTGGACGATCCCGTGCCGGTGAGCGTGCGCGAGCCCGTCGAGCACCTGCGCCGCGACCTCGACGGCGGCCGCGTCGTCGAGCCCGTCGGTGCGCAGCGCCTCGCGCAGCGTGCGGCCTCGAACGTACTCGTAGGCGATGTAGACGTGGCCCGGGTCGCCGCCGAAGTCATACGCCCGCACGCACCGCTCGTGGCGCAGACGTGATGCCGCCTCCATCTCGCGTGCGGCGCGCGCCGCGCGCTTGCCCTCGCGCGGGACGATCTTCAGCGCGACGTCGAGTCCCGTGCGCTCGTCGCGGGCGAGCCAGACCGATCCCGACCCGCCGCGGCCCAGCGGACGGAGCGGACGGTAGCGGTCGAGGACGAGCGCTCGGTCGGGAAGGGCAAACGCAGCGGACGACACCGATTTCCCCTTCGCCACGATCTGGGAACGTCCTCCGCCCGCGAATCTCCCGTACACTCGGCCGCTGACGGCGCTCGACGGGGCCAGGCATCGTCGATCGTCGCCGGCCTGCGGAGACCCCAATCGTGACCGTGCACGACGACGACATCCTCGACTTCGACTTCGTCGACGACGAGACCCGAGAGCTCGCCCCGCCGTCGCGGCAGAGCGGTCGTCCGCCCGGCGGCGGTGGGCCACGCGGGGGCGGTCCGCGCCGGCCGCTCGGCACACCGCACGGGATCATGCCGCTGCTCCGCCTCGGCGGCCTCGTGGCGCTCGCGATTCTCGTCGTCGTGCTGCTCGCGGTCTGGGTGCAGGGGTGCGCCGGGCAGGACGAGGAGGCCACGTACGGCGACTACCTGGCGGGCGTGGGCGACGTCGGCAGCGACTCCGCGAAGATCGGCTCCGACCTGGCGACGCTCCTCACGACGCCGGGGCTCGCGCAGACGGAGCTCGAGACGAAGCTCGGCGGCTTCGTCCAGCGCCAGCAGCTCGACGTCGAGCGCGCGCGCGACCTCGACCCGCCGGGACCGCTCACGCCGGCGCACGGCCACGCGCTCGAGGCGCTCCAGCTCCGGGTGACGGGCCTCCAGGGCATGCTCGACACCTTCCGGGCGACGAAGGACTCCGACGACCAGGCTGCAGCCGGGCAGCAGCTCGCGTCGTGGGGACAGCGGCTCGAGGCGAGCGACGTCGTCTGGAAGGATCTCTTCCAGGGCACGGCGCAGGCGACGATGGCGTCCGAGGGCGTGGAAGGCCTGACGGAGCCGGCGTCCGTCTTCGTCGCGAACTCGGACCTCTACACCGCCCGCTCGATGAGCTCCATCTGGCAGCGGGTCCACGGCGCCTCCACCGGCGGCACGCCGAGCGGCCTGCACGGCAGCTCACTGGCGTTCACGAAGGTGCAGCCGGCCAACGTGCAGCTCTCGACGACCACCGAGACGAAGATCACCGTGTCGACGGACGTCTCCTTCGAGGTGGGGGTCACGAACTCCGGCGAGAACCAGGAGGTCGGGGTCAAGGTCAATCTCACGATCCCGGCGCAGCCGACCCCGATCAAGAAGACCGGCACGATCGACGTGATCGACCCCGGTGAGACGAAGACCGTGACGTTCTCGGACTTCCCCGACTTCCCGTTCCAGGAGAACACGACGGTGCAGGTGAGCATCGCGCCGGTGCCGGGCGAGACGAACACGGGCAACAACACGGCGGAGTACCCGGTCGTGTTCACGTTGCAGCCGTCGTGAGCCGCCTGGTCGGCTCGTGAGCCTCGAGCTCGGGGTCGCCGTCGCGGCCGTCGTGGTCTCGCTTGCCGCGCTGCTCGTCACCGGGGCCGCCTGGAAGCGGGTGCGCGCGCTGCGACGCGGTCAGCAGGCGATCCTCGGCGGGTCGACGACCGACGTGGTCGACTTCGCCGTCTCGCTCCAGGGGCGCATCGACGACCTGCACCGTGCGGTGGACGAGGTGGCCGCCGGCCTGACGCGGGTCGACCGCCGCGTCGACGGCGCGGTGACGAACACGTCGGTCGTGCGCTACGACGCCTACGAGGACGCGGGAGGCCAGCAGTCGGCCTCGTTCGCGTTCCTCGACGCGAACCGCACGGGCACCGTCGTGACGGCGATCCAGGGGCGCGACTACGCGCGCGTCTACGTGAAGGAGCTCGAGCACGGCCAGCCGAACCTCGCCCTCTCGCCCGAGGAGGCCGAGGCCGTCGAGCGCGCGATGGCCCGCTGACGCCACCGGCCGGAGACACCAGCCGCTGGATCGGTCCCGGACGCGGCCGGGCGCGATCGGTCATGATCGCCTCTCACCTGTCGCGAGAAGGAGGCTCGGGGTGGAAGGCACGATCGAGGTCGACGGTGTCAACCTCTGGTATCGCGTGACCGGCGACGGGCCTCCCGTCGTGCAGATCCACGGCGCGGGGTTCGGTCACTACAACTTCGACCCTGCGACGCCGGAGCTCGCGAAGCGCTTCCGGGTGATCGACTACGACATGCGCGGGTATGGCGCCTCCGACAGGCCGGTCCAGCACTACGACATGGAGGTCTGGGCGGACGACCTCGCCGGCCTGATGGACGCACTCGGGGTCGAGGCGGCCCACGTCCACGGCACGTCGATGGGCGGGATGATCGCGATCGTCTTCGCCGGGAAGTACCCCGACCGGACGCGCTCCGTCGTCATCAACTGCGCCGCGGCGAAGCTCGGGCCGAGCGGCCGACTGATCTTCAAGAACTGGATCGACATCGCGCGCCTCGACCCCGACGGGCCCGGAAGCAGGCTGCTCGCTGAGCTGATCACGTGGCAGGCGCTCTCGCGCCGCTTCCTCGCCGAGCAGGACGCGGTCGCGCTCGCCGACCGGATCCAGGAGATCCTGCGCGACTCGAACCGCATCGAGGTGTTCACCGCGGCCTGTCAGGCGATGTGCGACATGGACATCCGGGAGTGGCTGCCGCGCATCACCTCGCCGGCGCTCGTCCTCGGCGGAGACGAGGACGTCATGACTCCCTGGGACCAGGGGCCGGACGCCGCCGGGCAGCAGGCGATCGCCGACGGCATCGCCGGCGCGGAGGTGCACGTGATCCGCGGCGCGAACCATTCGACGATCTTCGACTCGAGCGACGAGCACAACCGCGTGGTGGGCGACTTCTTCGCGCGGCACTAGGCGGCGGGCTCTTGCCGGACGTCGAGCGATACGGGATCGAGCCGGTTCCCGCGGCCGAGCGCACGGTCGGCTGGCACGACCTCTTCGCGATCAACTTCACGTTCTTCCTGAACCCCGTGATGATGGTGCTCGGTGCGCTCGCGGTCGTCGAGAGCGGGCTGCCGCTCGCCTGGGCGCTGGTCGCCACGCTGGTGGGGCAGGCGCTTGCGTATGCCGCGCTGACGATCGTCGCCCAGCCCGGCGTCGACGACGGGCTCCCCGGGCAGGTCGCCATGCGAGGGACGTTCGGCGGCCTCGGCGCCCGGGCGCTGACCTCGCCCTACCGGGTCGTCGCGTCGGTCTACTGGTTCGCCGCGCAGGCGCTGACGGCCGCGTTCGGGGTGCAGGCGATCGCCGTCGCCCTCGCCGACGTCCGCCCCTCGGTCGTGCCGACCGCGCTCGCGATCGCTGTCGTGCAGGCCGCGGTCGCGGCCCTCGGCTTCGACGTCATGCGCTGGCTACTGCGGCTCGTGCTGCCGCTGTCGCTCGCGACGGCGGGCGTGCTGCTCGGCCTGTGGCTCGTCTCGGACGACCCGAGCTACGCCGTCGGCCGCGTCGTCGAGTCTCCCGAGCAGCAGCTCACGTGGGTCGGCTTCGCGACCGTCGTGACGGTGATGTGCGGCTCGTCGCTCACGCTCGTGACGAACATCGCCGACCTCACGCGCTACACGCGGTCGCGACGCGACATGCGCGTCGGCCTGATCGCGTCGACGCTCGCCGCGACCGCGACGACGACGCTGATCGGCGGCGTCTACGCGGTCGGCAGCGGCGAGACGAACCCGTTCGTCGCCGCGAGCACGCTGACCTCCAACGACGCGGTTCTCGTCGTGCTGCTCGTCGCGATCGTCGTCCAGACGTTCGCCGCCAACGTCACCAACGTCTACACGGGCGGGCTCTCGCTCGTGTCGAGCCTCCCCTCGCTCGGAAGGATCTACGCGACGGCCGTCGTCGGGCTGATTGCGATCGTGCTCTCGGGCTTTCCGTCGCTGATCGAGGGGGCGCAGTCGTGGATCACGCACCTCGGCAACGTCGCCGCGCCGCTGACGGGCGTGATCCTGGCCGACTATGTGGTCGGGCAGCGAAGCCGTCTCGACGTCGAGGCGCTCTACGACCCCGCGGGCAGGTACCGCTATGTACGCGGTGTCGACCTCGAGGCGGTCCTCGCGGTCGCGGTCGCCGTCGCCGTGTACTACGCGGTGCCCGATGCGTGGCTCAAGGTGGCGTGGGGTGCCGGAGCGGGCGCCGCCACGTACCTGGCGCTCGCAAGCGTGTTGCGGCCCGGCGCACCTCGGCCCGCGAAGGAGCCCGCGTGAGGCCGGACGACCCGGGCGCGGCCCGTTTCGGCTCGCCTCGGCGAGGAGGATGACGGTCGTGGCGGCGTTACGGCGGCGGACGGCCGTCGCAATCGCGGCAGTCGCTCTCGGGGCCGCGATCGTGGCGGCGGTCATCTTCGTGACGACGGGAAGCTCGCGCGCCGAGACGACGCGTGCGGAGTATCTCGGCGCCGTCGGAGCCGTGTGCCGGATCTACGGCCCGAAGCTCGACCGGATCAACCCGCCCGACGTCGCCGAGCCGGCCAACGTGATCGTCGCCGTCGACCGCGCGGTGCCGCTCCTCGATGCGCAGCTGCGACGCGTCGGAGCGCTCGAGGCGCCTGTTGCCTTGCGCTCCAGGGTGGGGCGGTGGCTCACGCTCCAGCAGCGCCGGCTGCGGATCCTCGAGAAGGCACAGGCGGCCGGGCGGCGGCAGGACTTCCGC
>JBKPNM010000154.1:0-11221 GCA_046732615.1 Actinomycetota bacterium | reverse complement strand
GCTTCCACGAACCCGGCACGCCCTTCAGCTCGTGCTCGCCCCGGTCGGCGAAGTCGAGCCCCGAGCCTGCCACGTGGTCGCGCACGTCCGATCAGGACGACGTCGACGCCTCCACCCGGGCCCAGAACCTCGTAGGCGATGTGGATGTCGCCGTTCCTCGCGTAGCGGATGTCGTCGCCGGTCATCGTCGGAACCTCGCCGACTAGGATCACGCGCGTGCTCGTCGCGGGCAACTGGAAGATGTTCAAGGGGCTGGCCGAGACCCTCGCGTTCCTCGAGGCGTTCGCGCCGCCTGCCGGGGTGGAGGCGGTCGTCTGCCCGCCGTTCACGTCGCTCGCCGCCGCGGTCGGGCGTGGCGTCCCGATCTTCGCCCAGAACGTCCACTGGGCGGAAGAGGGCGCGTTCACGGGCGAGGTGTCGGCCGCGATGCTGCGGGAGCTGGGCGTCGACGGGGCTATCGTCGGGCACTCCGAGCGCCGGCACCTGTTCGGCGAGACCGACGAGAGCGTGCGTCTGCGCTGCGAGGCCGCGCTCGCCGCGGGGCTGCGCGTGATCGCCTGCGTGGGCGAGACGGAAGCTGAGCGCGAGGCGGAGGAGACGGACGCCGTGCTGCGCCGCCAGGTCGCGGCGATCCCGCGCCACGAATCGCTCGTGATCGCATACGAGCCGGTCTGGGCGATCGGCACCGGAAAGACCGCGACGCCCGAGCTCGCGGAGGCGGCGCACGAGACGATCAAGGAGCTGCACGACACCCGCGTGCTCTACGGCGGCTCGGTCAAGCCCGAGAACGCCGGCGAGCTGATGGCGCAGCCGGCCGTCGACGGCGCGCTCGTCGGCGGCGCCTCGCTCGACCCGGAGTCGTTCGCAGCGATCTGCCGCGCGGCGACGTGAGCACGGGCGGATATCCGCTCGTCACGCTCGTGATCCTGGACGGTTTCGGGATCGCTCCAGCCGGCCCGGGAAACGCCGTCGAGCTGGCGCGCACGCCCGTGTTCGACGGGCTCGTCGCGCGCTATCCCTCGACGCGGCTCCGCGCGTCCGGCCCGGCGGTCGGGCTGCCCGACGGCCAGATGGGCAACTCCGAGGTCGGCCACCTGACGATCGGCTCGGGGAGGATCCTCCTCCAGGACCTCGTCCGCGTCAGCCGGGCGGTCGAGGACGGCTCGTTCTTCGACAACGAGGCGCTCGTCGGCGCGTTCCGAAGGGCAAAGGAGCGCGGCGGCAACGTCCACCTGCTCGGCCTCGTCTCGACGGGAGGCGTGCACTCGCACATCGACCATCTGCGTGCGCTCCTCGACCTGGCGGGGCGCGCCGGAATGCAGGAGCAGACGTGGATCGACGCGTTCACGGACGGCCGGGACGTCTCGCCGCACGCGGCGGTGAACGACATCGCGACGCTGCCCGACGACCGCATCGCGACCGTCGTGGGGCGGTACTACGCGATGGACCGCGACAAGCGGTGGGAGCGCACCGAGCGGGCACTCGCGGCGATCCTCGCCGGCCGGGGCGAGGAGGCCGACGACGCGGTCGCGGCTGTGCGGGCGAGCTACGCGCGCGGCGTGACGGACGAGTTCGTCGAGCCGATCGTCCTCCGGGGGCGACCACGACTCGATCCGGCTCAGGACACCGCGATCGTCTTCAACTTCCGCCCCGATCGAGGGCGTCAGCTGACGGAGCGCCTGCTCGAGGCGGGCGCCGACGTCGTCACGATGACGCGCTACCGCGACGACTTCACCTGCCCCGTGGCGTTCGGCGAGCAGGACGTTCCCGACACGCTGGCCGAGGTGCTGAGCAGCGCCGGGGCGACGCAGCTCCACGCCGCCGAGACGGAGAAGTACGCCCACGTGACGTACTTCTTCGACGGCGGTGTGGAGGACGCGTGGCCGGGTGAGGACCGCATCCTCGTCGCATCCCCACGCGACGTACCGAGCTACGACCACAAACCCGAGATGTCGGCCCCCGAGGTCGCCGCGCGCGTCGCCGCCGCGCTCGCCGACGGCTACCGGTTCTGCGTCGTCAACTTCGCGAACCCCGACATGGTCGGCCACACGGGCGTGATCCCGGCCGTCGTGAAGGCCGTCGAGACCGTCGACAGATGCCTCGGTCAGGTCGTCGAGGCGACCCATCGCGCCGGCGGAGTCTGTCTCGTCACGGCCGACCACGGCAACGCCGAGCGGATGCTCGAGGACGACGGCGTCAGCCCGCACACGGCGCACACGACGAACCCGGTGCCGCTCGTCCTGACGATCGAGGACGGTGCCCTTCGGAGCGGCGGTGAGCTGTCGGACCTCGCCCCGACCGTCCTTGCGCTCCTGGGGCTCGAGCGCCCTCCCCTGATGACCGGCTCTAGCCTCCTCGCGAGCGAGAATCGCTGACACGTCATCGAGTCGTAAATTGTTCGTGAAAGGGCGTGAGGGCGCTGTATGCTCGCGGCGCATTGGCCCTGACGCAGCCCGATCACGGTGTGCTCCGCAAGGCCCAGCGCGGTGACGAGCGGGCGTTCAACCTCATCGTCCGCGCCTACGAGCAGCCGGTTTACAACTACGTGCTGCGCCTCGTCGGCGACCGTAGCCTCGCCGAGGACCTGACCCAGGAGGTCTTCCTCCGCGTCTACCAGGGGCTTCCCGGTTTCTCCGACCGCTCGCGGTTCACGACCTGGCTCTTCCAGGTCACGAAGAACCGCGTGCTCGACGAGCTCCGCGCGCTCGAGCGCAGGCCGCGCGCCGTCGTCGCGCTCGACGACATCCCGCCGCTCGAGGTCGTCGACCAGCCGTTCGAGCGCACCGAGACGATCGACGCGGTCTGGCGCGCGGTCGAGGCGCTCACGGTCGACCTCAAGATGGCCCTCCTTCTGCGCGACGTCGTCGGGCTCTCCTACACCGAGATCGCCGACGCGCTCGAGATCACGCTGGCGACCGTGAAGTGGCGGATCTACAAGGCCCGCGAGGAGGTCGCGACGATGCTCGCGCGCGACGGGATCACCGCCCGCACGGCGACGACGACTCGCCCGGCCGCCGTCGCCGCGGCTGCCACCGACTAGCCGCCGCCGCTCGTCCGTCACCACGCGGGGACCCTGCGCCCGCGACGATCGTACGATGCCGAGGTGGAGACGCCGGATCCCGTTCGCTCCCTCACTGCGTCGCTCGCCGAGCTGGCGGGCGTCGACGTGGAGCTCGAGCGGCCGTCCGAGGCGCAGCACGGCGACTATGCGACGAACGTCGCACTGCGGCTCGCGGGCGGCCGCAGGCAGCCGCCGCGAGAGGTCGCTGCCGAGCTCGCAGGGGGCGTCCGCGCGCTCGACGGCATCGCCGGCGTCGAGGTGGCAGGGCCCGGCTTCCTCAACCTGACGGTCGACGATGCCTGGCTGGGCGCGGCGCTCGGGACGGTGCTCTCGGCGGGGCGCTCGTTCGGTGCCGGCTCGGCGGATCCCCTCGAGCGCATCCAGGTGGAGCTCGTCTCGGCCAACCCGACCGGTCCCGTCACCGTGGCGTCGGCGCGGAACGGCGCGTACGGCGATGCAGTTGCGCGCCTGCTCGCGTTCGCGGGGCACGACGTCGAGCGGGAGTACTACTACAACGACGCAGGAGCGCAGATGGACCGCTTCCGAGAGTCGGTCGAGGCCGTCCGGCGCGGAGAGGAACCGCCTGAGGACGGGTATCGCGGCGCGTACGTGGCCGATCTCGCGGGGGAGGAGGGGGACCCGGTGCCGCGCATGCTCGCGCGGATCGAGGCGGCGCTCGAGCGCTTTCGTATCCATTTCGACACGTTCGAGCGGCAGAGCGTCGTCGAGGCGGAGGCGCCTGCGGCGATCGAGCTGCTCGACACCTACGAGGCGGACGGCGCTCTCTGGGCCCGCACCACCGCGCACGGCGACGACAAGGATCGCGTGGTCGTCCGCTCGAACGGCGAGCCGACGTACTTCGCGTTCGACGCGGCGTACATCCGCCGCAAGTACGCCCGGGGATTCGACCGGCTCGTCTACGTGCTCGGCGCCGATCACCACGGCTACGTCGCGCGCCTCCGGGCGCTCGCCGAGATGCTCGGGCATCCCCGCGACTCGATCGAGGTGCTCGTCTACCAGCTCGTCCAGCTGGTCCGCGGCGGCGAGGCCGCGAAGATGTCCAAGCGCCGCGGCGACGTCGTCTTCCTCGACGACTTCGTCGACGAGATCGGCGTCGACGCGGCCCGCTGGTATCTGCTCTCGCGCGGTCACGACCAGACGATCGAGATCGACGTCGACCTCGCCGCGGAGCGCAGTCAGAAGAACCCCGTCTACTACGTCCAGTACGCCCACGCGCGGATCGCGGGAATCCTCCGTAACGCAGAGGGTCGCGAGCCGGATCCGAGGCCGGCGGTGGGCCTCGCCGTCGAGGAGCGAGAGCTCGTGAAGCGGCTGCTCGAGCTGCCGGCCGTCGTCCGCTCGGCCACCGAGCGCCGGGGGCCGCATGCGCTCCCGGCCTACGCGATCCGCGTCGCCGACGACTTCCACCGCTTCTACCACCACCACAGGGTGCTCGGATCCGACGCGGAGGCGTTCCGGCTCGCGCTCTGCGCGGCGACGCAAGCCGTCGTCGCGATCTGCCTCGACCTCCTCGGGGTGGAGGCGCCGGACCGCATGTAGGCCCGGGGTCTGTCCCCGGGGTCTGTCCCCGAAGGGGACTGACCCCGTGGCGCGTGCTCGGCGGGAGCTTCGCGGGGGACAGGCCTCTGCGGGGCCAGTCCCCAGGTCTCCTACGATCGCCCGATGCGCTGGAACCTCGCGCTCGGTGCGCTTGCAGCGTCGTGGGGCTTCATCGCGGTCCTCGTCGCGTCGGTCGACCTGAGCGCCGGTCCGCTCGCGTTCTGGCGGCTCGCGCTCGCCGCGGTGACGCTCGCGGTCGCGGCGCTCGTCGTCGGCCGCGCGGATCTCCTGTCGCCTGCCGGACGCCTGCCGGCGCTGACGCTCCTCGGTATCGCCCAGGGAGCGCACTGGCTGCTGTTCTTCGAGGCGGTCGAGCGCGGCTCCGTGGCGCTCGGCGTCCTCACCTTCTACGCGGCGCCGCTCCTGATCGCGCTCGTCGCGCCGCTCGTCCTTCCCGAGCGGCTGAGCGCGACCGTCCTCGGCGCCTGCGTCGTCGGTGCGGCGGGGATCGTCGCGATCGCGCTCGACACGGGCGCTGAAGGAGGAGCGCCTCCAGCGGCAGCGGTCGCAGCGGGGCTCGGCTCCGCGGCCACGTACGCGGTGCTCGTCATCCTCGCCAAGCGCCTGCTCGAGGCGGCGACGCCGCCTCTCACCGTCGCCTTCTGGGACTGCCTGGTCGGTTCGCTAGCGGTCGCGCCCGTGCTTCTCCTCGCCGACCGAGTCGTGCCGCGCAACTCGTCGGAGTGGGCCGTCGCGCTGACGCTCGGCGTCGTCTTCACCGGCGCGTCGACGCTCGTCTACGCCACGCTTCTCCGCCGCGTCACCGCACAGGCAGCCGGCGTGCTGACGTTCCTCGAGCCGGTCGCGGGCGTGCTGCTCGCCTGGGCGCTCGTCGACCAGCCGCCCGGCGGTGCGACCCTGCTCGGCGGCGCCGTCGTGCTTGTCGCCGGAATCGTCGTCGTCCTCGTCGAGCCCGCGGAGACGCGTGTCGCGGATGCTCCGGCCGGGGTAGGATCGGGCAGCGAATGAGCCGCGATCCCTCGCGTACGCCGCCCGACCGGAACCTCGCGCTCGAGCTGGTGCGGGTCACGGAGGCGGCCGCGATGGGCGCGTCGCGCTGGATCGGCCGAGGCGACAAGAACGCCGCCGACCAGGCCGCCGTCGACCTCATGCGCTTCATGGTCAACTCGGTGTCGATGCGCGGCATGGTCGTCATCGGAGAGGGCGAGAAGGACGAGGCGCCGATGCTCTTCAACGGCGAGGAGGTCGGCGACGGCACCGGCCCCGAGGTCGACGTCGCCGTCGATCCCCTCGAGGGGACACGCCTGACGGCGCTCGGCATCTCCGGCGCGATCTCGGTGATCGCCGTCGCCGAGCGGGGCACGATGTTCTCTCCCGGCGCCGCGGTCTACATGGACAAGATCGCCGTCGGCCCGGACGCCGCGGACGCGATCGACATCGACCGCTCGCCGACCGAGAACGTCGAGCGCGTCGCCGACGCGAAGGGCGTGGAGGTCAACGAAGTCACGGTCGTCGTGCTCGAGCGCGAGCGCCACGACGACCTGATCGCAGAGCTGCGCGACGCCGGCGCTCGGGTGAACCTGATCCGCGACGGTGATGTCGCGCCCGCGATCGCGGCCGCCCAGCCGGGCACCGGCATCGACATGCTGATGGGCGTCGGCGGCACGCCCGAGGGCGTCATCTCTGCCGCCGCGATCAAGTGCCACGGCGGCGCCCTGCAGGGACGCCTGTGGCCGCGGGACGACGACGAGCGCGCGAAGCTGGTCGAGGCGGGGTTCGACGTCGAAAAGGTGCTGACGCACGACGACCTGGTGCGCGGGGAGGACGTGTTCGTCGCGGCGACCGGCGTCACCGGTGGAGCGCTGCTCCGCGGCGTCCGCCCGGGAGCGGATGGGATCGAGACCGAGTCGATCGTGATGCGCTCGCGCTCGGGGACGGTGCGCCGGATCGCGGCGCATCACCCTTCTGGAAAGCTCCGGAGATTGCGAACGGAAGGAGGCCGGTGATGGCGGCGGACGAGCTGAAGGCGATCGCGCAGTCGATCGTGGCGGACAACAAGGGCGTGCTCGCGGCGGACGAGTCGACGGGCACGATCAAGAAGCGCTTCGACTCGATCGGGGTCGAGTCGACCGAGGAGAACCGCCGCGCGTACCGGAACCTCCTCTTCACGACGCCCCGCTTCGAGGACTACGTGGGCGGCGTGATCATGTACGACGAGACGATCCGCCAGGCGTCCGACGACGGCACCCCGTTCGCCGAGCTGCTCGCGGCGAAGGGCGTCGTGCCGGGGATCAAGGTGGACACGGGCGCGCACGACCTCGCCGGGCACCCGGGCGAGAAGGTGACGGAAGGCCTCGACGGCCTGCGCGCCCGCTTCGAGGAGTACCACTCGCTCGGCGCGCGCTTCAGCAAGTGGCGCGCCGTCATCACGATCGGCGACGGCATCCCGACGGACGCGTGCATCCACACGAACGCCCACGCCCTCGCGCGGTACGCCGCCCTCTCCCAGGAGGCGGGGATCGTGCCGATCGTCGAGCCCGAGGTCCTGATGGACGCCGACAACACGCTCGAGCGCTGCTACGAGGTGACAGCCCGCACGCTGCACGTCGTCTTCTACGAGCTCTACCGACAGGAGGTCGCGCTCGAGGGGATGCTTCTGAAGCCGAACATGGTCATCTCGGGGAAGCAGTGCCCGACGCAGTCCTCTTCGGCGCAGATCGCCGAGCTGACGGTCGACTGCTTCCTCCGGCACGTGCCGGCGCTCGTGCCCGGGATCGTGTTCCTCTCGGGCGGGCAGTCGGAGGTCGAGGCGACGGAGAACCTGAACGCGATCAACCGCGTCGGCGGCCCGTGGCCGCTCTCGTTCTCGTACGGTCGCGCGCTGCAGGCCTCTGCGCTCCAGGCGTGGGGTGGGGAGCCCGACAACGTGGAAGCCGGCCAGGAGGCCTTCCTGCACCGTGCCCGCATGAACGCCCTCGCCGTCGCGGGCGACTGGAGCGCCGACGTCGAGCAGGCCGTCCCGGCGTAGCCGCGGCGAACCGATGGTGTGCAGAGGGCCGTGACGCGGCCCTCCTCGCTCGCCCGCTACCCTCGCTCGATGTCCGTTCGCGTCGTGGCCTCGGCGGTCGTCAGCCTGCTCGCCGCCCTCGGGCTCGTCGCTGGCGCCCAGGGCGGCTCCACCGCGCCGCCGGTGCGCGTGACGGTCTTCGGCGACTCGGCCGCGACGGCGATGGCCTACGACCCGAACGCGAAGCGGACGCTCGGGCGCGGGATCGACCTCCGCCTCGAGGTCGCGGCGTGCCGCCGACTCGGCGACACGAGCTGTCCGTACGACGGCGTGCGGCCGCCGACCGTGATCGACCGCGCCGCGGCACTCGGGCCCGAGATGGGGTCGGTCGTCGTCGTGATCGTCGGCTACAACGACTACGAGGCGAACTACGCCGACAACATCGAGCAGGCGCTCGCCGCGTTCCGCAAGGACGGCGTCGAGCACGTGGTCTGGCTCACCCTGCGCGCCGAGCGGCAGAGCTACCTCTCGATGAACGCCATGATCACGGCGGCCGGGCAGAGGCACCCGGAGATGACCGTCGTCGACTGGAACGCGCAGGCCCGCAACAACCCGGCCTGGCTGCAGCCCGACGGAATCCATCTGACGCCCTCGGGCGCCGAGGCCATGGCGACGCTCGTGAACGGCGCGCTGGTCCAGCTCGGCGTCGCGCCGAAGCCGACCTCTCCGCCGGGTCGGAAGCTGCTCGCGATCACGTCCCGCGCGCTCCCGCTCGGGCATCTCGGCCGTGCGTATGACGCCCGCCTCAAGGCCGTGGGCGGAACGGCACCGTACCGCTGGTTCCGGAGCGGCGGCTCGCTCGTGCCCGGTCTCCGGCTGACGACGACCGGTCGGCTGACGGGGATCCCGAAGCGGACCGGGAGCTTCCGCCTGCGCGCGAAGGTCGTCGACCGCGCCGGAGCGGTCCGCGTGCGTTTCGTGCTCTTGCGGATCGCCTAGAGGCTCAGCCCGGACGGGCGGGAAACCCGGTGCGGCGCTCGCGCCGGGACACGAGCCCGCTTCGCCGCCACGCGAGCTCGTCGAAGAGCGCGCGGCGCAGCTCGGCGAGCTCTCCGGTGGGACGGTCGAGCACGGCGAGGATCGATTCCCGCTCCTCGGTCGAGAGCGCGACGAACTCCCGGTTGTTCGTCGTCGCCTCGAGCAATACGCGTGCAGTGTGGTCGGCGCCGTTGCGGGTGAGCATCGCCGCCAGCTCGAGCGTCTCCTCGCGCGAGACCCGTACGCCCGCCATGATCGGCATGGACGAAACGTAGCGAGCCGGATCGCGCTGCGAAATGCCCTGAAGGGACGATCGGACCACGTGCCGTCGCGCGGCGTGTCGGTGCGGAACGGGACTGGAGTGCCTTCGTATCCGAGCGCCACGCGCGGCCCGGGACGAGGGGACGAGCCGTGGTGCCGCGCGTCCCACAGAGCTCGATCAGAGCGCTGTGAGGCGCATCCCGCCGGAGGGGGAGGCTCGTCGGGCAAACGTCACTCGCGCGAGGGATTCCCTCCCCCGGACTCGTCACTAGCCTGGGATCCAGGGGAGGGAGCGCAGCAGTCATGCCCTGCCAACCCGGGGGAGCGGTGGGTAACACCCCCGGCGGCCAATCGGTGGGGGCGGGCAAGGGGCCTGTTACAGGGCCCCTTGCTGGTTTGCGTGCCCAAGAGCTTCCGAGTCGGCTTCGACGGAGCCCCGGCTCGCAACCGCCTTTACCGATGCACGTGCGGGTGGCGCCTCCCGAAGGCGTACCGTTAGCAGCTAGCGACGCGCTCGCTCGAACTGCGTGATCGGCGCCATCGCTCGTCTAGGCTCGGCGCATGAAGTTCAAGCCCAAGCGGACAGATCGGCTCTCGCCGCAAGAGCGTGAAATCGTCGATCGGTTCGAGCGTGGTGTGATCGACGCGTCGGAAGCGGGGCGCCTGCTCATCGATTCGGTCAATCCGGTCCGCCCGACGGCGTCGGCCTATGCAGACGAGCGCGAGCGCGAGACCGTAGCGACCGACGCCGCCGCTCTGGACGAGACGCCCGAGGAGGCGAGGGCAAAGGCACTCGTCGAGCGCATCGCCCAGGACGTGTACGACGATCCGGCCTGAACTCGACCGTCGCGGGCGCCTATCCGGTCGCCATCGGGATCGAACATCGCGGCACGCGCCTGTAGTCACACGTTCGCCGCCTGGTCCATCGCCGCGGGCGTGCAGCTCTTCTACCTCACACGCTGATGGGCGGCACCGATGGGCATCTAGTTCCTCAGTCCGAGGAAGACCTGCGTGGACTACTCGACAGCTACCCCAGCCGCTCTCACGAGACAGTTGCTCGGCGCCTGGAGTTGTCGTAGCGTCATCCGTTGCAATCCAAGAAGGAGGCACCGATGTCGGTCGTGCTCGTTCACGAGGGGGCGGGACTAACGAAGCAGAGCTACGAAGAGATCGTTCGTAGGATCACTGGCGGGAAGGGCCTCAGCTCGCCTGCAGACTGGCCTGTCGAAGGTCTGTTGGTTCACGCCGCCGGAGAAGGCCCGAACGGTTTTCGCGTTGTCGACGTGTGGGAGTCGGAGGAGGCCGCCAAGCGATTTGGAGAGACGCTCGGCCCGATTCTGGACGAGGTGGGGGTCGAGGCCGAACCGGAGTTGTACCCAGCTCATACGTTCGTCTCGGCTTAGCGGGCTTCGCTAACCGCGCCGCCTCTCAGTCGGCTCCAGGTCGCTTCTTTCACATCGCGCAGCAGGCGGCGCATATGGGCAATCCACGGACTGCCATTGTTGCTTCCGCGTCCGCAGCGATATACCCTCCTGTGGCGGCTGACGCCGATGGGGCGTCACCAACAGGGGAGGTAGAGATGCGAATGAGACGACTACTCGCCGTGGCGAGTTGCGCGGTAGCGGTCGTGGCCGTTGGTGCTGGTTCCGCGTTCGCGGGTGAGATCACCGGCAACGGCAAGCCGCTGTGGACGAACACCGATCGGTGGACGGACCCCGTCACCGGCGAACCCGTGGAACACACGTTGCACGCCAACTCGGCATGCGCTTTCTCGGGCCAGGAAGACAACCAGTTCCCGGGAACGGCTGACAACCCCAACCCGGAGTTCGACCCGAATGCGGGCAACGTCCAAAACTGGGGGCACGTCAAGCACGGCGCAGGCCTGACCGGAGGCGCGGGCCCCGCAGGCTGCAACCCTCACGTCGGAGAGGGATAACTCCCAGGTAGGTCGTGGTTGGCCCCGACTCTGCGGCTGTCGGGGCCAACCTTGCCACCGGTTGAAGAGGCCGTTTGGGCACCGTTCGGGCATCGAGATCGCCTTCTCAACCGGGCTCGAGCCGCGGTCGTTGACGACTGGGGAGTCGGTGGAGCGGTGTAGAGGGTTGGCGGGGAGTGGCGTAAAGTGGCTTCGCTACAAGGGATTCGGGGCTCCCAGCGACGTGGCCAAGCCATCCGGTTTCCAGACGTCTGGGCCAAGTTCAGGCCACGAAAGCGGCGACCCGGAGGAGCCTGCCACCCTCATCTACAGCCGTGCATCATCAACTCGCGTTCAG
>JBKPNM010000153.1:0-6868 GCA_046732615.1 Actinomycetota bacterium | reverse complement strand
CTCGTGTCCCTCCGGGCGCCGCGGTGACGGCCGCCGAGTTCGCCGATCAGCCGTTCGGCGGTCATGCCGGGGAGTGGCTCAGCGGGCAGGCGGCGCCCGCGCCGCCACCGCCGCAGCCGCTCGTGATCGAGCCGCCGCCGTGGGCGGCCGAAGAGACCGGCCCACTCGTCCCGCTCGCCTCACCGGCGACGGGGGAAGAGCGGCCGGACGCCCTCGCGGTGATGAGGGCCGAGGACGGCGAGACGAGCTGGCCGGACCCGACGCTGCCACCCGAGCGGTACGAGCCGCTGATCCGGCCGCTGCCGCCTCCCCACCGACCCGACACGCTCGAGCCGTGCCAGCCGGCGGGTGAGTACACCCGTGCCGCAGCCAACCTCGAGGACCCGTGCCGCGGTCGGAAAGTCGATCTCGCCGAGGAACGCCCGTCGCATCTCGTGCTGCTGGGGATCCGCCCCGCGCGTCTCGAGCACGTCGGCAAGGCGGTCCTGCGTTTCCGCGTCCAGACCGGAACGCTTGCCCAGACATCCGACACAGCGCCGGAAGGATGACATGCGGCCGGCTCGAGCGCCCTGGGGCAGCTCTGTCGCCGGCCCTCGCGGCTCTCGGCTAGCCCGGGCTCACCCGGTCGCGCCGCTCGTCCTCCATCCGCTGGATGCGCATTCCCTCACGTCCCGTGCGCGTGAAGAAGAACACGCCGAGCGCGAAGCAGAGCCAGAGGATGCCGATGCCGACGAGCAGCGCAGCGATTCCGATCATCGTCTCCACGGCTCGAGGATACGCGATCGGCCCGCCGATCCCTCGAATCGGCGATGCCGTCCGCGCGCGCGCGTGCCGACGGAGCCGGGAACGGCACGGTCCGCGCGGACCACTCATCGAATCAGGGGACTCGAATGACTGCGGGAGACGGCGACATCGCCTGGGGCGCGACCGTCGAGGATCTGCGCGTCCGCCAGGAGACACGGGAGTGGATGGTCGAGCTTCGAAGCGAGTCGCTTCGGTCGCTCGCCGTCGACGCGGCTCTGGCCCGCTTCGCCGAAGACGCAACGCGCCTGGGCGCGATCGAGGAGTGCTCCTTGACCCTCGGTCGCTTCGCGATGCGACTGAAGATCGTTGCTGCGAGGCCGGAAGAGGCCGCCGACGCGGCCACGGAGCTGTTCACACGCACCCTCGAGGCCGCGATCTGGCCGCGACCGCTCCCGACGCCGTTCGTGCCCTGCGAAGTCGCCGTCCACCCTGCCGACACCTGGTCGGCAGCCCCCTGATCTCGCGCTCAGGACGACCGGACGAGCACGGCATTCCCCGACGGGTCGGACGCGAGCACGCCGCCGTCGACACGCTCGACCTCGCGCGCGCGCGCGAGGCGCTCGGCGGCTGCCTCGACGGCGGACGCATCCGGGAGAACGACGTCGAACCGGACGAGCCCCCTCGCGCCGGGCGGCGGAGACGGCGCGCCGACGCCTGCCCACGTGTTCAGACCGACGTGGTGGTGGTAGCCGCCCGCCGAGGTGAAGAGCGCGCCCGGGTACCCGCGCGCCGTGACGTCGAGGCCGAGCGCGTCGACCCAGAACGACTCCGCGGGATCGAGGTCGGCGACCTGCAGGTGGACGTGCCCGAGCGTCGTGCCGCTCGGCATCGCCTCGTCGGCCTCCTCCCCGCCCGGCTCCGCGAGCAGGTCGTCGAGGTCGAGCGGCAGGGTCGCCATCTCGACCGAGTCGCCAGCGAGCGGCCACTCCTCTCGCGGCCGGTCGCGGTAGAGCTCGATGCCGTTCCCCTCCGGGTCCGTGAGGTAGAGCGCCTCCGAGACGAGGTGGTCGGACGCGCCGGTCAGCCGCCCGCCCGACGCGGCGACGCGGCGCAGCGTGCGTGCGAGGTCGGCGCGCGTCGGAACGAGCAGCGCAAGGTGGAAGAGACCCGTAGTCCGCGGCGGCCGCGACGGCGCATCAGGGTCGCCGACGAGCTCGACGAGCGCAGAGCCGTTCGCCCCGAGCGACGTGACGCCGTCCACCGCGCCGAGTGGCCGGAGACCGATCGTCGTCTCGTAGAAGTCGCGGAGGCGGTCGAGGTCGCCGGTGCGCAGCCTGATCGCGCCGAGTCGCGTCTCGTCGGGCAGCTCACCCATCGTCGGAGGGCTCGAGCTCGAGCGCGCAGGAGTTGATGCAGAATCGCTTTCCCGTCGGCTGCGGCCCGTCGTCGAAGACGTGGCCGAGATGGCCCCCGCAGCTCGCGCACACGATTTCCTCGCGCACCATCCCGTGGCTCCTGTCGAGCCGCACCTCGACGGCATCCAGCTCGGCCGGCTCGACGAAGCTCGGCCAGCCCGAGCCGGAGTGGAACTTCGCATCCGAGCGGAAGAGCTCCGCTCCACATCCGGCGCAGCGGTACACGCCGGGGTCCTCGGTGTCCGTGTACGTGCCGGTGAACGGCCGCTCGGTCGCCTGCTGCCGCAGGACGGCGTACTGCTCGGGCGTCAGGCGCTCACGCCACTCCTGCTCGGTCAGCTCGACCTTCCGCGCCACGTCAGCTCACCACCAACGAGACGGCGACGAACTGAGTCGCGGCTGCCGCCACGACGAGCAGGTGGAACACCTCGTGAAAGCCGAGGATCCGCGGGAACGGGTCCGGCCACTTCGCGGCGTAGATGAGCGCACCGAGCGTGTAGAGGCCGCCCCCGACGATCACGAGCACCGCTCCGGCGACCCCGATGCCCGAGAACATCTGCGGCACAGCGAGCACGCCGACCCAGCCGACGGCGAGGTACGCGATCGCACTGAGCCAGCGCGGCGAGTCGATCCACACGAGCTCGAGCGCCAGTCCGAGCGCCGCCCCCGACCAGGCGGCGGCGAGCACGAGCCAGCGCGTCGCGCCCTCGAAGCAGAGCAGCGCGAAGGGCGTGTAGGTCCCGGCGATGAAGACGAAGATCATCGAGTGGTCGAGCCGGCGCGCCCAGAGCCGCTTCGCAGTGCTCTTCCACGGGAAGCGGTGGTAGAGCGCGCTCGCGCCGAACATCGCGGCGAGCGCCGCGGCGTAGACCCACGAGGAGAACGTCGCCAGCGGGCCGTCGGCCACGACGACGAGCATCGCGCCGGCCGCGACCGCGGCGAAGAACGCCCACTCGTGGAAGACGCCTCGGAACAGCGGCCTGAGCTCGTCCATGGCGCGCATTCTCGCACGCCGAGTGTGAGCGGCCGGTTATTCCGCTGCGCCCGCGAAGGCGATGCCGCGGTCGAGCAATGCGCGAATCTCGCTCTCGCCGAAGCCCCAGTCCGCGAGCGCCCTCTCGGTGTCGGCTCCCGGAGCCGACGTCGGCCCGGGTTGTGCAGCGGGCGTGCGGCCGAAACGCGGCGCGGGCATCGGCAGCACTCCGCCGCCGCCCCCGTCGTAAAAGGCCCGGCGGGCGACGTTGTGGGGGTGCCGCGGCGCCTCGTCGAGGTCGAGCACCGGCGCGACGCACGCATCCGAGTCTAGGAAGACCGCCTCCCACTCGTCTCTCGTCCGGCGCGCGAACGTCTCGCTGAGGGCGGCGCGAATCGCGGGCCAGCGCTCGCGGTCCGTGTGGTCGGCAAGATCGGGCCGCTCCAGGTCGAGCAGCCGCAGCAGCTCGGCGTAGAACCTCGGCTCGAGGCAGGCAACGGCCACGGCGCCGCCGTCGGAGGTTGCGTAGACGTCGTAGAACGGCGCGCCGCCGTCCAAGAGATTCGTGCCGTGCTCGGTCGACCAGAGGCCGGCCGCCCGAGCGCCGTAGACCATTGTCATCAGGAGGGCCGACCCCTCGGTCATGGCGGCGTCGACCACCTGTCCGCGGCCGGAGCTCCGCGCCTCCAGGACGGCGCTGACGACGCCGAGCGCGAGCAGCATCCCGCCTCCGCCGAAGTCCGCGAGCAGGTTGAGCGGCGGCACCGGAAGCTCGTCGGCACGGCCGATCGCGCCCAGCGCGCCCGAGAGCGCGACGTAGTTCAGGTCGTGGCCGGGCTGCTGCGCCAGCGGCCCGTCCTGCCCCCAGCCGGTCAGGCGGGCATAGACGAGCATCTCGTTCCGGGCGAGACAGTCATCCGGCCCGAGCCCGAGACGCTCCATCACGCCTGGACGGAACCCCTCGAGCAGGGCGTCCGCCCGTTCGACGAGCCGGAGGACCACGTCCGCTGCCCCTTCCTCCTTCAGGTCGAGCGCCACCGAGCGCCGACCCCGGCCGAGCGCCGCGGTGAGGGCCTCGAAGGCGGCGGGGGACGGCCGGTCGATGCGGATGACGTCGGCACCGAGATCCGCGAGGAGCATCGCGCAGAAGGGGACGGGCGCGAGCCCTGCGAGCTCCACGACGCGCAGGTCGCGCAGCGGTCCCTGCCGTTCGCCGCTCACGGCGGAGATCATGAATGAGATCCTCGGCCGGTCGGAGCTCGAACGAGGAGGTGGCGATGGACGTCGACGGAGTGACCGCGGTCGTGACGGGCGGCGCGTCGGGGCTCGGCGCGGCGACCGCCGCGGCGCTGCACGGGCGGGGTGCGAAGGTAGTGGTCCTCGACCTGCCCGGAACACGCGAGGGCGTCGACGAGGGCCGTGCGACGTTCGTCGCCTGTGACGTCACCCGGCCGGACCAGGTCGAGGCGGCGATTGCGCAAGCGGCCGAGGGCGGCGACCTGCGCGTCTGCGTCAACTGCGCGGGAGTCGGGATGGCCGAGCGCACCGTCGGCCGCGACGGGTCGCCGGCCGCGCTCGACCCCTTCCGCACGACGATCGAGATCAACCTGATCGGCACGTTCAACGTGATCCGCCACGCCGCCTCGGCCATGTCGACGAGCGAGCCGGTCGGCGAGGAGCGCGGCGTGATCGTCAACACGGCCTCCGTCGCCGCCTTCGACGGCCAGATCGGTCAGGCCGCGTATTCCGCCTCGAAGGGCGGGATCGTCGGGATGACGCTGCCGATCGCACGCGACCTGGCCGTGTCGAAGATCCGCTGCGTCACGATCGCACCGGGGATCTTCGACACGCCGCTCCTCGCCATGCTCCCGCAGGAGGCGCGGGCGTCGCTCGGCGCGTCGGTGCCGCACCCGGCGCGTCTCGGCCGGCCGGAGGAGTACGCGGCGCTCGTCACGCACGTCGTCGAGAACCCGATGCTGAACGGCGAGGTGATCAGGCTCGACGGAGCGATCCGGATGGCGCCGAAGTAGCGCGCGGACGGGCCCGTAGGATCGAAGCGTGTTCGACCACGCCGAGCGGCGACGACGGCTCTCCGAGGTCATGCGCGCGGAGAGCGTCGACCTGCTCTTCGTCGGCCTCTCGTCGGACCTCGAGTACCTCTCCCGCGTGGAGCGCGGGATCCCGTTCTTCGGCCAGAGCTCCTATCCCCACGGCTGGGTCGCGGGTGGGTTCTTCCGGCCCGACGCCGACCCCGTCTTCGTCCTCCCGCGGATGGTCGTCGTCTTCGACCTCCCGGTGCGGCCCGAGGGCGAGATCGTCGTCGTCGACGAGACCGACGACGGTCGTGCCGTGTTCGAGCGTGTCGCGCGGGGCGCGCGCGGAACGATCGCCGTCGGCGATCGGGTCTGGGCCGAGACAACGCTCGAGCTCGGGCGCATCTTCGGCCTCGAGCGGCTGCGGACGGGCTCGTCGCTCGTCAACCGGCTGCGTCGGGTCAAGACGCCCGAGGAGCTCGAGGCGATGGCCCGCGCGTGCCGGACGGTCGAGCGCGCGATGGCCGCCGTCACTCCGCGCGTGCAGCCCGGGGTGACGATGGCGGAGCTGCGCGACGAGGTCGAGGCGCAGCTGCGGCGTGCAGGCTCGCTGACGCCGTCGTTCGCGACGCACATCTTCACGGGCATGGATGCGAGCAGCCTCGACTCGGGCACGCCCACGGCGCACGAGCCGCTCCCGGACGGGACGCCGGTCCTCTTCGACTTCGGCGCCGTGGTCGACGGGTATTGCTCCGACTTCGGCCGCACGATCGTCGCCGGCGAGCCGCCGAAGGGCTTCGTCGTCGCCTACGACGTGATGCTCGCCGCGTTCGAAGCGGGTCGTGCCGCGTGCGTGCCCGGGGCGCTCGCGCGCGACGTGAACGCCGCCTGCCGCGCGCCGATCGAAGACGCCGGTCTCGGCGAGCAGTTCCGCCACCGCATGGGTCACGGCATCGGGCTCGACGTGCACGAGCGCCCGTTCCTCTCGCCCGAGGACGACACGCCGCTCGAGGCGGGCATGACGTTCACCGACGAGCCGTCGCTCGTCGCGCACAACTCCTTCGGGATGCGGATCGAGAACGTCGTCGTGTGCGCCGACGGCGGCGCCGACCTCCTCAACGACTACCCGAACGACCTCGTCGCGCTGGCGTCGTAACCGCCAGAGGCGTAGTCTGGACGCATGATCAGCTGGCTCGCCGCGCTGGGCGCGGTGGCGTTGGCTGCGGCATCGATCGTCGCGTCTTCGGCAACGGGCGCGCCCGCAGACGTGCGGATCGACGTGCTCTCGGCGACTCCCGACCCGCCACGAGCGGCGCAGCCCTTCGCGCTCGCCGCCCGCGTCGAGTTCGCACCGGCTCCAGGATCGATTCGCTGCAGCGTCTGGGTCGGCGGCAAGCGATTCAGGAGCATCCGTCTCACGTGGGAGAGCTCGATCGCCCGCTGCTTCTTCCGCGTGCCGGCCGGTGCACGAGGCAAGCGCCTCAGCGTGGGCCTCGCCGCGACGCGCGGGGGTTCCGTCACGCGCACGACGCTGACGTTCCGAGTCGTCTGAGCGATCCGCGGATGGGCCGTGCTGGGATCGAACCAGCGACCTTGGGATTGAAAGTCCGCCACGCTAGATGCAGCCTGATGCTTCTAGCCTGCAAATCAGCGGTTTTGGGGTGCAACAAGATGCACCAAAATGCGGCCCGCGGAGCCAAGGC
>JBKPNM010000152.1:0-34055 GCA_046732615.1 Actinomycetota bacterium | reverse complement strand
CTCGATCTCGGCGCGTGCGGCCCGGTTGAGGAGGGCCACGCGCGCGCCGGTGCCGGCGGCGTTGCCGGCCGACGTGACGCCGGCCGGATCGCAGTCGGGGACAAGCCCGAGCACGAGCGCGTGCACGGGATCGATGTGGGCGCCGAAGGCGCCCGCGAGGCGCACGCGGTCGACGCGCTCGAGCCCGTAGCGGTCGAGCAGCAGCCGGCAGCCGGCGTGCAGGGCGGCCTTCGCGAGCTGGATCTGGCGCACGTCGTTCTGAGTGATGACGAGCTCCGGCTCGCCGTCCCAGAGGACGTACGAGAACGTCCGGCCGTCGGCGACGATGCGTGGCGTGCGTGCCGCGAGCGAGCCGTCGATCGTCCCGTCCGTGGCGAGCACCCCGGCAAGATGGAGCTCCGCGACGACCTCCACGATCCCCGAGCCGCAGACGCCCGTCACGCGGGCGTCGAAGCCCGGCTCGTCCGACCACGCCTCGCAGCCGACGACCTTCACGCGCGGCGCGAGCGTCTCCGGATCGACCCGGACGCGCTCGATCGCACCCGGCGCGGCGCGCTGGCCGGAGCTGATCTGCGCACCCTCGAAGGCGGGGCCGGTCGGGCTCGATGCTGCGAGCAGCCGGTCACGGTTGCCGAGGACGATCTCGGCATTCTTCCCGACGTCGACGAGCAGCGTGACCTCGTCCGAGACGTGCGGCCCCTCGGCGAGGATCACCCCCGCGGTGTCGGCGCCGACGTGCCCGGCGATGCACGGCAGGACGTACGCGCGCGCGCCGCGGTTCACCGGAAGCCCGAGCTCTGAGGCAGGGAGTCGGAGCGCGTCGTCGACGGCGAGCGCGAACGGCGCACCGCCGAGCTCCGTCGGGTCGATCCCGAGCAGCAGGTGGTGCATCACGGGATTCCCGACGAACGTGAGCTCGAGGACGTCCGTACGGTCGACTCCCGCGTCGCGGCAGAGCTCGGCGGTCAGCTTCGCGAGGCAGCCGCGCACGGCGCGCGTGAGCTCCTTCTCCGAGCCCGGGTTGAGCATCACGTACGAGACGCGGCTCATCAGGTCCTCGCCGAAGCGGATCTGGGGGTTCATCGCGCCGGCCGACGCGAGCACCTCGCCGCTCCGGAGGTCGCAGAGGTGGCCCGCGACGGTGGTCGAGCCGACATCGAACGCGATGCCGAGCGCGACCTCGTGCAGCCCGGGCCACACCGCCGTCACTGCGGCGTCGTCGTGCACCGCCACCGTGACGTGCCACGCGCCAAGTGACACTGTGTCACTTGCTCGTAGAGCACCCTGGAGTTCTCGCAAGACATGTGTGTCGATCTGGAGATTCCGCAGATTCCACTCGCGCTCGAGCGCGTCGAGCAGTCGCGCTGCGTCGCTGCGCGACGAGCCGAGCTGCGGCTCGTCCACCTCGACGACGTAGAGCCGGACGACGGGGTCGACGGCGATCTCTCGGGCATCCGCCTCCTTCCGCACGACCTGTCGGTACACCTGGCTCTCCGGGGGCACGTCGATCACGACGTCCGCGTCGACCCGTGCGACGCAGCCCAGGCGGCGCCCGGCCGGGAGCCCGCGGTCGGCGGCGTAGTCCAGCTCGCTCGACGTCGGCGGCGTCAGCGCCTCGGCGTCGCAGGTGATCCCGTGCTTCGCGTGCTCGCCGTCCGCGACGGTCACCTGACAGCGCCCGCAGATACCGCGGCCGCCGCAGGTCGAGTCGAGGTCGACGCCGACCCGCCGGGCCGCGTCGAGCACCGTCGTGCCGCGCTCGACACGCGCCCGCCGCCCGGACGGCGTGAAGACGACGAGTGCCTCGCTCACGCGCCCGCCGCGCTCCGCCGCGCAGCCCGTCCACCACGCCTTCCGGCAGACGCACTAGCCGCCCCGTCGCCGTGCCGGGCGATCCAGCCGGCGCAGTGCGGATCGTTGCCCATCAGGACGTCCGCGGCCTTGATCGCCTGGAGCATCTCGCCGTGCAGCGGGCTCGTGATTGCGGACGTGAGCCCGCAGGCGATCGCCATCGGCAGGAACGCGGCGTTGAGCCCGATGCGGTTCGGCAGCCCGAAGCTGACGTTCGAGGCGCCGCACGTCGTGTTCACGCGGAGCTCGTCGCGGAGCCGCCGGAGCAGGCTGAACACCTGCCTCCCGGCGCTGCCCATCGCGCCGATCGGCATCACGAGCGGGTCGACGACGACGTCCTCGCGCGATATCCCGTGGTCCTCGGCGCGGGAGACGATCTTGCGCGCGACCTCGAAGCGCACGTCGGGGTCTTCGCTGATCCCCGTCTCGTCGTTCGTGATCGCGACGACGGCAGCGCCGTGCCGGGCAACGAGCGGCAGCACACGCTCCAGCTGCTCGTCCTCCCCCGTCACCGAGTTGACGAGCGGCTTCCCGCGATAGACGGCGAGCCCGGCCTCGAGGGCTTCCACGATCGAGGAGTCGATCGAGAGCGGCACGTCGGTGAGCGACTGGACGAGCTCGACCGTGTGCGCGAGGATCGCCGGCTCGTCCGCGAGCGGGATGCCGGCGTTCACGTCGAGCATCTGCGCTCCCGCCTCCACCTGGGCGAGCGCGTCGGCGACCACCGTCTCGAAGTTGCCTGCGGCCATCTCGGCCGCGAGCGCCTTCCGGCCGGTGGGATTGATCCGCTCGCCGATCACGACGAACGGGCGGTCGAAGCCGATGACGACCTCCCGCGTCTGCGAAGACATCAACGTCTCGGTCATCGGGAGCCGCCGGCCGCGATAGCGGCCGCTTCAGGGGTTTGCGCGATCGGGAATTCGCTTCTGCGGATTCCCGATCTGCGGGCAAGCACAGGACTGATCCGCTCGCCGACCACGACGAACGGGCCGTCGAAGCCGATGACGACCTCCCGCGTCGCGGAGGACAACAGCGTGTCGGTCACCCGGTCTCCTTCCCGTTCGCGGAGACGAGCCGCTCGAGCACCTCGTCGGTGTAGGCGGCGTCGAGCCACTCGAGCTCCTGCGCGACTTCGCCCTCGAGATCGTCGCCGCACGACCGCGGCTCCCGTCGCCACTCCTCGAGGTACGCATCCGTCCCGATCAGCCCGGCGCGCATCGCCGCGGCGTCGATCGCGTCCTGGAAGCGGGGTGGGAGCTCGCGCGCGGCGCGGGCGCGTCCTTCCCTCGCCGTCACCTGGGCGGGGATGTCGCGCCACCAGATCACGGTCAGCTCAGGCACGGGCGGGCTCCCCGACGAACCGAGCGAGCGAGGTGACGAGCTCGCCGTAGCCGGTGCGGACCCGCTCGTACGCCAGGCCGAGGAACGCCGCAGCGTCCTCGGCACGGCGGTCGAGGTCCGGGTCGTCCGTCTGGGCGAGGTACAGAAGCCGGCGGTAGTTGCCGAACATCAGCGGCTTGAGCTCGGGGTGGACGTCGAGCTTCAGCGCGCGCACGACGAGGGCGTCGAAGTGCCGCGCGAGGAAGTCGGTGAGGTAGAACGTCGCCGGCTCCTCCTCCTGCATCGCGTCCCACGCGTCGTTCCCCGCGAGGAAGCCGTAGCAGTGCGCGCCCGGCAGCCGTTCGACCTTGTGTCGCGTCAACACGAGGTCGAGCGCGCCACCCGTTCCACAGTCGGCGTACGCGACGAAGACGCGCTCGTAGCGGCCGGCGAGGTCGGTGAGCTTCGCGTCGACGGCGGCCGGGATCCGCTCGGGGCGCGAGTGGAGCTTCGCCGGCAGGCAGCGGAGGTCGACATGCGTCCAGCCGTTCAGCGAGATCAGCGCGAGCACCTCGCGCGCGATCGCGCCGCAGGCGAGCACGAGGATCCGGCCATCGCCGCTCCCGAAACCCGCCTCCTCGTCGAGCAGGGAAGCTCCAAGTGACACTGTGTCACTTACGGCTCGATGCCCGGGGCGAGAATGCACGCTCACGACGATGCGGTGACGGACGAGCGCCGCGCGAGCACGAGCGCCTGCGCGGTCTCGGCTGCGACGGCGGCGTCCCGGCAGTACGCGTCCGCGCCGATCGCCTTGCCGAACTCCTCGTTGAGCGGGGCGCCGCCGACGAGCACGATCACGTCCTCGCGCCTCCCCTGCTCCTCGAGCGTGTCGATCACGACCTTCATGTACGGCATCGTCGTCGTGAGCAGCGCGGACATGCCGAGGATCTGGGGCTTGTGCTCGTCGAGCGCCGCGAGGTAGTTCTCGACGGGGTTGTTGATCCCGAGGTCGATCACCTCGAAGCCGGCGCCCTCGAGCATCATCGCGACGAGGTTCTTGCCGATGTCGTGGATGTCGCCCTTCACGGTGCCGATCACGACCTTGCCCATCCGCTCGGCGTCCGACTCCGAGAGGAGCGGACGGAGCACCTCCATCCCGGCCTTCATCGCGTTGGCCGCGAGCAGCACCTCCGGGACGAACAGGATCCCGTCGCGGAAGTCGATGCCGACGATCCGCATCCCCTCGACGAGCGCGTCGTTCAGCGTCTTCTCGGCCGTCCAGCCGCGCTCGAGCAGGATCTCGGTGCCTTCGACGATCTCCGGGGCGAGCCCGTCGTAGAGGTCGTCGTGCATCTGCTTGACGAGGTCCTCGTCGGACAAGCTCGAGAGGACGATCTCTTCGTCGGTCATGCGGCACCTCGCTTTCGGTGGTCGTGGCCGAGCAGGGCGGAGACGGCACGCCCCTCCGTGACGAGCAGCCGCCCGAACCGCTGGAGCAGCCCGCGGCGGAGCCGCACGGTCGGGCCGGAGATGCTCAGCGCCGCGACGACCGCGCCCGAGGCGTCGCGGACGGGCGCCGCGACGGCCCAGAGCCCGGGCTCAAGCTCCTCGACGGCCGTCGCGTAGCCTCGCGCCGTCGCCTCGGCCAGGCCGAGGCCGTCCGCGGAGCGGCTCGTGCGCGGCCCGAGCGGCTCGAGCGGCCCCGTCGGGACGGGCAGCGCGCCGGAGGCGTAGAAGACCTTCCCGAGCGCAGAGCCGTGGGCGGGGACGCGGCGGCCGACCCAGTTCGTCGAGCCGAGGAAGTGACGGCTGTCGCGCTGGTCGAGGAGCACGACGGCGCCGAGCGAGGGCACGCCGATGTTGATCGTCTCGCCGCTCTGCTGGGCGAGGCGGTCGAGGGCGTCCGACGCGAGGTCCACGAGCTCGGCGTCCCCGGTCTCGCGCCTCGCGTAACGCTGGAGCACGGCTCCCGGGACGAGCCCGCCGCTGCCGTTGTCGCGCTGGATCAGTCCTTTTCGCTCGAGGGCGCCGACGACGCGGGAGGTGGTGCTCTTCGGCAGCCCGAGCCGCGCCGAGAGCGCACCGACGGTCGGCGGCTCGCTCGTCTCGAGGACGTGCACGAGCACCTGCGCGGCGCGATCGATGGACTGCGTGCCTGTGCTCATATGGTGGAACTCGTGTTCCACGATATGAGTCTAGGCGTCCGCCGCGAGCGACGTCAACCTCGTTCGAGCGCCTCCGCGAGCAGGACGGCGACATCGGCGACGCGGAGCTCCTCCCCGCTCTGCTTGACGCCGTCGTCGAGCATCATGGTGCAGAACGGACAGGCGACCGCGAGCGTCGCCGCTCCGGTTCCCGCCGCTTCGCGGACTCGAGCCTCGTTGATCGCGGAGCCGCGCTCCTCCATCCACATGTGGGCGCCGCCGGCGCCGCAGCAGAACGTGCGCTTGCCGCTGCGCGCCATCTCGAGCGGCCGTCCGATCCGCGAGACGATCTCCCGCGGCGCCGCCAGGACGTCGTTGTGTCGCGCGAGGTAGCACGAGTCGTGGTACGTGATCGCGTCCTCGCCGCCCGGCGGGTCGAGCCGGCCGTCGCGGATCAGCTCGGCGAAGAGCTCCGTGTGGTGCACGACCTCGTAGTGCCCGCCGAAGTCCGCGTACTCGTTGCCGAGGGTGTTGAAGCAGTGGGGGCAACTCGTCACGACGCGCGTCACGCCCGCGTCGCCGAGCGTCGCGACGTTCTTCTGTGCCTGGGCCTGGAACGTGTACTCGTCGCCCATCCGGCGGGCGGGATCTCCGGTGCACGACTCGCGCGGGCCGAGGATCGCGACGTCGAGCCCCGCCTGCAGCATCAGGGACGCCGTCGCGCGTGCCGTCGCACGGGCGCGCTCGTCGAAGGACGCGGCGCAGCCGACCCAGTAGAGGATCTCCGGCGCCGCGTCTCCCGGCTCGAGCACGCGCACGTCGAGCCCGTCCGCCCACGACGCCCGCTCCGATTGCGCCTTGCCCCATGGATTGGACGAGCGTCCGACGTCGCGGAGCATCGGCTCGGCCTCGGCCGGGAAACGCGCGTCCGCCATCACCAGCTGGCGGCGGAGGTCGACGATGTGGTCGACGTGCTCGATCGACACCGGGCACTCGCGCACGCAGGCGCCGCAGGTGACGCAGTCCCAGACGACCTCGTCGGTCACTGCGCCGGGGACGAGGGCAGTCGGCGCCGCGCCCGCGAGCACCGCCGGGCCCTCGTCGACGAGCCGGTCGCGGAGACCCATGATGAGGAGCTTCGGCGACAGCGCCTTGCCCGTCGCCCAGGCCGGGCAGACGTCCTGGCAGCGGCCGCACTCGGTGCACGAGATCGTGTCGAGCATCTGCTTCCACGTCATGTCCGCGAGCGTCCCGGACCCGAGCCTGAGCGCCGACTCGTCCTCGACCTCGAAGTCGAGCGGCTCGAGGCGGCCGCGGGCCTGCGTGCGGCCGAACCAGACGTTGATCCCGGCGGTCGCGATGTGGAGGTGCTTCGAGTACGGCAGGTAGACGAGGAACGCGAGGATCGTGAGCACGTGGAGCCACACGAAGACCCGCTCGAGCGCCTCCGTCGCGTCGCCGTCGCCGAAGAGGCCCGACAGCGCGTCGGAGACGGGCGACCACGCCGCCGGCCATTCGTTCAGACCGAGGGCGATCTGCGTCGCGTGCCAGAGGAGGAGCGTCGTCACGATCGTCGCGATCAGGCCGAGGATCAGATCTGCCTCGCCGAGATGGCTGCCCTCGAACCGCGCCGGGCGCTGCACCTTCCGGATCAGGAACGCGGCCACGACGCCCACGAGGACGAGCACGCAGAAGACGTCGACGAGCAGGAGGAACCAGCCCTGGTGGCCGAGCCACGGCAGCGTCCAGTCGCGGTCGACCGCGGCTAGGAACGCCATCACGATCGTCGGGAAGAGGACGACGAAGCCCCAGAAGATGAACGCATGCATCAGCCCGGGCCCGAGCCGCTGCAGGAGCTTCCGCTGGCCGAGGACGACCGTCGCCTCGGCGCGCGCCCGCCGACCGACGTCGCCGGTCCGACCGGCCGGCTTCCCGAGCCGCACGATCCGGTAGAGGAGGTGCGCTCGGCGGAGGAAGAGGCCGCCCGAGAGCGCGAGCACGACGGCGAGCGCGAGGCCCGACGCGGCGCTCGTCACGACCCTGCGCGGATCGCTGCCGAGATCGCTGGGAGGATCTCGTGCATGTCGCCGATCACGGCGTAGTCCGCGCTCGCGAGGATCGGCGCCTCGCGGTCGGCGTTGATTGCGAGGATCCGCTTCGCACCCTTGCACCCCGCCATGTGCTGCGTCGCGCCGGAGATGCCGCATGCGACGTAGAGGTCGGGCGCGATCTTCGTTCCCGTCTGCCCGACCTGGTCGGTGTGGGGCCGCCAGCCGGACATCGTCACCGCGCGCGAGCAGCCGACGGCGCCTCCCAGAAGGGCCGCGAGCTCCTCCACCGGAGCGAAGCCCTCCGCCGAGGCCGCGCCGCGACCACCCGAGACGACGACCTTGGCATCGGCCAGCGAGATCCCGCCTTCCTGCGCGCCGACGCGCTCGACCACGCGCAGCGCGAGCGCCGCCTCGGAGAGCGCCGGCGTGAACGTCTCCACCGTCGCTGCCGCGTCCGGGCCTCCGTCTGCGGCGACGGCATGGGGCTGCACCGTCAAGAGCGTCAGGGGCGCGTCGACGCGAGCGTGCTCGAGGAGGCTCCCGCCCCAGCGGACACGCGTCACCTCGTTGCCGCTCACGGCGACGCAGTTCGCCGCGAGCGGCAGGTCGAGGATCGCGGCGACGTGCGCGAGCACCTCGTTCCCGCGCTCGGTGCCCGGGCCGACCACGGTGGCCGCCGAGAGCCGTCCGGCCAGCTCGACGATCGCCTCGGCCACGGCCCGCGGCGCATACGACGCGTACGCCTCGTGAACCGCGACGTGCACGGCATCCGCCCCCACTCCGGGCGGCGCCTCGACCGCTCGTGACACAGTGTCACTTGCGAGGATCACGGCGACGGGAGCTCCACCGGTCTTCGCCAGCGAGCGAGCGAGCGTCAGCGCCTGGAGCGACGGCTCGTCGACAACGCCGTCGGCGTGCTCGAGGTAGACGAGGACGCTCACCCGAGCACCCCGAGCTCGCGGAGGACCTCGACGACGCGCGGTGCGGCGGCCGCCCCCTCGCCCAGCACCTCTGCCTGCTTGCCCGCGCCCGCCGGCACCTCGAGCCGCAGCTTCTCGAGCCGCGCGGCCGGCCGCGCCGGCGTCCGGGTGTCGAGCGGCTTTCGCTGCGCCCGGAGCCGGCCGGGAACCGACGGGTAGCGCGGCAGGTTGAGGCCCTCCTTGACGGTGAGGACGGCCGGCAGGGAAAGGACGTAGACATCTCGTCCGCCGCCCGCCTCCTGCTCGCACCGGACGGAGCCGTCGTCGACCCACAGTGCGTTGAGCCCCGTCGCGACCGGGCGTCCGAGCGCGTGCGCGACGCGAATGCCGACCTGGAAGTTGCCCGCGTCGGCCGACTCGTTGCCGAAGACGACGAGGTCGAAGGGGCCGTTCGCGGCCTCGTCCTCGCGGATCGCGTCGAGGATCGCGGCGGCCGTCGCCTGCGGGTCCCACTCCGCCTCGTCCGTCGCGAGGTGGATCGCGCGGTCGATGCCGATCGCCATCGCATCGCGGAGCTGCTCCTCCGCCTCCGCGGGGCCGAGCGTGAGGACGACCGACTCCCCGCCGTGTGCGTCGACGAGCCGCACGGCCTCCTCGACGCCGCACTCCTCGTGCGGGCTGATCGTGAACCCCAGATGCCGCGTCTCGATCGCCTGCGCGTCCCCGGTCAGGACGATCGTCCCGCCCGTCATCGGCACGCGTTTGACACAGACGAGAATCCTCACGAGCGGATCCTCGCGTTCTCCGGGTCGAAGATCGGCCGCGACCCGACGACGTCGACCGTGACGGGGAAACGCTCGTGCATGTACTCGACGGCGAGGTCGGTCGACTCCTCGACCGCGTGCTCGGGCGGAAGGTAGGCCATCAGGATGTACTTGCCGAGCGACGGTCCGGCGCCGGCGCTCGTGACGTACGAGCGTCGCCCCTTCGCGTCCGTCAGCGGCGTCCCGTCGCGCAGCACAACCGGTTCGCGGCCCAGTGGATACCGCTTCACGCCGCTCGCGGAGGCGTGGTCGTCGATCGTCACCGTGCAGAGGATCGCCGCAGGCTCCTCCTCCCTGTGGCGCAGGTGCGCCTCCTTGCCGACGAAGCTCTCGTCCTTGACCTTCGGCCGCTGCATGCCCGCCTCGACGACGGTGTACTCGCTCTCGAGCTCGGCGGCGAAGGCGCGGTAGCACTTCTCGAGGCGGCCCGTCGTCCCGTAGACGCCGATCCCGCAGGCGGTCAGCTCGTGCGGCCGGCCGGCTTCCCAGAGCACGTCCCAGAGCCGCGCGCCCTGCTCGATCGGGACGTAGAGCTCCCAGCCGAGGTCGCCGACGTACGAGATCCGCGACGCGAGCACGAGCTGCGAGCCGATCTCGACCGTCCGGCAGGTGCCGAAGGGGAAGGCCTCGTGGGACACGTCGTCCGAGGTGACGGACGCGAGGATGTCCCGCGCCTTCGGCCCCCAGAGCCCGATCGTCGTCCACGCGGTCGTGACGTCGACGAGCGTCGCCGAGCCGTCCTCGGGGAGCTGGTCGCAGAAGAGCTTGCGGTCGGCCATTCCGTGCGCCCCGCCGGTCACGATGCGGAACTCCTCGTCGCCGAGCCGCATGATCGTGAGGTCGGAGCGGAAGCCGCCGCCCGGGGAGAGGACGGGCGTGTAGACCACCCGGCCGACGGCGACGTCCATCTGGGCGAGCACGCTCCGCTGGAGCGCGTCGAGCGCGCCCGCGCCGCAGACGTCGAAGATGCAGAACGCGGAAAGGTCGAACAGCCCCGCGTGGTCCCGCATCGCGAGGTGCTCGGCGTTGATCACCGGCGACCACCAGCGCGCCTCCCACTCGGCCTCGCGCGGCTCGACGCCGTAGCGCTCCACGAGCGGGGCGTTCGCCTCGTACCACTGTGGCCGCTCCCAGCCGGCGGCCTCGTAGAAGACCGCGCCGAGCTCCTTCTCCCGCTCGTGCATGGGCGACAGCCGGATGTTCCGGTCGGATGCCCACTGCTCGGCGGGGTGGATGATCCCGTAGGTCTTCGGGAAGGCCTCAGTCGTGCGCGCCCTGACGTGCGCGCGCGTCTTCTGGTGATCGTGGAACCGCGCCACGTCCGACGAGTGCAGGTCGATGTGCGACTCGCCGTGCACCATCCACTCGGCGAGCGACTTGCCGACGCCCGGCCCCTCCTTCACCCACACCGCGGCCGCCGACCAGAGGCCCTTCACCTCGGGCGTCTCGCCCAGGATCGGCATCCCGTCCGGCGTCAGCGAGATGAGCCCGTTGATCGCGTACTTCACGCCGACCGACTCGTCGCCCACGATCTCCGGCATCAGGTCGAGCGCGTCGGCGAGCTGCGGGTCGAAGTCCGCCTGCGTGAACGGGAACTCGGTCGGCGACAGCGCCGCCGCCTCGATCGACGGGATCGCCTCGGGGTCGTGGACGATCGAGCGGTGTGCGTAGGAGCCGATCTCGAGGCTCGTGCCGTCCTGTCGCTCGTACATGAAGACGTCCATGTCGCGGACGATCGGAAACTCGATCGCGCGGGAGCTCTTCTCGAAGCGCGGCACCGGCCCGACGTCGATCATCTGGTGCACCATCGGCGTGAGCGGGATGTGCGCTCCCGCCATCGCGGCAAGGAGCGGGCTCCACACGCCGCACGCGATCACGACCGTCTCGGCCTCGATGGCGCCCCTCGACGTCTGGACTCCGCGGATGCGCCCCGCCTCGACGTTCAACCCGAGCACCTCGGTGTTCGGGAGCACCGTGAGCCCGCCCGACGAGATCCCCTGCTCGCGCATCAGCGTCCCCGCCCGCAGCGAGTCGACGACGCCGACCCCGGGCGTATAGAAGCCGCCGAGCAGGATCGACTCGTCGATGTACGGAACGAGCTCTCTGATCTCGGCCGGCGTCACGAGCGAGACGGGCTCGATGCCCCAGGACTTCGCAGAGGCCATCCGGCGGCGCAGCTCCTCCATGCGCTCGTCGGTGCGCGCGACCTCGATGCCGCCGCAGTCCGTGAAGACGTCCAGCTCCTGGTACTGGCGCGTGCTCTCGAGGGTGAGTTGCGTCATCTCCTTGGAGTGGTCGACGAGGAAGATGAAGTTCGACGCGTGACCGGTCGAGCCGCCCGGGTTCGGGAGCGGGCCCTTGTCGAGCAGCACCACGTCCGTCCAGCCGAGCCGGGTCAGGTGGTAGGCGAGGCTGTTGCCGACGATCCCGCAGCCGATGACGACGGCGCGCGCGGCGGTGGGAGCGGTAGTGCTCATTGTCTCCGTCCGGTTGATATATCAGTCCGCGGCGGAATCTACACCACGGATCAGAGCACTGCGCGCATCGCCTGCTCGAACCCGACGATGTGCCGGCGCATGACCTCTTCCGCGCGGTCGGCGTCGCCGTCGCGCATCGCCTCCAGGAGCTCGTGGTGCTCTTGCACGGCACGGTCGAGGCGCTCGACGCGGTCGAGGGCGAGGAACCAGATGCGCAGCGTCAGCACGTAGTACTCCTCGAGTGTCGCCTCGAGGAACGGGTTGTGCGTGCAGCGGTAGACGTGCCGGTGGATCCGCTGGTCGAGGTCGATCAGGCCCCGTTCGGCAGACCTGTCCGCGAGCGCGATTCCGCCGGGCGGAATCCCACCGCTCGATCCTCGCCTGCGGCGGGGCACATCCCTGAAGGCGCCCGCTTCGCGGTCGCGGGTACCGTCGCCACCCTGCATTGCGACGCCTCCGGCGAGCTCGTCGAGCAGCGCCTTGGTCGCGGCGAGATCCTCCGCGTTTCGCCGCTCGGCCGCAAGCCGCGCCGCCTGGCTCTCGAGCACGCACCGCACCTCGGAGAGCCCCGCGATGTCGCCGACGTCGACCGTGGAGACGAAGATCCCACGGCGGGGAAAGACCTCCACGAGCTGCGCCCGCGCGAGGTCGCGGAGCGCCTCCCGCACAGGAGTCCGCCCCACGCCGAGCCGCTCCATCAGGTCCCGCTCGCTGACGACGGCCCCCGGGGCGAGCTCCAGCGTCACGATCCACTCGCGGATCGCGTAGTAGGCGCGGTCGGAGAGCGACTGCTCGTCTCCGAGGCGCGGCTGGTTGATGTGAAGGGTCGGTGTCGCCATCTCGAGCGGCCGGGTGTCCTCCCCGCCGAGGGGCCAGGGAGGACACCCGTCAGTCGTTGCAGCTCACTTGCCGAGCCAGGCCTTCACCTTGCCGGGGTTCGCCTTCACCCACTGCTCGGCCGCCTTCTCCGGATCCATGTGCTTGCCGGCGATCAGGTTGGCCACGAAGTTCTGGTCGTTGGCCGACCACTTCCAGCGCTTGATCACGCCGACTGCCGGCGAGCCGGACTTCGCGAACTTCGACGTGATGACCTTCTCGATGATCGTCTGTCCGTACGCGCACCGGTAGATGCTCCAGTTGCTGCCGAGCTTCGGGTTGTACGAGTCGACGCACTTCTTGCTGCGCGCCGGCAACTTGATCTCGGACAGCTGGTACGCGGTGTTCAGGTACTGCGGCGTGTACCAGTAGAACAGGATCGGCTTCTTCTGCTTGTACGCCTGGCTCCAGCGGGCGACCTGCGCCGGCTCGGCACCCACCGAGACGAACTTCAGATTGAGGCCGAGCTCCTTGATCAGCTGCTGGTCCTTCTGGACGTAGGACGGGTCGCCACCGAGGAACATCCCTTGCGATCCCGACTCGGGGCTCTTGAAGATGCTCTCCTTGCCCTTCAGCCCCTGCCACGTCTTGAGCTGCGGGTACTGCTTCATGAGGTAGGTCGGGACGAACCAGCCGATGTGCCCGATCACGCCGTTCGAGCCGAGGTCGATCAGCGCCCCGCTCTTGACGTACTTCTGGTTGACCTTGAGCTGGATGTTGTTCCAGTCCTCGAGCAGGACGTCGACCTTGCCGTCCGCCATCGCCTGGAACAGCGGCGTGCTCTCGGGGAGCTTCTCGATGTTGACCTTGCACCCGAGGTTCTTCTCGAGGACGTACTTGACGACGTAGACGTTCGCCGTCGCGCCCGCCCACGCGTTCTCGTCCAGCGTCACCGTGCCGCAACTCTTTGCGTCGCTGCGGCCGAACGCGCTCGCGGAGACCCCCAGCGCGCCCACGACGACCAGTGCGAGCGCAGCGAGCGCGAGGCGCACCGGTCGTGTTCTCCTGTTCGACATCGAACCTCCTTCGTGTTTCCGTTGCGCCGACTGCGACGTCACGGCCTGTCTCCCAGTTGCGCCCGCCGCACCCCGCGTGTGACGCGGTCGAGCGTGATTCCCAGGGCGAGGATCGCGAGCGAGGCGAGCACTCCGAGCCCGAAGTCGGAGCGCGCAAGGCCCTGCGCCACCTCGTACCCGAGCCCCGGCGAGCCGACGAGGCCGCCGATCACGACGACGGCGAGCACCATGATGATCCCCTGGTTGACGCCGAGCATGATCGCGTCCTGCGCGAGCGGCAGCTTCACCTTCCTGAGCACCTGTCCGCGCGTCGCTCCGAACGACGCGGCCGCCTCGACCGCGTTCGCCTCGACGTTGCGGACGCCGTTCTCCACGAGGCGCGCGACGAGGGGAAACGCGTACAGCACGCCTGCGATCACTCCGGGCACGACCGAGACCGGCATCAGGTAGATGAGCGGGATCAGGTAGACGAGCTGCGGCAGCGTCTGGAGCACGTCGTTCACGGGCCGCAAGAGCTTCGAGAACGTCCGGCTCTCCGCGGCCCAGATCCCGAGCCCGAGCCCGATCGCGACCGTCAAGACCGTCGCGACGAGGACCTGCGACGCGGTGTCCATCGCGGAGTTCCACTCGCCGATCACGCCGATCAGGGCGAGCATCAGGAACGTCGTGATCGCGGAACGCCGACCACTGACGACCAGCGAGATGAGGGTGATCCCGAGGAGCGTCACCGGCCACGGTGTCTCGACGAGAAAGTTCCGGAACGGCACGAGCCCGTACTGGACGATGTGGTCGCCGATCCAGCTCGTGATCCGGAACAGGAACGTATCCGGGTTCTGGACGTAGTCGAGCACCGACTGGATGCGCGCGAGCAGCCAGTCGCGCGCGGTCGTGCGCGTGTAGTCGGCGCCCACGCCGGCGATGCGCGCTGCAGCGACGACCACGACGATCGCGGCGGCGGTCAGCGCCGAGGCGATGCGCAGCCTGCGGCGGAGCCCGTCCGTGAGGTGGCGGCGCGCGGGGTTCGTCCGCTCTGCGACGGACTCGGTCACACGGTCGAGCGCCATCGCCATGACGACGATCACGAGCCCGGCGAGCAGCGCGAGCGCCGGGTAGGAGTTGAGGCCGCTCGTCACGACGTCGCCGAGGCCCTTCCCGCCGATGAGCCCCGCGATCACGACCATCGAGAGGGCGAACAGGATCGTCTGGTTGACGGAGAGGAGCAGCATCCGGCGGGCGAGCGGCAGGCGCACCTTGGTGAGCGTCTGCGACGGCGTCGACCCCATCGCGAGTGCCGCCTCGACCGTGTTGGCCGGGACGCCGCGGATGCCGAGCGCGGTGATGCGGATCGCGGGCGGGATCGCGTAGATCATCGTCGTGATGACCGCCGCGCCCGGCCCGACGGAGAAGAGGATCACGACGGGCATCAGGTAGGCGAACGCGGGGATGATCTGCATCGCGTCGAGCACCGGGGTGATGCCGCGCTCGAACCGGTCGGAGAGGCCCGTGGCGACCCCGAGCGGTATCCCGACGAGGAGCGAGAGGCCGACGGCGGCGAGCATCAGCGCGAGCGTCTGCATGCTCTCGACCCAGAGGCCGCTCGCGGCGAAGGTCGTGAACGCCGCGAGCGCCCAGATTGCCGCGCGCACGCCGCCGAAGCGCAGCGAGACGAGGACGCCGGCGACGGTCACGCCGACCCACGTCATCCAGCCGAGGAAGCTCGTGAACCAGTTGACGAGGTTGTCGAGGAACTCCGCGAAGCCGTTGAACGCGCGGATCACGGCGCTCGGGCTCTCGGCGTTGCGCTGGTCGACGAGCCAGGTCTGGAAGTCGTTGAGGTACGTGGGCAGCGTGTTCCAGGTCAGCGACGCCGGCCACGGGTACTCCGCCTTGAGGGCGAAGTAGCAGACGAGCATCACGCCGACGATCGCTGCCGTCAGCGTGACGCGGCTACGCCACCAGGGACGGTGCTCGACGAGCAGCGACGGCGGGGTCGTGGTGGCGGCGGTCTCGGCGACGACGGACACGGTGCTCAGCCGCCCTCGCCCGCGATCGCCTCGAGCGCGGCCGTGCGGTCGACGACCCCGACGACGCGGTCGCCGTCGACGGCGACGACCGGTAGCTCGCTTCCTGCGAGCGCCGGGACGGCGTCGCGGACGACGCAGCGCACGTCGAGCCGCGGGCCGTCCAGAAGGTCGTCGGGCTGCGGCTCGCGCATGATCCAGCGCAGCGTCAGGACGTGGCTCCGCGGCACGTCGCGGACGAAGTTCTCGACGTATTCGTCCGCCGGCGAGCCGACGACCTCCTCGGGCGTCCCGAGCTGAACGATCGCGCCGTCCCGCATGATCGCGATGCGGTCGCCGAGCCGAAGCGCCTCCGGCAAGTCGTGCGTGATGAAGACCATCGTCTGGCCGGTTTCCTCCTGGAGCCGGCAGACCTCGTCCTGCATGTCGCGGCGGATGAGGGGGTCGAGCGCGCTGAAGGGCTCGTCGTAGAGCATCACCACGGGGTTCGTCGCGAAGGCGCGCGCGACGCCGACGCGCTGCTGCATGCCGCCGGAGAGCTGGTCGGGAAACTGCTTCTCGACGTCCTCGAGGCCGACGAGCTCGAGGAGCTCGCGCGCACGGGCGAGACGCTCCTCCTTCGGCATCCCCCGGATCTCGAGCCCGAACGCGACGTTGTCGATCACGCGCCGGTGTGCGAGGAGCCCGAAGTGCTGGAACACCATCGAAACCGAGTGTCGGCGGAGCTCCCGGAGCTCGGCGGGGCTCGCTGCGGTGACGTCCTGGCCGCCGATGCGGATCGTCCCGGCGGTGGGCTCGATCAGCCGGATCAGCGTCCGCACGAGCGTGGACTTGCCGGAGCCAGAGAGCCCCATGACGACGAACACCTCGCCGGGCCAGACCTCGAACGACACGTTCCGGACGGCGGCGACGCAGCCCGTTTGCTCGCGCAGCTCGGAGCGGCTGAGCTCGGCGTCGGACGTCCCGATGATGCGGTCGGCCTTCGGCCCGAAGATCTTCCAGATCCCCGACGCCGCGATGAGGGGCTCGCCGACGCGGCCGTTGCCGGTCACGCGCGCTGATATATCAACGCGCGGCGCTCGTGTCCACACGCCGGCTTGACCGTGCTTCGACGCACGCGGATACTCGCGGCTTCCGGTCCGCGAGGAGGAGGCATTCGTGACCGGCTCGGATCTCTCTCCGACCCTGATCGACACGGCGCAGCGCCAGGCGAGCGAGCTCGGGCTCGACCTCACGCTCGAGGTCGGCGACTGCCAGGCACTCGACTACGCCGACGCGTCCTTCGACGTCGTCTCGTCCTCCGTCGGCGTCATCTTCGCGCCGGATCACGCCCGCGTCGCCACGGAGCTCGCCCGCGTGTGCAAGCCCGGCGGGCGCATGGGGATCACCGCGTGGCGCCGTGACAGCGGCGTCGGCGACATCTTCGAGGGGATGTCCGCGTTCATGCCGACGCCTCCCGAAGGGGCCGGATCCCCGTTCCAGTGGGGCGACGAGACCTACGTCGAGAGGATGCTCGGCGGCGCGTTCGACCTGTCGTTCGAGGAGCTCGACACGCGACACGAGCACGACGACCCTGCGGAGATGTGGGAGCTCTTCCGGACGAGCTACGGCCCGTCGCACGTCCTCTGGAACTCACTCGACGAGGACCGCCGCCGGGAGCTGGACGAGACGATGACACACGTCTTCGAGCGCCACCGGGACGGCGCCGGGATCAACATGGAGCGGCGCTACATCGTCGTGACGGGCGTGCGGAAGGCGTAACAGCCGACCGGCGGCCTAGACGTCGAAGCGGATGCCCTGCGCGAGCGGGAGCTCGTCCGTGTAGTTCACGGTCGCGGTCTGGCGGCGCATGTAGGCGCGCCACGCGTCCGAGCCGGACTCGCGGCCGCCGCCGGTCTCCTTCTCCCCGCCGAAGGCGCCGCCGATCTCGGCGCCGCTCGGGCCGATGTTGACGTTCGCGATCCCGCAGTCCGAGCCGGCGACCGCGAGGAACCGCTCGGCCTCCCGGAGGTCGGTGGTGAAGATCGAGGACGCGAGGCCCTGCGGGACGCCGTTCTGCAGCGCCAGCGCCTCGTCGAGATCGCGATAGGCGACGACGTAGAGGATCGGCGCGAACGTCTCCTGCCGGACGACGTCCGTCTGCGACGGCATGCGGACGATCGCCGGCTCGGCGTACCACGCGTCGGGCCAGCGGTCGGCGAGCGCGCGATCCCCTCCGGCGACCACGTCGCCGCCCTCGTCGCGCGCCTGGCCGAGCGCCGCCTCCATCCGACCGAACGCCTCGCCGGTGATGAGCGGGCCGACGAGCGTCCCGGCCTCGCGCGGGTCGCCGATCGGGACGGCCCGATACGCGGCCGAGAGTCGTTCGACGAGCTCGTCGGCCACCGACTCGTGGACGATCAGCCGCCGCAGCGAGGTGCAGCGCTGTCCGGCCGTCCCGACGGCCGCGAACAGCACCGCGCGGACGACGAGGTCCAGGTCGGCGCTCGGGGCGACGATCGCGGCGTTGTTGCCGCCGAGCTCGAGCAGCGACTTGCCGAGCCGCGCTGCGATGCGCGGCGCGATCGCCTTGCCCATCGCGGTGGAGCCCGTCGCGGAAACGAGCGGGACGCGCTCGTTCTCCGCAAGCTGCACCGCCCGGTCCGCACCTCCGACGACGAGCTCGTGGAGGCCCTCGGGGGCGTCGCCGAAGCGGTCGGCCGCACGCTCCAGCAGCGCGACGGTCGCGATCGCGCTGAGCGGTGTCCGCTCGGAAGGCTTCCAGATCACGGGGTCGCCGCAGACGAGCGCGAGCGCCGCGTTCCAGCTCCAGACCGCTACGGGGAAGTTGAAGGCGCTGATCACAGCGACCGGACCGAGCGGATGCCACGTCTCGGTGAGCCGGTGGCCCGGTCGCTCGGAAGCGATCGACTTGCCGTAGAGCTGCCGCGAGAGGCCGACGGCGAAGTCGCAGATGTCGATCATCTCCTGGACCTCGCCGAGACCCTCCTGCGCGATCTTCCCGACCTCGAGCGTGACGAGCGCGCCGAGCGCCTCCTTCTCGCGGCGCAGCTCCTCGCCCAGCAGCCGGACGAGCTCGCCGCGCCGTGGCGCCGGGACCTCGCGCCAGACGGGGAACGCTGCGACGGAGCGGCCGACGGCCGCTGCCGTCTCGGCCTCGCTCGTCCGCGACACGCGCCCGATCTCCTCGCCGGTGATGGGGGTGCGGACGACGAGATCGCCGTCGGTGACGAGCGCGGGGTCGACGCCGAGGCGCTCGAGCATGTCGAGTGCGGACGTGGACGTGTCGAGCGTGGCCATGGAGGTCAGTGTAGGCGCGGCACTCCATGCAGCGGCGTGGCTCGAGCCACGCCGCGAGGGCTAGACCGTAGCGAGCTCGGGAACCAGACGGCCCGTGTCGTCGAAGCGCGCGTTCCACTGCGCGTAGGCGGGCTCGACCTCGGCGAGGTCGTGACCGCGGTCGGCGATCCGCACCGGCTGGGCCGCGTCGGGCGTGACGCGGTACTGGTACCAGGTGATGTCCCACGCGAACGTCAGCACGGTCTCCGCGTTGACACCCGCCAACGGGACGATCGAGACCTTCGGCTCGCCGAGGCTCTTCGCGACGCCGGCGACCGTGCGCCGGAAGTCGGACTGGTTGAAGAGGTCCGCCGCCTCGACGAGCCCCAGCTCCTCGTCGGACAGGCGCCGCAGGATCGGGTCCGAGACGACCGGCTCGGCCTCCTCCTCACGCGCGCCGAGGAGAGCCTGCCAGAGCGTCTTCTGACGGCGCCGCCGCGGGACCTGTTGCAGAGCCGGAGACACGGCGTGGCCCTCGCGGACCCAGCCCGAGTCGAGCGCGACCTCGCTACAGAGCGTGCAGACGTCGACGAACTCGTGGCCGTCTGGCGAGTACCGGAGCGTCTGCTCGCCCATCAGGAGCGTTCGCTCGCAGACCGCGCAGACCCGCGTGACGTTGGCCTTGGTGACCCGCATCGCAGCGGCCACTATAGCCCCGCGCCGACGAATCCACAGCTGTGGAAAAAACCGCGCATGCTGGGGCGCGTGGTGTCCGACTTCAAGTCGGACACCGGACGACGACCGGCTACGCCGTCGCCGCCTCGCGCGAGCGCTTCGTCTCGTCGACGATCTTCTGCGCTACGTGCGTCGGCACCTGCTCGTAGCGCAGGAGGTGCATGGCGTAGTCACCGCGCCCTCCCGTCATCGACGTGAGCGACTGCGAGTAGGTGAGGAGCTCTGCCATCGGCACCTCGGCCTTGATCGTCGTCATGCCCGCCGCGGGCTCCATCCCGTTGAGCCGGCCGCGGCGTGAGTTGAGGTCGCCGTTGACGGCCCCGACCGCCTCGTCCGGCACCGTCACCTCGAGCTCCATGATCGGCTCCAGGAGGACGGGATCCGCCTTCGCGTACGCCTCCTTGAACGCCATCGAGCCGGCGATCTTGAACGCCATCTCCGACGAGTCGACGTTGTGGTACTGGCCGTCGACGAGCTCGACCCGCACGCCCTGGATTGGCGCGCCCGCGAGCTCGCCGTGCTGCATCGCCTCCTGGATCCCCTTGTCGACGGCCGGCCGATAGCTCTGCGGGATCACGCCGCCGACGATCTTGTCGACGAACTCGTAGCCCTCGTGCCCCTCGATCGGCTGGAGCACGATCTCGCAATCGCCGAACTGCCCGCGCCCGCCGGTCTGCTTCTTGTAGCGGTGCCGCGCGCGCGACTCCGAGCGGATCGTCTCGAGGTACGGGACGCGCGGCTGGTGCAGCTCGACGTCGACCCCGAACCGCCGCTTCGCGCGCTCGAGCGCGACCTCGACGTGCATCTGGCTCATCCCCGCGAGGATCTCCTCGCCGGTCTGCTGGTCGCGGCGGAGGCGGAGCGTCGGGTCCTCCTCCGCGAGCCGCTTGATCGCGGAGGCGACCTTCTCCTCCTCGCCCTTGATCTTCGGCGTGACGGCGAAGCTCATCACGGGGTCGGGGAACCCGAACGACGGCAGCTCGACCGACACCTCCTTGTCCGTAAGGAGATCTCCGGTCTGCACGTTCTTCAGCTTGGCAACGGCGCCGAGGTCACCCTCGCCGAACTCCTTCGCGGGCGTCGTCGTCTTGCCCTGCAGCTGGAGCAGCGAGCCCATGCGCTCCTTCGAGTGCTCGCGGTGGTCCACCAGCGTCGTCTCCGTCGTGACCTCGCCCTTCAGGACGCGGAAGAGGTTGATCTTTCCCGCGAACGGGTCGGCGACCGTCTTGAACACGAACGCGGCGGTCGCGGCGCCGTCGACCTCGAACGGCGCGCCGCGCCTGGCCGGCGAGGGCACACCCTCGACGAGGAGGTCGAGCAGCGCGTGCGTCCCGAGGTTCTTCGTCGCGACGGAGCAGCCGACGGGGAAGACCTCACCGCGAGTGACGCCGAGCTTGAGCGCGTCGGCGACGTCGTGCGGGTCGAGCTCCTCGCCCTCGAGGTAGCGCTCCATCAGCGCCTCGTCGATCTGCACGACCTCGTCGAGCAGCTTCTCGCGGTACTCCTGTGCGAGATCGGCCATCGACTCCGGGATCGCGACGAGGTCGGCTTCCTTCTGCCCCTCCGGGGTCATGTACGCGCACATGTGGAGGACGTCGACGATCCCCTCCAGCTCGTGCTCCGACCCGATCGGGATGTGCACCGCCACGCACTTCGACGAGAACTGCTCCTGGATCTGCCCGAGCGTGCGAAAGAAGTCGGCCCGCTCGCGGTCGAGCATGTTGACGACGAGCACGCGCGCAAGGCCGAGCTCCTCGGCGAGCTTCTTGACGCGCGCCGTGCCGACCTCGAACCCCATCACGCCCGAGACGACGACGAGCGCTCCCTCGACGACGCGAAGCGCGCAGCGAGCCTCGCCCTGGAACGACGGGTCGCCGGGGCAGTCGACGAGGTTGATCTTGCGACCCTGCCACTCGGTGTGCGTGAGCGAGAGCGAGATCGAGACGGCGCGCCGCTGCTCGTCCTCGTCGGAGTCGGAGACCGTCGTGCCCGCGTCGATCGTCCCGAGCCGGTTGACCTCGCCCGTCTGGTAGAGGAGCGCCTCGACGAGGGACGTCTTGCCCGTCCCGCGATGGCCGACGACGGCGACGTTCCGGATCTTCCCTGGCTCGATTGCGGCCATGTGCGCGCGCTCCTCCTCTTCCGTGGGTGCAGCGGCAATGGTAGTCCCGGCCGGGCGGGCCGCTACGGGGAGCCGTCGAGCGCGGCGAGCTCGCGGCGGTATCGCTCGGCGTACCGTCGAAGCCCCCGCCTCGCGTACCGCTCGGCGAGGCCGGCGAGGAGGCTTCGAGCTCCGTCGAGGTCGCCCAGCGCCACGAGGACGCGTGCCTCGACGAACTCGTGGTGGAGCCCGGGCTCCTCCATGTCCGTCTCACGAAGTCGTTCGCGCGCCCTCTGGACGAGCGGCCGCGCGTGCTCGCCGTCGCCGGCGAGCGCACGGGCGTACGCCTCCGCCAGGTCGAGCTGGAGCTGATCTGCGACATCGTCGGGGTCGGCGAGCCCGCGTGCCTCCTCGACGACTGCGAGCGCTTGCCCGGCATCACCGCGCATGCACAGCCCGACGGCCCACATCGCGAGCGAATTCGCGTGGTACAGCGGCGTCGAGACGGTCCTCTCCATCCGCCAGCGCAGCCCCTCCTCCATCCCGCCGAGGTCGCCCTCGAGCATCGGCATCACGATCCGCTCGAAGGTTCCACTCGCGATGTCGACCACTCCCACCTGCTCGAGCAGCACCGTCTCCGCTTCCAGAGCGGCGCGCACGGCACCGGACTCACCCTCCCCCATCCCGTAGCGCCAACGGGCCCGGAAGGAGCCCAGCGAGGCGGAGGTGGCAGGCCCTGCGCGGGCGGCCTCGTCCTCGAGTTCGTCCAGAAGCCTGAGGAACGCGTTCGCGTCCGAACCCCCGAACGCTGCGCTGAGGCAGAGCCCGAACACGACGTCGCGGGCGAGGATCCTGCTTCCCGCACTCCGCAGGTGCTCGCGCGCCCGGCGCCACGCACTGTGCGCGTCGCTCATGCGACACGCACCCCAGTACACCCAGGCGCGGGCACACTCGGCGCGGCCGAGCCCGACCTCGTCGCCGGCATCCGTGAGGACCTTGTGCGACTCGTCGAGTCGCGCGAGCAGCGAGTCGAGCGGGCCTGTTGGGTCGCTTCTGATCCTCAGGACGGTTTCGAGGGCATGGTCGTGCTCGTCGCCTGCCGCCAGCTCGTCGAGCAGGCGGATGACCTCTTCTCCGTTCGTCCGTGTCTCGATGAGGGCGTCGGCGAGATCGGGAATCATGCGGCGCCGCTCAGCGGGCCCGTCGGCGAGCCCCGCGGCGCGGCGCATGAGGTTCTGCGTCGCGTGCAGATCCCCTCGTTCGAGCCCAGCACGCCCTGCCCGGGCGAGGTGGTCGGCCGCACGCCGGGCCAGCTCGGCCGCCGACGGATCCACTGCGTCGAGCTCGGTGCGGTAGCGCGCCGCCTGCTCGAGGTGGTAGCCGACGATCTCGTTCTGCTCGACGAGCTCGACGTTCGCGTCGAGCCAGTCCGCGAACCGCTCGTGCAGCTCCGCCCGCACCGCCTTCGGCAGTCCCTCGTACGCCGTGTCCCGGATCAGCAGGTGACGGAAGCGGAAGGCGTCGTCGCCGGAGATGACCGCACGTGCCGGGCGGACGACCTCCTTGCGTACGAGCGAGAGAAGCTGGCCGCGAACGTCCACCGCCGGCGTCGCCGGGGCGAGCGCCGTCACCGCTCCGCGGTGGAAGAGCTGCCCCTCCACTGCACCACTCTCGATCACGACGCGCTCGTCGTCGTTGAGCGCGTCAAGCCGCGCCTGGATCAGCGCCCGAATCGTGGGCGGGACGTCGACCGTGCCGCGCGCGTCCCGCGCGAGCGCGGCCATCTCCTCGAGGAAGAGCGGGTTCCCCTCCGCCGTCCCGAGGATACGCTCCCGCGTCTCGTCGTCGAGCTCGACGTCGGCCAGCAGGCCGTCGGCCAGCGTGCGCGACTCGTCGTCGGCGAGCGGCTCGAGGAGGATCGACGTCGCGTTCAGCTTGCCGCCACCCCATCCCGGCCTGACGTCGAGGAGCTCGGGTCGCGCGACGCAGAGCACCACGATCGGTGCCGCGCGTGACCAGTCCACCACGTGTTCGACGAGGTCGAGCATCGGTTCTTCGGCCCAGTGGAGGTCGTCGACCACGAGCACGATCGGCCGCTCCCGCGCGCGATCCTCGAGGAGCGCACGTGTCGCGAGCTGCGTCTCGGCGGGCGATGACCGGATCGCCTCCGACGGCTCGATCCCGAGCTGTACGAGCATCTCGACGAGCGGCCAGTACGTGATTCCTTCCCCGTACGAGAGGGCGCGGCCTCGAGCCACCGCGGCGCTGCCGTCGACGTGCTCGAGAAAGTCCGCGACGAGCCTCGACTTGCCGATACCGGCCGGACCGATCAGCGTGAACAGGCGGCAGGTGCTCGTCGCGACCACGTCCTCGAAGTCGGAGCGGAGCCGTCCGCGCTCGCGCTCGCGGCCCACCATCGGCCGCTCGAGCCGACGCACGACGCCGACCGCGCTCGCGTCGAGGTGCAGCAGCCTGTGCGCCGTCACCGTGCCCGACTTGCCCTTCAGCGTCAGCTCGAGCTGCTCGGTCGTCACCGCGTCGCGCACTAGTTGCAGGCTGTCGTCGCCGAGGAGGATCTCGCCCGCGCCCGCGCTCTGCTCGAGTCGCGCGGCTACGTTGACGGCGTCGCCGGTGACGAGCGTGTCGCCCTCGCCGGCGACGACCGCGCCCGTGTTCACTCCGATACGCGCGTCGAGCCCGAGCTCCCGCACGACCTCGCGGAGCTCCACCGCCGCCCGCGTCGCCCGCAAGGCGTCGTCCTCGCTCGCGACGGGAATCCCGAACACCGCCATCACGGCGTCGCCCACGAACTTCTCCACGGTGCCGCCGTGCCGCTCGAGCACCGCGCGGGCGGTGTCGTAGTAGCGGTTCATCAACGCCCGCAACGCCTCCGGATCCGTCCGTTCCCCGATCGCCGTCGAGCCGGTCAAGTCGCAGAACAGCACGGTCACGACCTTCCGCACCTCGCGCGCGGGGACCCGGGCGAGGGCCGCGCCGCAGCCGGGACAGAAGACGAAGTCGTCGGGGCTCTCGCGCCCGCACTGCGCACAGACCGCCACGCGCCGAGTCTACGACCGTCGCAGGAGCGCGTTAACGATCTCCGAACGGGGCAGGAGTAGCTTCCAGACCGCCCCGGGCACCCCCGGGCAGGTGCCGCTCGTGCAGGACGTCGACCACATCGTCGCCAACCGGTACCGCCTCCGCGAGCAGCTGGGGCGCGGCGGCATGGGCGTGGTCTGGCGCGCCCGCGACGAGCGGCTCGGCCGCGAGGTGGCGCTCAAGGTGCTCCATCCGTGGGTCGCCGACGATCCCGAGCTTCGCGAGCGGTTCGAGCGCGAGGCCGCCGCCCTCGCACGCCTCGAGCACCCGAACGTCGTCCGCCTGTACGACGTCCTGGAGCACGACGGCCAGACCGTGCTCGTGATGGAGCTCGTCGAGGGCGACGCGCTCGACACGATCATCCGCGGGCGAGCACTCGGATGGGACGAGGCGCGCAGGTACTGCGCCCCCGTCGCCGCGGCGCTCGCCCACGCGCACGCGCGCGGCGTCGTCCACCGCGACCTGACGCCCGCGAACGTCCTCGTCGAGCGCGGCACCGGGCGCGTGGTGGTCACGGACTTCGGCCTCGCACGCCTCGCGCGGTCGTCCCGCAGCGCGCCGATCTCGGGGATCCTCGCGGGGACGCCCGAGTACTGGGCGCCCGAGCAGGCCGCCGGCGACCCAACGGGCCCCGCGACCGACCTCTACGCGCTCGGGTGCGTGCTCTTCCGGCTGCTTTCCGGGCGAATGCCGTTCGAGGGCGAGGACCGGCTCGCGACCGGCCTGCGCCGCGCGCACGAGGCTGCACCCTCGCTGGCGATCGCCGGGCCCACGGCGCCTACCGACGCAGTGGCGCTCGTCGATCGGCTTCTCGACCGCGTGCCGTCCGCGCGCGGCGAGGCCGGCGAGGTCGCGCTCTCCCTGGGGGCAGATCCTGCAACGCTTCCCGGTCTCGAGCCGGCTGCGAACGACGCCCGTGATCACACGACACGCGTGTTGCCCGCGGCCGCGACGCTCGTCACGCGCGTCCTCCCGGAGCCCGCGACGATCGTGCAGGCGTCGGCGAGCATCGCGCGCGCGCCTGCCACGATCGTGAGTCAGGTCCGATCGCACACGGCGTTCCACCGCGGAAGGCTCGTCGCCGCGGTCGCGGCGCTCGTCGTCGCGCTCGGTCTCGCGGGTGGAGGCGTCTACGCGGTCGCGGGCGACGATCCCTCAGGCGTGAGCGCGCCGGACGTCGTCGGCATGCAGCTGAAGGGCGCGACCGCCGAGGTGACGAAGCGGGCGAAAGACGACGGCCTTCCGGTGCCGAAGGTGAAGATCGTCGATCGCTCGTACTCCGAGTCGGCGCCGGCCGGCGCGATCATCGCCCAGGACCCGCCGGAGGGGAAGCGGATCCCGGACAACGGCGCACTCCTCGTCTCCGTGAGCAAGGGCAGTGCGTACGCCGACGTCCCGTCCGTCTCGGGCCTCGAGGGTGCGGCCGCGTTCGCGCTCCTCGAGCGGAACGGCTACACGCCCTCACGGCGATACGCGCCCTCGACCGAGATCGAGGCGTGGCACGCCGTCCAGACCGACCCGGAAGAGGGGACTCGCGTGAAGCGCCCCGCGCACGTGCAGCTCGTGGTCTCGACGGGCCCCCCGAAGCGGCTCGTCCCGAGCATCGACGGCTTCGACGCAGATGCCGCGGCCGAGGCGCTGCGCGACGCGGGATTCTCGCCGGCGATCGAAAAGGAGCCGGAGACGAGCGTCGCACCCGGGACCATCCTCCGCGTCACCCCCGCGCCGGGCTCGCGTACGCCTCTCGGCTCGACGGTGACCATCGTCGTCGCGCGCGAGCCGCGCTGGGAGACGGAGTCGCAGGTCGAGTCGACGGAGGATGCACCCCGGCAGACGATGTCGATCCCGGCCGGCTCGCGTCTCGTCCTCACGACCGAGGACACGTCGCCGCTCGGGCTGTGGGGCGGGAAGCTCGACGTCTCGTGGTCGGGCGACGAGCAGGGCCGGACGAAGCTCCGGGCCGGCGAGTCGGTGATCCTCGCCGACGTGTCCGATCACGATCGCAGCGTGACGGTCAGGGTCGACGTCAAGGGTGCGACGCACTGGCGCCTCGCCGTCGAGGCACCGGAGTAACCCGGGCTCAGGCGTCCGCGGTTTGGCGCACGCCGCCGGAGAGGCGCGCCTTGAGGCGGAGCACCGCCTTCGTGTGGAGTTGCGAGACGCGCGACTCGGTCACGCCGAGCACCTCGCCGATCTCGCGCAGCGTCAGCTCCTCGTAGTAGTAGAGCGTCACGACGAGCTTCTCGCGCTCGGGAAGGCGCGCGATCGACTCCGCGAGCGCCTCGTTGAGCTCCGTCTGCTCGAGCGAGAACTCCGGGTCGGCGCCCGCCGGGTCCTCGATCGTGTCGATGAGGGCGACCTGGTCGCCTCCGCCCTGAGGGCTCCAGAGCTCGTCGAGCGCGGCCATCGACGAGCGCGAGATGTCGGACAGGCTCTTCTCGAGCTCGTCCTCCGAGATGCCGACCTTGGCGGCGATCTCGGCGTCGGTCGGCGCGCGCATCAGGCTCCGCTCGAGGTCGACGATCGCGCGCTCGATCTCGCGTGCGCGCGCCCGCACCGAGCGCGGCACCCAGTCGAGCGAGCGGAGCTCGTCGATGATCGCGCCCTTGATGCGGGCGATCGCATACGTCTCGAACTTGATCTCCCGCGCGGGGTCGAACCGCTCGATCGCTCCGATCAGCCCGAGCAGCCCATACGAGACGAGATCCTGCTCGTCGACGTGCGACGGCAGGCTCGAGCCGAGACGTCCCGCGACGAACTTGACGAGCGGGGCATACGTCAGGATGAGGCGGTCACGGACTGCCTGGTCGCGCGTGGCGCGGTAGTCGTGCCACAGCGCCTGCGTGTCCCCCCCGGAGATCGTGCTCATCCGCTGCGAAGGGTCCGTCGGGAAGAGAAGGGTGCCGCGACCACCACAGCAGAATACGACGTGGGTCTGCTGTCTCATCTATCGATCGGCCAGATTCCCCCGTCATCTTGGCCAGACTCTGCGCGCGAGATCCCCCATCCAGAGGGCGATCGCGCCCGCGCCGAGCGCGACGACCCACGCGCGGCCCCCCGAGAAGGCCGCCCAGACGGCAACGAGCGCGAGCGACACGGCGATGGCCGAGAAGAGCCCGGCGAGCGCGTACCGCTGCATCTCGTGACACAGTGTCACAAGCGGGGACGGGGTACACTGCGCCTCGCAGCCCAGGGGCGTGGCGCAATTGGTAGCGCACCGGTCTCCAAAACCGGGGGTTGCAGGTTCGAGTCCTGTCGCCCCTGCTGGGTTCCAACGCCCTATTCAAGCCGAAAGCCCTGCGAGCGATCGACGCCAACGCCCCCGAACTCCACCTCCTCCCAGGCGACGCCGACCTGCTGCTCTCCCACCTCACAGACGCCCCCGAAGACCTCGCCACGTTGAAAGCTCTCCTCCTCGAATTGGACGGATCGGACAGAGTCGCGCTGACGGCACCCTCCTTGGGCCCATCGAAAGGCTCAGGCGCATGCCGACATCCCCTCAACTGGTCTGCGGCCCAGGTCTGCCAGGAAGGAGGAGGGCAACCACAAGCCCGATGACCCCGAACACTGCGAGCGCAGCCATCGCCCAGGCGTACGCGGTGGTCCCGGTCGCGACGACCGAGATCAGGATGGTGCCAGCGATCGCGGTGCCGAACGACGAGCCGAGATTTGAGACGCTCCGCGACAGCCCCGAGATCTCGCCTTGCAGCTCCTCGGCGAAGCTCGACTGGACGACGTTCACGGAGGGGGTGAGCATCACGCCGACCCCGAGGCCGATGAGCGCCAGGCCGGGTACGAACGCCCAGATGCTGTCCGAGGCACGGACGAGGCCGAGCAGGAGCACGATCCCGGCGATGGTGACGGCGAAGCCGGTGACGATCAACGTCTTCTGCGGGAACCGCTTGGCGAGGCGCTCGGCGGCGAGGGAGGATGCGAGGATGCCGAGCGTCGCCGCGGTGAAGACGACGCCCGTCTTGATCGCGCTGTAGCCGCGAACCTCTTGCAGATAGACGGAGACGACGAACGACGTCCCCAGGAGCACCAGCCACTGGATGTTCTGGGTGAGGAGCGCGAGGTTGCACGTCCGGTTCTTGAACAGCCCGGTGGAGAGCAGGGCCTCCTTCCCGGCCCGCTCGCGGGAGCGAATGAAGAGGAAGAACGCCAGCAGGAAGAGCGCGCCGACCACTAGGAGAATCGCCATGAGGCCGTTGTTGCTGCCGGCCTGAAGGATCCCGACGACGATGCAGAACATGCCGACCGCCGACAGGATCGCCCCGATTGCGTCAAAGGGGCGGGTCGGATCGGCCTTGAGCGGATCCTCGAGGCGGCGGCTGAGCAGGACGATCACCGTGACGACTACAGCCTGGAAGACGAACGCGGCGCGCCAGCTGATCGCCGTGGTGATCAAGCCTCCAAGCAGGGGCCCTGCCGCGGCGCCGATACCCCCTAGCCCGCTGATCACCCCGAAGGCCCAGGCGCGCGAGGTCAGGTCGGTGAACCACAGCGTCGCGAGGATGTAGACCGGTGGGATCAGGAGCGCAGTGCCGACGCCCTCGAGCACCGAGTTGCCAAGGATCAGCACCCCGAGGTTCGGCGAGACCGCGCTCATCAGGGCTCCGGCGCCGTAGAGCATCAGGCCCCAGGTGAAGCAGCGCTTGCGGCCCCAGCGCTCGGTCAGCTTGCTGCAGGGGATCATGAGGACGGCCATGATCACCAGGAACAGCGTGATCGCAGTCTGCACGCCCTTGACGGTCGTGTCCAGGTCGTCGCTGATGTCCGTGATCATGACGTTCATGTTCGAGCCAGCGAAGCTGCAGATGAACTGAGCGAGCGCGAGCGGAAGGATCAGGGCTCGCGCCGCAGCGACCGAACGCTGGAGAACCGGGGCATGGCTGGGGGCGACCGGAACCTCATTCACCTGGCAGACACCTCCGAGGGAAGCAAGTCGGGCGCTAGCTCAAGGGGGAGGCGGATCCGGCGAACAACAGCTCCGAGGTAGGGATTCCCCGTGTGCGAACCGACACGCAGAAAGTCGCGGCTCACTAGGCGCACTCCACCGTGAGCTCCTTCGCGAAGAACTCGAGAGCTGTCTTCGTCTTCGTCTGCTGCTCGCCCGAGAGTTCGACGCCTTTCATCGCCAGGAACGCGCGTGCCTCCGCCGCAACCTGCATCGGCTCGGTCGTCGTGCACTTCGTCGAAAGCTCGAGGATCCGTGAGCCGTCGGGGTAGAGCCAGAGCTCGGCGACGAGTGGCCGCCCGAACTCGAGTGGTCTCCACTTCAGCTTGAGCACGAAGATCGGGCCCATGACCGAGAGCTCGTCGAGCTGGATGCCCTCGGGTGCGTTGGCGGTGAAAAACGCCCGCTGTTCCTTGGAGAAGAGCTTCCGAAGTGGCTTTCCGCCGAGGATCGTGTCTCGAACCGCCGTGGGTGGGAGCTTCGCCTTGAACGACGCCGAGCACACGAACCCTCCCGGCAACGCGTCCACCTCGACGCCCAGGTTGGGAGATTCCCGGAGCTCTTCCGGGAGGTCAGCCGGCACGACCGGGCGCAGCTTCACGACGGAGTCGTTGCCCTTGCCCTGGACCCGTCTCGCGCGTACGACGACGCCCGCCTTGTTGAGCGCGAGCTCGGGGGTCTCGAAGAAGAAGACCTGCCTGATCTGCGCATCGAGCGGATCCATCTCGAGCGCGGCTACGGTCGAGCGCTGACTCGACTCGGGGATGGTCAGCTTCAGCTCGACGCTGTCTGCGCCCTTCACGAGCTCGAGCAGCTCGCCGAGTTGTTCGTCCGTCAGTCGGGCGGCACTCATCGTTGCGGTCGACATTGTGTCCTCCTTGCATCGCGGTCGTGACCTGACGACGTTCAGAGTCAGTCGGGTCGGGGATCTGGCCCTCATCCGGGTCGGGACGGCCGTGGGGCGGCAAGCCGACGCTCAGCGAGCGAGCCGCACGAAACCCCGTCCTCCGTTCGCTTCGACATCCCAGTGGGTCCCGAAGGCAGGCATCTTGCGGATCTGGATCCGCCCGATCTCGTCGGGCACATGGGGGTCGAGGTGGATTTCCCGGTCGTGCGCTTCGAGGCCGAGCATGACCTTGATGAAGACGAAAGGTGCGCCGGTCGCCCATGCTTGCGGGCTGCAGGCAGTTGGGTACGGAACTGGGAATCCGCTGATAACCCGGTCGAAGCCCGCAAACGCCTCGGGGAGGCGGAAGTTCGAGTGGGTCGCGGCTTCGATTTGCGCGAGTGCGATCCGGTTTGCCTCGTCACGGAATCCGTAGCGCGCGAGTCCGAGGGCGATGATCGCGTTGTCGTGTGGCCAGATCGTGCCGGTGTGGTAGCCGACCGGATTGAAACCGCGCTCCTGACGCGAGAGCGTGCGCACACCCCAACCGTTGAACATGCCCTCGGATAGGAGGTGGTCGGCAATCGTACGCGCGCGCTCCTCCGGGACGATGCCCGACCACAGGAGGTGACCCATGTTCGACGTGAGCGAGTCGATGGGTTGCTTGTCCCCATCGAGACCGACGACGTAGTAGCCGCCGCGCTCCTCCGACCAGAAGTCGCGGTTGAACCGGGTGAACAGCTCCTCGGCCTCGCGCTCGAGTCGGTCCGCGAGCGTGGTGTCGCCCATGATCCGCTCGGCAAGCTCGGCGACGCGCATCTTCGTGTCGTAGACGTATCCCTGAATTTCCGACGCGGCAATCGGCAGGAACGGAATGCGGCCGTCCTCGAACTGAATACCGTCCCAGGAGTCCTTCCAGCACTGGTTGCCCAGGCCTTCCGACGACCGCGTTCCATATTCGACGTATCCGTCCCCGTCGCGGTCGCCAGAGCGGTCGATCCACTCGAGTGCGGCCACGACGCGCTGCCAGCGGTCGCGAACGAACAGGTGATCGTCGGTGAGGCGCCAGTAGTCCGAGAGCAAGATGAGCCACAATGGCGTCGCGTCCGCGGTTCCGTAATACGGGCTGTGAGGCTTCTCGCCGAGTACGGTCAGCTCGCCCTGGCGGATCTCGTGCAGGATCTTGCCCGGCTCTTCGTCGCGGAACTCGTCCTCCTTGGTTCCCTGCAGCTCCCCGAGCAGATGGAGGGCGCCGCGGGTGAGATCGGGACCCACCCAGAGGGTCTGGAGGGACGTGATCAAGGTATCTCGTCCAAAGAGCGTCATGAACCACGGGAGCCCTGCGGCCGGCAGCACGTAGGACTCGGCGGCGACGGTCCCTTCGATCCGAAGTGCCGCAAGGTCGACGATCGACTTGTCGAAGACGGACTTGAGAGCGGCGTTGTCTGACTCAAACAGGGGCACTGCGTCTAGCCACTGCGTCAGCGCCCCTTCCGAAGCCTCTTGCTGTTCCCCGAAGTCCTCGTGCATCGGCTCGAGCACGGCGTCGTTCAACTCGAGCTCGACCCGCACGAGAGTTGCGAGCATCTGCCGAGGCGCGAGCTCGAGCTCCCAGACGAGGTGGTCGCCCTCGACGCGCACTGCAGCGTCGGCGAGTTCCTCGAACGACGCAGTGTCCAAGATGCGGCTACGCACCACGCGCACGGTGCAAGCCGCCCGAAATCCGGGTACCTCGTACGAGAACCGCATCGACCGACCGTCAGAACCGGGCTCACACGAAATCTGCTCGCTGCGGTCGCGGACGACGCTCTTCATCTCGAACAAGTCGGCAAAGTCCGTGCCGCACGACAACCGCAACTCGAACCTCGCCGCCTCGAGTCCAGCGTTGACGGCGGCGAGCTGCTCGAGCAGTCCGCTCCCAACAAAGCGGAAGCGGCGCACTGCGATCGTGTTTGGTTGCAGACCCCCGATCTGAGGATTCGTGAGGTAGAACGCGGCCGAGTAGTAGTCGACCGCGCGGGACTTGAGGAGCGACAGGGGTCGCCCCTCGAGACTCATCTCCCATCGGTTAAGGAAACGCGTGTCGTTGTGAACGAGGCCGCCCACGGAGCCGGCCGGCACGTCACCGAGCGCATCGGAGAGAAAGAAGGTACGCCCCTCCAGAACAGCGATCGCGTCCGTACCGAGCTCCGGCGGATACGCCTTCTCGTCACCACCCTCTTCGAGAAGACGGGGCTCTGGGTACGGGTCGAGCGGGGTCGGACGACGCATTGTCGCAGCCGCCTCTTCGAGGCCGGAGGTCACTTCTGACATGTCATTTCTCCTTTGGCTTGGTCGATTTGACTGCGTGTAACGCGCTTTCAGGCGATGTCTCGATCATCACCCAGATCGCGAGGAACACGATCGACGCAAGCCACCAGCCGATTGACGAAGTGAGCATTTCAACCTCCAAGGGTGGCGTCGCAGCAGCGTCGGCTACCCGGCGCTCCGTGATGGATGACGGGCCAGAACCGGCATGCCATCACGCAGGGCCGTCCCTCGGCGCAGATGAGTCCCCCGGCAACAGCGTCGAGCGGTCCGTAACGCCTGACTTCCAAGAACGACATCATCCGGCGACATGGTCGGGCTCCCAACGTCTGCGTTTATTGGACTGACCAACGATTCGCGTCAGCCACAACGCCGACCAGTTGCTAGGCCGGAAAAGATGCTCGCCGAGCGGTTACGGCGAGCCAAATCCACACTAACACGGTTGCGAGTGGACACCCGCCATCCTCGTCGAGGACGCCGAAGCCGCTCTGCACGTTCTCCCTCGTGGGAAGTGACCGGTCATGTCGACGCCGTCCAAGCTCCGGCTTCAACAGATCGAGCAGTGAGGGGCGCTGATCGCCGCCTTACCGACGATGACGGAGAGCTTCGTGGCCGCCGGTGGTTCGAGGTCAGACGGCTCCCGGGCGGACGCGCAGAAGACGCCTCGAGAACGGCTCCGTTCACACGTCTGTGACCACAGAACGGGGTTCAGACGGAACAACACTGCGGCTCGGATAGGGCTGGATCCCAGTACTGATCAGGGATGCACGCTGTTCGGTCTGCCTCGCCTGACCTAGTCCCCCAGGCTACTCAGACAAGTGGGGGTTGCCGTCGAGAAGTGGCTTGGCTACAAGGATTCGACGCTCGCAGGTACGTGGCCAAGCCGTCGTCTTTCAGGGCGTTTGGCCACGTTCGGGCCACGAGCCGCTTGCCCCGTCGCCAACAGGGCTCGATGCTCCTTTACGGGCGAACGTCCGGGTGATGTTGCCTCGCACTCCCTATGCGCGGGGTCCCAGAGATCGAATTGCTTCGCCGCTCGGTTGCGCACGCGGCCTTGGGCGGACGAGTCGAGTGAGCTACATCACTTTGCCCACGTTATGACTTGCCTTCCGCTCGATTCATTCGCAAACAGACAGTCGTGCGTTCTTCCTCCGCGCGGATCTCGACGTCCGACAGAAGGCTCTTCATGAT
>JBKPNM010000151.1:0-28467 GCA_046732615.1 Actinomycetota bacterium | reverse complement strand
CGCGAAGACCCAGGCGAGCACGACGCCGAGCCACATCTGCGGCGTCGCGGTGAGCACGTACCCGACGGGAAGCACGGTGTTGTCGAGCGCCTTTCGCCGGGCGGCCATCGCGCCGACCTTGTTGCCGGCCCAGAAGCTCAGGAGGATCGCAGGGACGAGGAGCGCGAGCGTGTAGGGCAGCGCACCGAGGATGAGCTCCGACACCGACGTCGGGAAGTTCTGGATGCTGCGGCCGAGGTCGCCGTGCAGGAGCGCCGCCCAGAAGTTCAGGTACTGCTTCCAGATCGGGACGTCGAAGCCGAACGCCTCCGTGTAGTAGCCGGACAGCGCTTCCTCGGCGGACGGCTGCGCGTGCATCCGCGAGAGGAGCCCATCGACCGGGTCGCCCGGCATGAAGCGCGGGATCGCCCAGTCGATCGTCACGGCGACGAAGAAGGTCAGGAGATAGACCACGACCTTCCGCGCCAGGTAGCGCAGCACGTCAGACTCCTCTCGGCACGGTCGACGGATCCGAGGTAGCCCCCCCTCCGGTGTCGAGCCGGAAGGGGGACTGCCCGGTCATGTCATCCGTTCGGCACGCCTCGCCCTACTCCGCCTTCGTCGGCCGGAGGTGGGTGAGCATGTCGATGCTCGTCATCTGCCAGTAGTTCCGCCACGAGCTGGGCGTGAACTGGTTACGCGTCGCGGACGGCCAGCCAGTCCAGTACTGCGTGTTGACCATCGACCACATGCCGTTGTACCAGAGCGGAATCGCCGGCAGGGTCTGCAGGAACCGCTTCTGCAGGCTCGTCAGGATCGTCTGGTACGCCTTCGTGTTGGTCGAGGGAGTCCGGTTCAGCTTCTGGGTGAGGTTGAACGCCGCCTGGTCCGTGTACCGCTGGTAGTTCATCGTCGTCTGGTTGTCGGCGATCGGCAGGTTGTAGATGTACTGGTAGTACGTCCACGGCGTGTTGCTCATCTGCCGATCGTTGCCGAGCAGCAGGTCGAAGCGCCCGTGCCCGCGATCGTCGGTCAGCGTCGCGTACTCCGGATAGCTCGGCGTGATCTTGATGCCGACCTGCTTGGCGCTCTCCGAGATCACCTGGATCGCGGTCATCCAGTCGGACCAGCCGTTCGGGACGATGATCGAGAGGTCGATCTTCGACCCGTCCTTGTTCTCGACGAATCCGTCGCCGTTCGTGTCCTTGTAGCCTGCGGCCGCGAGCATCGACTTCGCCAGGGCCGGCCGGTACGAGAAGCCGTTCTGCGCGACGACCTTCTTGTCGATCCACTTGTTCCAGATCGGCAGCAGGCCCGTCGGGCTCGCCTTGTTGACCAGGCCCTGGTAGGCCTTGTCGATGATCTGACCCATGTTGATCGAGTTCGCCAGCGCCTTGCGGAACTGCGGGTCGTCGAGCGGCTTCTTCGTCGTGTTCGGGAACAGCCAGGTGGTGTTCGCGCCGAGGTGGTAGGGCGTGTTCGAGAAGTACGTCTTGAACTTGCCCTTGATCGCCGTCTTCGGTGCGAAGTTGTTGAACAGGTCGATGTTCCCTGCCAGCAGGTTCGACAGGGCTGCGGCGTTGGTGCCGTTCTTGATGTCGACGACGTACTGCGGGCCGACCTTGAGGCCGAGAGCCGACGTCGCCCACCAGCCCGGGTTCTTCTTCCACACGACCGAGTTCGAGGTCGCGCCGATGCCCGACTGATAGAGGTACGGGCCCGTCCCGACGATCTTCCCCTTCTCGAGGTTCCCCGTCGTGATGTCGGTGGTCGAGTAGCTCTTGAAGACGTGCTGCGGAACGACCGCGACGTTGAAGCGGTAGAAGTCGAACTCCTGGTACGCGGGCGTTCCGGCGAACGTGAACACGACGTTGCTCCCCGCCGCCTTGACGCTCTTCAGCGCCGTGTCCGCGAAGAGCGGATGCTGGGGATGCGTGGGAGCCTTCAGCAGGTTGAAGCTGTAGGCGACGTCACTCGCAGACATCGGCTGCCCGTCGCTCCACTTGACGCCCTTGCGGATCGCCATCGTGTAGACGTTCTTCGAGGTCCACTTGCCGCCCGTCGCGAGCCAGGGGACGAACCTGTCCTTGAGGGGGTCGTAGCGGAACGGCGTCTCGTACGCGAAGCCGACGAGGCCGGTGATGTAGTCCCAGTTCTTCGCAGGGTTGAGGTCGTTGTTCGGCGACCACTGGTTGCCGGACATGTAGAAGGTCTGCGCCCGTGGGAGCGCCTGTTGCGCGGCGCCGGCGCCGCCGGCACCGAGGGACACGGCCACGGCGCACGCAAGCGCGAGCACCAACCCGAGGCCGATCCCTGTTCTCGTCTTTCGTCCGGTCATGACCGGGGTTCCTTCCTCTCTCGTATCGAGCTGTCGGGAGCGCGAGCGTCCCATCCCTGTGTGGGACGTCCGGCGTGGGCGGTTGTCAGTGCTCCGCATCCCTCCTTTCACTCGCGGCGACCGCCGCGACACCACCCGGCGCTGACCGGATCGTCGGGGTGATCGTGCGGCGGGCGACCGCCACGCCGTACGGGCCGATGGTGAGCGTCCCCGAGGGGACGAGGGCGTCCGAGCCCGTCAGAACCGGCTCGGCTTGCACCGTGTCGCTCGAGCAGTTGATGAGCAGAACGGTCTCGTGGTCGCGCCCCCGGAGCCGGCCCACGAGGATGCGCGGGTCGTCGACCCGAACCGGGCGCGACACACGGGCGACGGAGGCGAGCGCGGCGTAGAGCCTCCAGGTGTCCTCCGGGTTGACGCGTGGCGTCCGCGCGGCCATGTGCTCGAGCGGGTAGGTGCAGAAGAAGGTGGTTCCCGAGCCGAGCTCGTGGCGGAGGAGCGCCGGGCGGCCGTGCCCGTCGACACCCACGACACGGGCTCCTGCCGGCTCGACCGGAAGGTACGAGCGAGCGCTCGGCGTGCCGGCGACGTGGAAGCGGAGCAGCGTCCCGGCGCCGAGGCCGCCGAGCTCCTCGACGAGCTCGAGGACGACCTCGTCGTCCTCGATCGCGTCGACGAGGCCGTACCGCAGCCGGTGGCGGATGCCGAAGATCTCGTCCAGCCAGGTCAGCCACGGCCCGCGCTGGTACGACGTCGAGCCGGCGAAGTAGGAGGCGTAGACGGTGGCTCCCTCGGTTGCCAGGGCCTGCAACCGGCGGAGCCCGGGACCCGTGAGCAGCTTCGCGCTGGGGACGAGGTAGAGACGTGCGGTGGCGGGGAGGCCGTCGCGCTCGCGGAGGACGCCGATCGGCAGGTCCGCCTCGCGCGCGGCGACGTAGGCCTGCAGGAGGTCGGCGCCGAGGTCGGCGCGGTAGGCGTCGTCCGTGAACGGCAACACGCGCTCGAACGCCTCCGGGACGACGAGGACGGCTTCGCCGGCGACGCGTTCCCAGCCACTCCGCTCGAGGCCGCGCACGAGGGAGCAGAAGCCCGCGAGCTCCTGCAGCTGCGGCTTCGGGCGGCCGGAACGGTCGGTCAGCCCGAAGTGCATCTCGAAGACGTGGTGCCGGTAGGGGTCCTCGTCGAAGAGGTCGTCGTAGTCGGTGTTGTTCCATGCGAGCCACCCGCGCGCGCCCGCGAGGAGCGACGTATGCAGGACCTGCCGGTAGTAGTCGGCCGCATGGTCGTCGGCGGCGAAGTCGGAGCTCACGCCGAACTCCTCGAGCACGACCGGCTTGCCGAACCCGCCCGCGAGCTCGCACGCGAAGGCCGGCGCGAGCGACTGGCGCACCGGGTCGTCGAGCATCGGGTACGAGTGCGGGCCGACGAAGTCGACGAGCGGCGCGAGCGCCCGCAGCGAGTAGCCGTTGTCGCGGCCCGTGACCTCGACCCCCCACGCGCCGTCGCCGACCGAGATCGGCTGCGTCGCACCGGCCGCCCTGATCGCCTCGACGAGCGCCCGCACCCAGGCGACGACGTCGTCGCTCGCCGCGGCGCCGCCGTAGAGCGGCATCTCGTTCGAGAGCAGCCAGCCGACGATGGCCTCGTGGCCCCCGAAGCGTCGCGCGAGCTCGCGGGCGAGCCAGGCCTGCTGGGAGACGAGCCGCGCGTCCCGGTACAGATCGCGCCCGTGGCGCCAGGCCGGGTCCCAGTTCTCGCCCGACATGTGCCCGACCACGACCGTGGAGATCGTCCCTAGCCCCGCCTCGACGTGCGCGTCGAGGAAGTCGGTGAACCGCGCAAGGACGTCCTCGTCGAGGCGCTCGACGTCCGGGACGAAGTCGGCCCAGAAGCAGAACGAGCGGGTGACCGTACATCCGTGACGGGCGAGGACGGCGAGCTCCTCGCGGACGACGGCGGCGTTGTAGCGGCTCCACATCCGCGGACCGCCCGCGCGCGACCAGAAGTTCGCGCCGATCCAGACGGCTCCGCTCTCAGGTGTCACGCTCGACCGTGCCCTCCGCTGCGGCGTTGCATCACAGGACCCGCCGGATCTCATCACTTATCCGGTTAAGTGTCAAGCGTAGGAATCCGCGCGACGTGCGGAGTTATCCGCAAGCTCGCGTTTCGACTACGCCGCCGAACGCAGCGGGCCCGTGCTCCCGCGCGCCGTGAGCTCGCCGCGCGGCGTCTCGACGTCACCGGTCGCCTTGCCCTCCACGACGGCGAGGAGCTGCCTCGTCGCGGCGACGCCGTAGGCCTGGATGTCGCGGGTGACGGCCGTCAGCGGCGGGTGCACGACCTGGCTGATGAGCGAGTCGTCCCAGCTCACGATCGAGACCTCGTCCGGGACGGAGACACCCATGTGACGGGCGACGCCCAGCCCGGTGACGGCGAGCAGGTCGCTGTCGAAGATGATCGCGCTCGGGGGCGAGGACGACGAGAGCAGCTTCCTCGTGACGCGCGCACCGCGCTCGGGGCTGTAGTCCGTGCTCACCGTCTCGCCCTCCAGGCCGAGCTCCTCGACGACGGCCCTGAACGCCCTCGTGCGCTCGCGCGTGTGGGCGAACTCCTCGACGCCCGCGACCTGCGCGATCCGCTCGTGGCCGAGAGCGGCGAGGTAGCGGACGGCCTCGATCACCGCCGATGCCTCGTCGTGCCAGGCCGCAGGCAGCGTTCCCCCCGCGACCGGGCCGCCGACGACGACGGCGGGGAGGCCGAGCGAGACGAGCGCGTCGATGCGCGGGTCGTCGATCCGGAGGTCGACGACGAGGACGCCGTCGACGCGGTGCTCGCCCCACCAGCGCCGGTAGACCGCGATCTCGTCCTGCACGTCGTCGACGAGCTGGATGAGGAGCGCGACCGAGTGCGCGGACAGCTCCGACTCGACGCCGGCGATGAACTCCATGAAGAACGGCTCGAGCGCGAGCGTGTTCGCGGGTCGCGCGAGCAGGAGGCCGCAGGCGTCCGCGCGGGCCGCCGAAAGCGCGCGCGCGGCACGGTTCGGGTACCACCCGAGCTCCTCGGCGATCGCGAGGATGCGATCGCGCGTGTCGGCCGAGACACCCGGCCGGCCGTTCAGCGCGTACGAGACCGCGCCCTTCGAGACGCCTGCGAGCCGGGCGATGTCGCTGATCGTCGCCCTGCGTGCCGTGTTCGCCCGCTCCGCCATCGGTGAGCCGTCTCGTCCTCTCGTCGTCGGTTGACCGGTTAAGCATGGTAGCGCGAGCGGGAGTTCCTGTGAGGACGTGCGCGCGAACCGGCGATCCCTACGGCTGGATCAGGCCGCGGCGGATGGCGTAGCGCGTCAGTTCGACGCGGTCGCGCATCCCGAGCTTGTCGAGGATGTTCTGGCGGTGCCGCTCGACGGTCTTCACGCTGATCACGAGCTTCTGCGCGATCTCCTTGTTGGAGAATGCCTCGGCGATCAGCTTCAGCACCTCGAGCTCGCGCGGCGTCAGGATGTCGAAGGGCTCGTCGCCGCGGCCGCCCCGCTCGACGTAATCGCGCACGAGCGTCGTCACGGCCGAGGGGTAGAGGAACGAGTCGCCGCGCATCGCCGCACGACAGGCGTCGACGATGTCCGTGTCGGCGCCCGACTTGAGCACGTAGCCGGAGGCGCCGGCCCTGAGCGCCTCGTAGAGGAACTGCTCACTGTCGTGCATCGAGAGCATCAGCACGCGAATCTCCGGCTTCCGGCGCTGCAGCTCGGCGGCCGCCTGGATGCCCGTCAAGCGCGGCATGGAGACGTCGAGGATCGCGAGATCGACGTCTTCGGCGAGGGCGCGCTCCACCGCCTCCGCGCCGTCGGCGGCCTCCGCGACGACCTCGAGGTCGGGCTGCGCGTCGAGCACCTTCCGCAGACCGGAGCGGACGAGCGCGTGGTCGTCTGCGATCAGGATCCGCGTGACGAGCGGGATCGACACTAGATGTCCTTCGCGACGACGGCGGGATCGAGAGCCGGCACCTCGAGCCGCACCTCGACGCCCCCGCCGCGCGCATCGCGCACGGCAAGCGCCCCTCCGACGAGCACCGCGCGCTCGCGCATGCTGCGGAGGCCGCCGTGCTCCTCCCTCGCCCCGTCGAGGCCGCGACCGTCGTCGCGGACGCGGAGGACGACGCCGGATGCTGCCGCCTCCAGCGCGATCTCGACCCGCGTCGCGTTCGCGTGACGGGCGACGTTCGTGAGGCTCTCCTGCGCGACCCGGTACACGGCGAGCTCCGTCGCCGGAGCGAGCTGCGGCAGGGCCTCGCGGAAGCGCCGCTCGACCTCCACGCCCGACGTCCGGGCGAACGCCCTGGTCAGCTCCGTGAGTGCGCTCACGAGGCCGAGCTCCTCGAGCATCTCGGGCCGGAGCTCGCGCGAGATTCGCCGCACCTCCTCGAGCGCACGGCGCACCGACCCGCGCGCCTCCTCGAGCGAGTCGCTCCGCGCCGACCCTTCCGCCTCGATCGCGCCGAGGTGCAGCAGCACGCCGGTCAGCACCTGGCCGACCTCGTCGTGGAGGTCGCGGGCGATGCCGAGGCGCTCGGCCTCCTGTGCGGCGAGCACGCGCGTGGCGCTCTCCCGGCGCTCGCTCTCGAGGCGGTCGAGCATGCCGTTGAATGCTCCCACGACGCGCCCGATCTCGTCGTCGCGCTCGACCGGGAGGCGCTCCCCGGGCCGGAGAGGGTCGACCACCTGCATGCGGCGAACGAGCCGCTCGAGCGGTGTGAAGACCCGACGCAGGAGGATCGCGTTCAGGAGGAGCGCGATCGAGAGACCGAGCACGACGAGCGCGGCCTCGGTGACCGCGATCGGTGCGCTGATAGTCACGGGGGTGACGATCAGGAGCACGGCGACGAGCGCCAGGAAGCAGGCGTTCACCGCGAAAACGCGCCAGAAGAGCCCGCTCATCGTCATCCGCGACGGTAGCGGCGACGTTGCCGGATGGGGCCACGACCCCATGGCGCCGCCGCGGGCGCGCGGCCACCATGGGGTCACGGGGTCGAACGTCTGACCCCGTCGATTTGTCCCGGAGTCGAGAGGAGCCTGCCGTGAGCGCCACGCGCACCGAGATCGCCGACGACGGCCTGCTGATCACGGCCGACGGCTACGAGCAGCTGCGGGCCCAGCTCGACTCGCTGCGGGACGAAGGCCGGCGCGACCTGGTGGAACGACTCCGCGACGCGCGGCTCGACGGCGACGTCGCCGACAACCCCGCCCTCCTCGACGTGCTCGAGGAGCATGCGCAGCTCGAGCGGCGGATCGCCGTCCTCGAGGACCAGCTCGCCCAGGTGCGCGTCGTTGCGCCGACGCGCGGCGGCGTCGCCGGCCTGAGCACCCGCGTCCGCGTCCGCGACGTGGAGACGGGCGAGACCGCCGAGTACGAGCTCGTCGGCGCCCTCGAGGTCGACGTCGGCAACGGGCGCGTCTCGGTCGCGGCACCCGTCGGGAGGGCGCTCGCCGGCCGTCGCAAGGGCGACGTCGTCGAGGTCGAGACGCCGCGCGGCTCGCTGGCGCTCGAGGTCCTGGGCGTACGGGCCGCCGGCCGCGCCCGTCTCGAGCGTGCGGCGTAGGCGTCCGGCCGCGCCGCTGCTAGAAACGGCGGTGTGTCGGAGCAGACGAGCACGCCGGGGACGCCGACAACCGGGCCACGGGACGAGCTCGAGCGGCTGCGCACCCTCGTCCACGCGGGGATCGCGCTCAACTCCGAGCTCTCGCTCGACGCGCTCCTCCAGCGGCTCGTCGACACCGCGGCCGAGCTCACCGGCGCGCGCTACGCGGCGCTCGGCGTCATCGGCCGCGGCGGGCGGAGCCTCGAGCGATTCCTCACGACCGGGGTCGACGACGAGGCGCGGGCCGCGATCGGCGACGTGCCGCGCGGATTGGGCATCCTCGGCGTCCTCATCCGAGAGGCGAAGCCCCTGCGTCTCCGCGACATCGCCGACGACCCGCGATCGGTCGGGTTTCCGCCGAACCATCCTCCGATGCGGACGTTCCTCGGCGTCCCGATCGTCCTCCGCGGCGTCGCGTACGGCAACCTCTACCTGACGGAGAAGGCGGACGGGGCGGATTTCTCGGCCGCCGACGAGGAGCTGACCCAGCTCTTCGCCGCGCAGGCCGCGGTCGCGATCGAGAACGCGCGGCTGTACGAGTCGTCGACGAGGTGGCTGCGCCAGCTCGAGAGCCTCAACGAGATCGGGAACGCCCTCGCCTCCGAGGTGGAGCTCGAGCCACTGCTCGACCTCGTGGCGCGGCGGATGCAGGAGCTGGTCGAGGCTCGCATCGTGCTCATCGCGCTGCCGGACGGTGAAGGCGGCCTCGCGGTGGCCGCGGCGGCGGGTGGCGACGACCTCGTAGGGCTGCGGCTCGAGGCGGGCTCGACGAAGATCGGCCGCGTCCTCGAGCGAGGCTCGAGCGAGCGGGTCGACGCGGTCGTGGACGACCCGGAGGTCGACCAGCGGGTCGCGCGCGAGCTCGGCATCACGTCGGCCATGTACCTCCCGCTCTCGGTGCGCGGGAAGCCGCTCGGCGTTGTCGCCGTGCACGACCGGCAGGGCGGCGACACGCACTTCGACGAGGACGACGTGCGCCTCGCGGAGTCCCTCGTGGCGCGCGCCGCGATCGCCGTCGACCTGTCCGAGCGCGTCAGCCGCGACGCGTTGCGGCGGGTCGTCGACGCGCAGGAGCTCGAGCGCGCGCGGCTGGCACGCGAGCTCCACGACGAGACGGGACAGGCTCTCACCTCGATCCTCCTCGGGCTGAAGCACCTCGACGAGGTCATCGAGACGGACGCCGGCCGCGAGGCGACTGCCGCTTTGCGGGAGCTCGTCGTCTCGACGCTCCAGGACGTCCGCCGCCTCGCAGTGGAGCTGCGCCCGAGCGCGCTCGACGACTTCGGCCTCGTGCCTGCGATCGAGCGCCTCGCCGGGACGCTCGCCGAGCAGTCCGAGCTCGTGGTCGACCTCGAGGCGCGCCTCGGCGAGCAGCGTCTGCCGCCGGAGGCGGAGACCGCGCTCTACCGCATCGTCCAGGAGGCGCTGACGAACGTCGTGAAGCACGCGTCCGCGCTCCGTGTCAGCATCACGCTCGTGCGGAAGGAGGGATTCGCCGTGGTGGTCGTCGAGGACGACGGCCGGGGGTTCGAGCCGGGAACGGCCCGCACCGGGTCGCTCGGGTTCGTCGGCATGCGCGAGCGCGTCGAGCTCGTGGGCGGTCGGCTCACCGTCGAGTCGGCGCCCGGCGCCGGGACGACGATCGCGGCCGAGGTGCCGCTGACGAGCGCGCCGCCGGAGCGCGGCGAATGAGCATCCGCGTCGTCCTCGTCGACGACCACGCGATCCTCCGTTCCGGCCTCCGCCGGGTGCTGGACGCGGAGGCGGACATCGAGGTGGTGGGAGAGGCGGAGTCGGCCGACCGTGCGGTGTTCGAGGCGCTCGCGAACAAGCCCGACGTGGTCGTGATGGACCTCGTCATGCCCGGGAAGTCGGGGATCGAGGGCATGCCCGCCGTGTTCCAGGCGGCGCCCGACGTCAAGGTGCTCGTCCTCTCGATGCAGGACGACCCGCGCTACGTGCGCGAGGCGTTCGAGGCCGGGGCGGCCGGCTACGTGCTCAAGGAGGCGGCGGACACCGAGGTCGTCGGCGCCCTGCGTGCGGTCGCCGCGGGCGAGCGCTACGTCCACCCCGCGCTCGGCGCGCGGCTCGTGGCCGCGGAGGCGGAGGAGCGCAAGCGGGCGCAGGCCGACCCGCTCTCCGAGCGGGAGCGCGAGGTGCTCCGGCTGCTCGCGCTCGGCCACACGAACCAGGAGATCGCGAAGATGCTCTACATCTCGGTGCGCACGGCCGAGACGCACCGGGCGCACATCATGCAGAAGCTGCGTCTCTCGAGCCGCGCGGAGCTCGTGCGCTACGCGCTCGAGAACGGGTTGATCGAGGGCTGACTCGGCGGGTCAGCGGACGACGAGGACGTCGCACGGCGCCCGACGCACGACGGCGTCGCTGACCGACCCCAGCACGAGCCGCCGCAGCGAGCGGCTGCGCCGCCCGAGTACGACGAGGTCCGCCTCGAGCTCGCGCGCCGTGTCGACGAGCTCGGCGGCCGGGTCGCCGACCGGCTGGAGGTACGTGGCGCTCACGTGGCGACGCAAGAGTCGCTCGCGGGCGTTCTCGAGCGGCCCGGCCGCGTAGCGGTCGCCGTCGCGTGCGACGCTGACGACCGTCAGCGTCGACCCGTACCCCGTGAGGTCGGCGGCACGGTCGAGCGCGCGCTGCGACGGCTCCGAGTCGTCGACGCCGACGACGATCTTGCGCGGTTGCGCGGACATGTCCGCCATCGTGGCGGCGGGAGGCAAGTGCGTCGTCCGCGGGCAGTCCGATCGTCGTAGCGGTGAAGTACTGAGAGGCTCGCAAGGGGCGAGTCGCGTCCGGTGGCGGCCGGAGGGCGGCTCTGCCGCCCGGGAGGCCAGACCACGGTCGCGGCGGCGCGGCGGGGGAGGAGGGGGCTCGTGGGGGAACCAGGGGTTCCCCCACGTCGAAGAGGGCGGCCCGTGGGCCGCCCTCTCGTTCACTCCGGGAGGTCGGAGCGATCAGTGGCCGATAGCCACCTTCGTCGCGACCCCGGCTTGCGCGGCGGCCTCCTCGCGGAACCTCCCGCCGAGCACTGCGAGCGCCAGGATCAGCAAACCGATGCCGGTCAGGAGCAGTGCGATCCCGACCACGATCCCGAAGATCGAGAGCTGCTCGGCCATGTAGCTCATGTTGAGCGCGGTCGTCAGCCCGGTCTCCGTGACCCAGATGTTGCGGGCGCCGTTCGCGACGGGCTGGCCGCTGTCGTCCTTGAGGGCGGCGGCCTCGTCGTTCGTCCCCGCGGGATCGTCCGGCTTCGCGGCGGACTGGTAGCGGCCCATCTGCGCATACGTCAGGCCGCCCGTCGACTCGAGCGTGTGCTCGCGCATGACGAGCGCGAAGGCCCGGGCCTGGTCGCCGGTCTTGACCTGCTGGCCGGCCCACTGCTTCGCGTGCTCCGCGACGGCAGGATCGGTCGCCTCGCCGAACGTGATCTGCTCCTGCTTGATGCTGTCGCGGACGGTGCTCCGCCCGTCGATGCCCAGGTAGAGCGCGCCGATGCCGAATGCGATCAGGACAACGCCTGCGGCGAGGCCGCCCCACTCGAGAATCCTTCTTACGTTCATCGCTCCTCCTCCCGATGGATCAGTTGTGATGCCGTACCCTCGCGTCGGCGCGGGCGCGCGCCATCGGGGTTACGTCGCCGTGCTGCTGCGGACGAACCCGCCGGCCGAGCTGTGGAGAAGTACGGACCCGCCGGCTACCAGGACTTTGCCCGGACGACCGTCTCGGGCACGCGGACACGGATGCGGGCGTCGACCGCGACGCAGCAGTCGGGCAGCGCGAGCACCGGGTTTAGGTCGAGTTCGGCGACCGCGGGGAGATCCTCTCCGAGGCGCGCGAGCCTTCCGACGAGGTCGACCAGCGAGGCGCGGTCGGCCGCCGGCGCGCCCCTGAAGCCGGCCACGAGCCGTCCCGCCTTGCCGCCGTCGACGAGCTCGGCGGCGTCGACGTCCGTGAGCGGCGCGATGCGGAAGGCCGCCTCGCCGATCAGCTCGGCGAAGACGCCTCCGGGCCCGAAGGCGACGAGCGGGCCGAAGACCGGGTCCTGGACGACCCCCGCGAGAAGCTCGGCACCGCCCTTCAGCATCGGCTGCACGATCACGGGTAGCCCGATGCGGGTTGCAGCGGAGGAGACGGACTCCTCGTCGGCGAGGTCGAGCGCGATGCCGCCGGTCTCCGTCTTGTGGGCGCCCGGAGCGGCGGTCTTGACCACGGACGGGAAGCCCATCTCGCTCGCGGCGACCGCCGCCTCGTCGACAGTCCTCGCGACGCGCTCGGGGACGAGAGGAAGGCCGTAGGCGGCGAGCAGCTCGCGGGTCGCGGCCGGGTCGAGCCACACGTCGTCTTCGCGGTCGAGCGCGCGGGCGACGACGGCCTCGGCGGCCGCACGGTCGATCCCGTCGAGCGTCGGGGCTGCGCCCTGCGGGCGCCGCAGCCACTCGGCGCGGTCTGCGAGCCGGCCGAGCGCACGGGCCGCCGATTCCGGATAGTTGAACGACGCCATGCGCGAAGCCCCGCGGAGCGCTGCGGGCGTTCCCTCCGACGTCATGATCACCGCCAGCACGGGCTTGTCCGCTTCCACCTGCCGCGTCGCGGCGGAGACCGCGGCTGCGACCTCCTCGGCCGTCGCGCTCACGGCCGGGACGAACAGGACGACGACGGCCGACACGTGCGGGTCGGCCAGCAGGTGCGGCAGCACCTCCGCGTAGTGGGTGGCCGTCGCGCCGCCGAGCATGTCGACGGGGTTGGCGACGCTCGCCTCCGCGGGGAGGAGCGCGCGGAGCGCGGTCACGGTCTCGTCGCCGAGCGCCGGAAGCTCGAGGCCTGCTGCCTCGCATGCGTCGGCGCAGAGGATCCCGAGGCCGCCGGCGTTCGTCACGATCCCCACCGACCGCCCGCCGAGCCGCGAGCCGGTGGAGAGGAGCGCCGCGACGTCGACGAGCTCCTCCAGCGTGCCGGCGCGGATCACGCCCGCCTGGCGGAACAGCGCGTCCGCTGCGGCGTCCGACCCCGCGAGGGCCGCGGTGTGCGAGCTCGCGGCGCGCTGGCCGCTCGAGGATGTGCCGCTCTTCAAGGCGAGGATCGGCTTGCGGCGCGCGACGCGCCGGGCGATGCGCCCGAAGCGGCGCGGATTCCCGAACGACTCGACGTAGAGGAGGATCGCCTCGGTCGCCTCCTCGTCCTCCCACCACTCGAGCAGGTCGTTCGTCGAGACGTCCGCCTTGTTGCCAATTGAGACAAAAGCGGAGAGCCCGAGGCCGCGGGTGACGGCCGCCTCGAGGAGCGCAAGGCCGAGAGCGCCGCTCTGCGACGAGAAGCCGATGTTGCCGGGCGGCGTCGAGCGCGATGCGAAGGTCGCGTTGAGGCGCGTGCCCGCGACGGAGATCCCGAGGCAGTTCGGGCCGATCAGCCGGGCGCCGTGCGCGCGGACGAGCGCGAGGAGCCGCTCCTGCCGCTCGCTGCCCTCGCTCCCGGTCTCGGCGAAGCCGGCGGAGATGACGACGAGCGCGCGCACGCCGTGCCGGAGCGCCTCCTCGGCCGCCTCGACGACACCCGCCGCGGGCACGCAGACGACCGCCAGGTCGACCGGGTCCGGGATCTCGGCGATCGAGCGGTAGCCGCGCACGCCTGCGACCGACGCGCCGTCGCGGTTGACGGGGTACGCCGTGCCCGCGAAGTCCCCTTCGATGACGTTCCGGAAGAGCTCGCCGCCGATCGTTCCGCGTCGCCGCGACGCGCCGATCACAGCGACGCTGCGCGCCTCGAAGAACGGCCGCAGGGACGCGGTCACCGCGACGTGGTCCCGTTCGGCGAGGCGCTCCTCGAACCGCTCCGTCCGCGCGATCGGAAACGTGATCTCGAGCTCGCCGCCGGCGAGCTCGCGTGTCACCTCGAAGCCGAGCGCCGAGAAGACGCCGAGCATGCGCCGGTTGTCGGGAAGCACCTCCGCGACGAAGCGGTCGATGCCGTGGCGCGCCGCGCGCTCGGCGAGCTGCTCGACGAGACGCGTGCCGACCCCGCGCCGCTGGTAGGCGTCGGCGACGGCGAACGCCGCCTCGGCCGCGCTCGGGTCGCGGAGCCGCGAGTAGTTCGCGAGCGCGACGACGCGCTCGGTGCCGTTCTCGACGAGGGAGCCGAGCAACGCGCCCCGCTCCGCCCAGTCCGAGTCGAGCACCTGCTCGACCACCTCCGGGCCGAGCGACGGGAAGCCGTGGAAGCGCATGTAGAGGCTCTGGTCGGAGAGCGCGCGGAAGAAGTCGAGGATCGCGTCGGCGTCCGCGCGCCCGGGCGGGCGCAGCCGGAGCGTGCTCCCGTCGCGGAGGATGACGTCGACGACGTCCATCGTCGGCGCATTGTCGCGACGCGGCGCAGTTGCCGTGACCGTAGTTCCCCGCGGAGCGATCAGGCGGCCCGCGGATGGCTCCCCCGCGGCCGCCGTCCACGCTTCGTAGCGCTCGACGGAAGGGGTTGCGATGAACGCCACGCGCACGACGTACGACCTCACGCAGCTAAAGGGGACGCCGGTGCGGGACGCGATGCACGAAGGGGTCCTCTCGTGCACGACCGGGACGCCGCTTTCGACGGTGGCCGAGCTGATGGCGCGCAACGGGGTGCACTGCGTCGTCGTGACCGACGAGCGCGATGCCTCCGTCTGGGGCGTCGTCTCCGACCTCGACCTCGTCGCAGCGGCCGGCGTCCGCGACCTCGACGCGCAGTCGGCGGGCGGCTCGGCGGCGACGCCGGCGCTCGCGATCGGGCCGGACGACACGCTGCGGCGCGCGGCTCAGATGATGACGGAGCACGCGACAGCCCACCTGCTCGTCGTCGACGAGGAGTCGGGGACGCCCGTCGGCGTGCTCTCGACGCTCGACATCGCGCGGCTGCTCGCCAAGCGCGCCGGCGGATGAGCGCCCGCCTGGCGCCGGCGTTGGCCGCCCGCCGCGTCGGGCTCGTCGTCGCCGCGGCCCTCGGGCTCGCGCTCGTCCCCCTCGGGGCAGCCGCGACGCGTGAGCTCCCGCTCCGTCCGTGCACGCTCGAGCCGTCCGTCGCGGCGCGGTGCGGCACGTTCCAGGTACCGGAGAACCGCGCGCGGAAGGGCGGCAGGACGATTGCGCTCCGTCTCGCGGTCATCCCCGCGCGCGACGGCGGCTCGCGCGGCGACCCGATCGTCTACCTCGCGGGCGGGCCGGGGGGCTCGGCCGTCGCGGGGGCGTACGGGATCCTGCAGCTCTTCTCCTCGGCCAACGAGAGCCGCGACATCGTCCTGGTCGACCAGCGCGGGACCGGACGCTCGAACGCCCTCGAGTGCCCCGTGAGCGAGAAGCGGCTCCCGACGACCGCGTCGGCAATACGGGTGTACGTCAAGGGCTGTCTTGCGCGATTCCGCGTCGATGCGGCCCGGTACACGACGGTGCCCGCGATGGACGACCTCGCCGAGGTGATCCGCGCGCTCGGGTACGAGAAGGTCAACGTCTACGGCGGCTCGTACGGGGCGACGGCGGCGCAGTACCTGCTCGCCCAGCATCCCGAGCTCGTGCGCACCGCGATCCTCGACGGTGGCACGCTCCTCGACGTTCCGATCTTCGAGCGCTGGGGGCCGAACGGCGAGCGGGCGCTTCGCTCGGTTCTGGCGCGGTGCGCGGCGACCCCGCGCTGCGCGCGCGCGTATCCGCGCGTCCGCAGCGAGGTCTTCGAGATGATCGCGACGCTGCGCAAGAGGCCGGTTCGCGAGCTCGGCGTCGTGATCGGGCCGGCCGAGGCCGCGGGAACGCTGCAGACCCTGACCCGCTCGCCGGAAGGTGCCGCCCGCATCCCGTGGATCGCCCACCGAGCCGTGAAGGGCGACTGGTCGCCGCTCGTCCTGTCGATGGACGAGCAGGGAAGCGGAGCCCCCGAGACACGGGGGCTGATGTACTGGTCGATCGTCTGCAACGAGCCGTGGGCGCGCTGGAGCCCGTCGCGGACGCGCGCCGCGAGCCGGGGCACGTATCTCGCCGAGCGGAGCACGCTCGACGCACAGCGCGCGGCCGTGGTCTGCTCGGTGTGGCCCAAGGCGCCGCAGCCGGCGTGGTCGAAGGCGCGCGTGCGCACTGACGTGCCCGTCCTCCTGATCGTCGGCGGCAACGACCCGCAGGACCCGCTCGCGAACGTCCGCGGCGGGCGTGCCGTCATGCCGAACAGCCGTACCGTCGTCGTGCCGCACGCGGGGCACGGCGCACTCGAGCTCGGCTGTCTCCCACGGCTCGCGCAGCAGTTCGTCGAGCGCGGCACGGCAGCCGGCCTCGACACGAGCTGCGCCGCCCGCTACACGCCGCCGGCGTTCGTCATCCGGTGAGCCCGGGCTCCCCCGGTCTGGACGGTGGAACCCCGCACACGATCTGCCGCGGCCTACGGATGACGTCCGTCCGGGCGCGTGACACGCTCGCCGGGAAGGAGGAACCATGAGCACGCACTCGATTCCACGGGCGACGGCGCGGGCCGAGTCGATCCGCACGACCCGGATCTCGCCTCACTGGATCTGGCTCGTCCGCGGGCTAGCCGTCGGCTTCGTCGTCCCCTACGTCCTGACCGACCTGCTCGAGCTGAATCGGGACCTGTTCTACGGCCTCTACGCCCTCGCAGTCGCAAGCCTGCTCGTCACCTGGTCCCACTCGACGGGATACGACCTCGCGGGCGCCGTGCGTCGCAGGTGGCGACTGGCGCTCGCGCTCGGAGCGCTGTGCGCCGGCCTGCTCGCGACCATGGTCGTCCGCACGGACGATGCGACGGCACGTCCGGACGGCATCGATCTCGCAGCGGCCCTCGTCTGGCGCGGCGTCGTGTACGGAGTGACCGACGGCCTCCTGCTCTCGGTCTTCCCGATCCTCGTCGTGTTCGCGGCGTTCGCGGGCGGGCGGCTGCGCGAGCGGCGTGGCGGGACGCTCGTGGTGGGGGTGGTCGCCCTGCTAGCGTCGCTCGCGATGACGGCCGTCTACCACGCCGGGTACTCCGACTTCCGCTCGACCAAGGTCGCGAGGCCACTCGCCGGCGACGTCGTCTGGAGCATCCCGAGCCTCGTCACGCTGAACCCGATCGGAGCGCCGATCGCGCACGCCGGCATGCACGTGTCGGCCGTGCTCCACAGCTACGAGACGGAGACGTTCCTGCCGCCGCACCAATGAGACCGAGTCGGCTTCACCGCGACTTGCGTTCGCCGTCGCGTACCGGCGAGCATGTTCTCGACTCGCCCAGGAGGTAGCGATGTCCGCCCGGCCCTACCCGGTGCACGTCGAAGGCAGGCTCGACCCCGAGCTGAGCCGCTGGCTGTGGCTCGTCAAGTGGCTGCTCGCGATCCCGCACTACATCGTCCTCGTGTTCCTGTGGGCGGCGTTCGTCCTGCTCGGCATCGTCGCGTTCTTCGCGATCCTCTTCACCCGCCGCTACCCGCGGGCGATCTTCGACTTCAACGTCGGCGTGCTCCGGTGGACGTGGCGGGTCGGCTTCTACACGTTCGGCGCGCTCGGCACCGACCGCTATCCGCCCTTCACGCTCGACGACGTCCCGGATTACCCGGCGCGCCTCGCGGTCGAGTATCCCGGCCAGCTCTCGCGAGGGCTCGTGCTCGTCAAGTGGTGGCTGCTCGCGATCCCGCAGTACCTGATCGTGAGCGTCATCGCCGGAGGCGGCGGCTGGCTGGCGTGGAGAGGCGAGCACTGGTCGTGGAGTTGGGGCGGCGGCCTCGTCGGGCTGCTCGTCCTCATCGCGGGCGTAGCGCTCCTCTTCACCGCGCGTTACCCGCGCGGCCTGTTCGACCTCGTCGTCGGCCTCGACCGCTGGGCGTTCCGCGTGCTCGGCTACGCGGCGCTGATGACCGACGCCTATCCGCCGTTCCGGCTCGACCAGGGCGGTCCCGACCCTGGCGTGCCGGCCGGCGAGCAGCTCGTGCTCGAGGACACCGGTGCGAGCACTGCCGCCCAGCCGCTCGCGCGCGAACGAGGTCGCTGGAGCGGCGGCCGGATCGCGCTCCTCGCCGTCGGCTCGATCATCGGGCTCGTCTCTCTGGGCGTTCTCGCCGGAGGCGTCGGGGCGCTCGTGATCGACGGCACGCAGCGCGAGGACGGGTTCGTCACGAGCCCGCGGCACGCCTACTCGACGCCGACGTACGCTCTCGTCTCGGAGACCGCCGACCTCGACGGGCCCGGCTGGGCGTGGCAGGACCTGGTCGGCCGCGTCCGCATCCAGGGCCGGAGCGACGACCCCGTCTTCCTCGGGATCGGCCCGGAAGCCGAGGTCGAGAGCTACCTCGCAGACGTCGGGCACGAGGTCGTCCACGACATCGGCCAGAGCCGCGGGGACGACGACGACGACCGGCGGCAGGGCGGCGCGCCGGCGTCGCCGCCGGGCGAGCAGACGTTCTGGGCGGCATCGGCGCAGGGGACCGGCGAGGTGAATCTCGACTGGGACCCGGAGAACGGGCGGTGGGCGGTCGTCGTGATGAACGCCGACGGCTCGCGCTTCGTCGACGCGACGCTCAGCATCGGCGCGGAGCTCGACGCGCTGCCATGGGTTGGTGTCGCGCTCCTCGGGGCGGGACTGCTCCTCGCGCTCCTCGCGGCCGGGCTGATCTATGCGTCTCTGCCGAAGTCACGCGCGCCCTGAGGATCACCGGGCTCCGCGCACGACCACGACGACGCCGCGCGCGTGGGCGGCGCAGTGCCGGCTCACCGAGCCGAGCAGGAGGCTCTTGAAGCCGCCCCGGCCGCGCGAGCCGACGACGAGCAGATCTTCGCCTGCGACCTCGACGAGCGCGTCGCCGACGGGCGAGAAGACCGTCTCGCCGCTGACCTCGACGCCGTCCGGGGCGGCCGCGCGGACGTCGTCGACCAGACGCTCGGCGTCGGCTGCGAGCGCCTCGCGGTACTCGGCCGCGGCCTCCGCGCTCGACAGGCCGGCCGCCGCGAGCGTCCACGGCTCCTCGTAGACGCACACCGCGTGGACCGGAACCGAGCGAAGCTTCGCCTCGCCGAACGCCCACGCAAGGGCGTCGCTCGCGCCCGGGGACCCGTCGACGCCGACGACGACCCGCGAGGCAAGAGCGCGCTCCGCGGCATGGACGACTGCCACGGGGCACGGAGCGTGGTGGAGCAGCTCCTGCGAGACCGAGCCGAGCAGGGCGCCCTCGACGCTCCCGCGGCCGCGCGAGCCGACGACGAGCAGGGCGGCGTCGGCGCCCCGCTCGACGAGCGCGCCGGCCGGGTCGCCCTGCACGACCTCGGCGTCGACGGAGACGCCCGGCGCTGCGGAGGCGGCATCCTCGATCTCCACTGCGAGCGTCTCCGCCGCGGCCTCGCGCAGCTCGTCCCGGACGATCTCGTAGGCCGGGATGATCCCGATGCCGCCCGTCGTCAGCGGCGGGATGCTCCAGGCGTGCACCGCCACGACGCGTGCGTCCCGAAGGGCCGCCTCGGATAGGGCGAAGCGAAGCGCCTCACGACCGTTGGCCGAGCCGTCGACGCCCGCGACGAGGTACGTCTCGATCTAGGACCCCGGAACCACGCCGTCGCAGGACTCCGCGTCCTCGAAGGACTGTCTCAGCTCGTCGTCCGCATCGCGGAGCGCACCGAGGTCGTCGAGCGACGAGGACAGCTGCGACGAGATGTTCGCAACCGTGGCGGTGACCGTCGACACGGCGCCGACCAGCCCCTGGACGTCGGAGACGCCCTCGACCGCCTGCTCGATTTTGTCGACGTCCGACTGGAGGCTCGTCCCGAGCGACTCGACGGCAGCCCTCGCCTCTTCACCGCTCGTCGTGTCGGGTGCCCCGAGCCCCTTCACGGTGTCGATCAGCGTCTTCGTCGTCTCCTCCGCGTCAGCCGCCGCCTGCTCCAGGCCCGCTCGGGTCGGGTTGGATGTCAGCGTCGATGCGGTCGTCGCGATCGAGTCGCGCCAGGTGTTGATCGCAGTGCAGAGGTCACCCGCCCACTGCGTCGACGCGGATTCGTTGTCGTCCCCACCGCACGCCGACGCGGCGAGCGCCACGCACGCCACGAGTGCTACCGCGAATGCCCGTGCCCGTTCCATCCCGCTCGTCACCTCCCTGGCCGATCGCGCTGCGTCCACGGCCGACGATACGTGGTCGGCGCTATGCGCGCCGTGCCTCGACCGGGTGGCCCTTGCGGTCGACCGGCCACGTGAGCTGGGAGCGCACGCCGACGACGCCCGGGACGAGCACGACGCGCTTCTCGAGCAGCTCGGCCTCGAGCTCGGTGTCGAGCTGGCCGCGGAGGACGACCTCACCGCGCTCCACCTCGACCACGAGACGGTTCGCGTCGAGCCAGAGCATGCGCCCCGCGACGTTCTCCCGGACCTCGCGTGCGATCTCGTGGTCGCTCCGCGTGAAGAGCCGGACGAGGTCGGCCCGGGTGACGATGCCGACGAGGACGCCGTTCTCGACGACGGGCAGGCGGTTGATGCCGCGGTCGACCATCGTGCGAGCCGCCTCGGCCACGGGCGCGTCCGCGTCGATCGTGACCGCGGGCGACGTCATCGCCTCGCCGGCCGTGTGCGCCCGCAGCTTCGCGACGTCCGCGGCGCTCGCCGTCTCGACGAGCCAGGCGAACAACCCGCCGGAGACGTTCCGCGGGCCGCCCTGCTTGACGAGCAGGTCCGCCTCGCTCAGCACGCCGACGACCGCGCCGTCCGCATCGCAGACGGGGACGCCGGAGATCCCTCGCCCGGAGAGCAGGACGGCGGCGTCCTTGATCGGCGTGTCCGGCGTCACCGAGACGACGTCGCTCGTCATCACCGACCGCACCTCGACTGCATTCGGGCTCACTGTCGCTCCTTCCACTCGTCCCGACGAACGCTCAGAAGCCCAGACCGACCGACAGGCGCTCGGGATGACGCTGTAGCCGGGTGACGTCGCGGAGGCCGACGATGCCGACCGGCCGGCCGGCCTCGACGACGGGGAGGTGATGAACACCGTACTCGGTCATCAGCGCCTCGGCCGCGTCGAGCGTCGTGGTCGGCTGCGCTACCACCGGCTGGGCGGTCATCCACTGACCGACGGGCGCGCGCGACGGGTTGACGTCGCTCGCGACGGCGCGCAGCACGTCTCGCGCGGTGAGGATCCCGACGAGCCGCTCGTCGTCGCCGACGACGAGAACGGAGCCGTCGTCGTGGCGACGCATCGTGCGGACGACGTCGTCGAGCGGCGTCGTGGGGGTGACGAGCAACGGGTCCGGCCGCATCACGGCGGTCACGGTTCGCGGGCGGGCGCTCTCGTCCGGGGTCCCGTGCGGAATCTCCGGCGCCGCCGTCGCGAGCCGCGACAGCCGGACGTCGTCGAGCGGAACATCGACCTCGACGCCACCGGACGGCGGCTCCAGGTCGTCGACGGGCACCTCGCCGGTGAGCGAGGCGAGGAACGGCGCCAGGCGCCGTCCGACGATCTTCGTCGGCGGCCACCAGATCGGTGAGGCGCTTGCCCAGTCGGGTTCGTCGCCCGAGAGGTCGCGGCGGAGATACTGCGGCTCGTTCCCGGTGAGGAGGAGGCCGCGCAGGACGGGCCGGAACGGATGCGGAACGAGAGACGCGCCTGCGAGCACGGCGATCGCCTCCGCGGCCGCGACGGCCTGCTGGGCCGCGATCCCACCCTGCTTGATCGGGAAGCTCGTGATGTCCCCCGCGGCGAACGCGACGTCGGTGCCGCGGACGCGGCAGTGCTCGTCGACGGAGACGAAGCCCTCGACCGTCTGCGGGATGCCGTCGATCTTCTGACCGCGCAGACGCGGGAGCGCGACAACGCGATCGGCCGCGAGCGCCCCGCCGGAGAGCGAGAGCAGCTTGCCGTCGCTGAGCGCGACCGGGGAGACTCCTCCCACGAACTCGATCCCTGCCTCGTCGAGCAGCGCGCGGACGGCCTCGCTCGCCGAGTGGCCGAAGAGCTGGAGGGGCTCCGCCTCGGGCGTCACGATGCTCAGCTCGGCGCCGTAGCTGCCGACCGCCGACAGGCGCGCGGCGGTCATGAGGGCGAGCTCGTAGGCCGGCAACGCCCACGTGGCGCCCCAGGGCACCGCGAACACGACCCGGCCGACCTCTCCGCGCTCGATCTCACCGAGCACGTCCCGCATCGCCGCGCTGTCGGCCGGCCCGCGGAAGGTCAGCGCGCCGGCGACCGCAGGCTCGGGCACGGCGCCGCAGGCGAGCAGCAGCGCGTCGTAGCGAAGGGCTGCACCGCTCGCCGTGCGCACCTCGCGGCGGTCGACGTCGACGCCGGCGAGCGAGCCGAGAGTGACGAACGCGCCGATGTCCTCCACCAACCGGCCGAGGTCGAAGTGCCGGACCTCGCCGAGGCCGAACGGCTCGGCGACCGCGACCGGCCGGTACCAGAAGCTCGGCTCCGGTGCGACCAGCTCCACGGAGACCCGCTCCTCGCCGAGCTCGCGCAACGTCAGCGCGGCTTCGAGCGCGGCTACCCCGCCGCCGGCGATCACGACCGAGAAGGAGTCCGCTTCCACATCTCGATGTTGCGAGGCCGCCGGAGGAGCGGCATCGGGAAAAGGGCGTGCTCGCGGTGGGGTTTCTTACGGATCGGCCCGCCGCCCGCCGGGGGGCACGCGGGCGACGGGCCCGAGGGCGGCGCCCGGTGGTGTCGAGTTGGGCGCCCAGCGCGGTGACTCGGAGCGGGCGGCGGTGTCGGTTCTCCGCCGCCCTTCGATCGCGGGCCTCGGTTGCGGTAGCCGTTGCCCCGGCGAGGTCTCCGAGCCTTTGGGGGGAGGCGCCCGTCATGTCACACCTCGACGCCCGGCGCAGCGCCCATCCACAGGACTGCCGAGAAAGTCACCGCAAAGTCCGCACGAAACGGGGCCCCTTTCCACACGTTGCCCACAGGCGGCGTCGACGCCTGGGGATGAAGCGACGCCCTCAGGTCGGGAGGATCGAGACCTCCGAGGGCAGCTCGCGCCGGACGTCCGACGGCTCGAGCTCCTCCCGGACTCGGGCGTCGAAGTAGACGTAGCACGTCACGAGCGCGACGAACGGCAGCGCGATCGCGTACACGATCCCCGCCACGAGGTTCAGGAGCGCGAGCGAGGAGTTCGAGACGAAGATCAGCAGCGCGCCGACGAGCGGCCCCGCGAGCAGTGCGATCAGCCCGCCGAGGCCGACCAGCGAGCCGACGCGGAGCCACCGTCCGCGGACGAGCTCGGCGCTGCGCCGCAGCGCGCCGAAGCGGTGATGGTTCTCGAGCTCCACGACCGGCGCGAGCAGCGACCAGCGGACGACGAGCCAGACCGCGACGGGGAGCAGCACGACGCTCGATGCGAGCAGGATCCACGCAGCGACGGCGAGCGTGACGGCGCCGAGCAGCGGACGGAGCTTTCCGAGCGTGAGCCGGTACGCCTTGACGGCCGACACGGGACGACCTGCATCGAGCTCGACGAGAGCAGCCGCGGTTGCGGCCTGGACGAGCGCGAGCCCGAGCAGCGTCAGCGTCGTCCCGACGACGACGGCAACCCATGCGAAGAGGCCGGCGACGTCACCGGTCACGCTCCCGATCGCGTCGAGGCCGGTGACGAGAAGCCACTGGAGCACCGTGACGAGGAGCACGATCGGGATCAGCAGGAGCCCGAGGCCGAGGAAGAGCCCGAGCCGGCCGACGTACATCCGGGCCGACGCCGAGAGAACCTGCCCCCACGTCCGGCGATGCGCGATCCGGAGGGGCGCGACAGGCGTCCACGTCGCGCGGATCACCGCGAAGGCGAGGATCCCGAGGATGGCCGCGAGCGCGAGCAGTGTGGCGGTCGGGTTCCGCAGCAGCCGGATCAAGGTCTGCGAGCCGCGCTCGACACCGGCGCAGAAGACGTCGGTAGCACCCGTCCCGAGGAGCCCGCCCGTCGGGACGGCATAGCTGCGGTCGCGCCACCCGTCGGCCCATTCGAGCGGCTCGTTCCACTGCGTCTTGAGGTTGGGCCCGGTCGGCCCGTTGAAGAACGCCTTCTGGAGCTCGCCCCAGCGTCCCTCGAAGGCGGTCCAGGGGAACGCCTCCTCGGCGGACGCGGCGTCGCTCGGGATCGTCCACACGCTCGGATGTATCTCGCGATGCGGCCCGCGCGTGTCGTCGCAGCCCACTCCCGCATCGGCCGAGCTGCCGACGTACAGCGCATCCGTGTACTTGTTCGCATGAGAGCCCGCAGCCGGGAAGACGACTGGATGCGTCCCGTCGACGAGCTCGAGCTTCTCGTCGCCCCACACGGCGCGCTCCGCGCCCTCGTGCGAGCTGTACCCGACCTCTTCCGGCTGTTCGGCCGCGAGCGCCGCCTCTGCATCCTCCGCGTCGAAGACGAGCTGGATCATCTCCCAGTCGCCTTCGTGCTTGTTGTTGAAGTCGTTGAACGCGTAGAAGAACCAGTACTGGAGCGCGAGCTTGCCAGGAAAGGCGGGGTCGGTGGCCACATGCGCGTAGACCGTGGGCGGCGACCCCTCGTTGATGCGCCGTGACCACTGCTCGTAGCCGCACCCCGCCTCGAGCGGGTTGCCGGGGAAGTCGAGGTGGTACTCGAAGAGCCCGGCGAGGTCCTTCCCCGTCGGCGCGATCTTCACGAGATCGGTGTTGTTCCAGGGGCCCCGGAGGGCGACCGTACGCTCGCCGAACAGCCGATCGACGTCCATCGGCTCATACGGCTCGCCGGGGCCGCATTCCTCGGTCTGCTCGACGAGCCGGACGACCGGCACATACCGCTCGGCGAGCGCCTGCTCGTCGGCGAGGTCGGCGGCCGCGGCGGGAGCGAGCGCGAGCACAGCCGTGAGGGCGGCGAGGATCCCGATCCCGCACCGGCGCCTCATCGCGCCGGATCCTCTCACAGGCTCCGGCGAGCTTCCGGGCTCAGACGGCGTAGCGCAGGATTCCGGCGGCGGCGCCGCCGCCGGGGACGTCCTCGCGCCGCACGGCGAGGACCCGGCCGCCGTTCAGCCAGACGCGCCGGGCGATCTCGTCGACGACGCCGTACGCGACGGCGTCGTCCTCCGCCGCGAACGCCACCGCGCCGGAGTCCTCGTCCACCGTGCCCGGGACGACGTCGTCGATGTCGACGATCACCGTGTCGACGGCGCCGAACGTCGCGGCGCGCGCGAGGTCGACGACGTCCTGCGCGGCACGCCCCTGCGAGGCCCGCCGCTCGTAGAGCTCGCGGACGCTGTCGAGCTCGGCTGCGTACACCGCGTCGAGAACCGTGCGGGCGCCCGCCACGAGGTCCGTGTCGGAGGCCGCCTCGGGGCTTCCCGCGACGCTCTCCGCGGCGAGGTGGGGATACGTGTTGACGGAGCGGTAGATCGAGTCGAGCGGCTCGGTGGCGGCGAGGACGAGCGGGACGTCGAGCCCGGCGAGGATCGGCCGAAGCGCGCGGTCGACCTCGCGGCAGTACTGCCGCATCCGCAGCTTCTGGCCCTCCGAGCCCTGGATGGCCCCGCGCGGCGCGCGGTCGGCGACCGAGGCCATTCCGGCGGCGCTCGCCACGTCCGCCGGAAGATCCGGAACGTCGACCTCCCAGGAGCCGATCTCCGGACCGACCTCGAGCAGCCGGACCGACCCCTGCGCGAGCGCCAGCAGAAACGCGACCTGCGGAAACGTCACCGCGCGCAGGAGCGGCTTCAGATGGAAGCGGTCGGCCACCTGGACCTGCCGGACGAGCCTGTTCGGCAGGCGGAAGGTGACGAGCGACCACGGCGTCGCGAATAGCGCCAGCGTGCGCGCCTGGTAGCGCCAGAAGAGGTCGTCGGAGTCGAGCGCCGCGAGCTGCTCCGCGATCGCGTCGCAGTCGCTCTTCGCCGTCCCGGCCTCCTCGAGCTGCCGCACCGCCTCCGCGGCGAGGTTCTTCAGCTCGATCCGCTCCGCATCGCCGGGCGACGCGGGGTCGGTCGGGACGTAGATCGAGACGCTCGCCGCGTCACGGCCAGCGAGCAGCGCGTCGATCTCGGCTCGGCTCGGGATGTCGGTGTGGAGGTTCACGGGCGTCTCCTCGCGGCACGTGGGACGGAGTAAGGGCTCGCCGACACGAGGCTACCCTGGCCCGATGGCTCCCGACGAGCGGCGTCCGTTCTGCTCCGCCCTCTCCCGTGCGCGCGGGGAGCCGCTCGCGGCGACCGCCAGCCGCGTCGACCACTGGCTCTTGATCGAGTACCGCGGCGCCTGGCGGCGCGACGCGCTCGGCGACAGCCTGCTCTCGCCGCGGCTGAAGGAGCACCTGCGCGAGCAGCTTCACGCGCTCCGCCCCTCACGCCTCCTCTTCGTGCGGCGTCCCGACCGCCGGGCCGAGAGCGGCCGGCGCGTGTTCGTCGCGTCGTCGCGGCCCGGCGCAGAGCGCCTCCTCGCGCTCGAGGTCGAGCACCAGGACGACCTCCACGACGTCGACCTCGCAGGCGGGCTGAGGGGCGACCGGGGGATCGGGCAACCGCTCCCGCGCCCGCTTCTCGTCGTCTGCACGCACGGGAAGCGCGACCGCTGCTGCGCGCGACACGGACGTCCGCTGTACGACGCGCTCCGGGCGGCAGCACCGGCGGCCGAGGTGTGGCAGTCGACCCACGTCGGGGGCGACCGGTTCGCCGGCAATGTCGTCGCCCTCCCGCACGGGACGTACTACGGACGGGTCGACCCGGGCGACGTCGCGGGCCTGCTCGCGGCGGTCGACGCGAACGGCGTCGACCTCGACCGCTACCGCGGCCGCAGCGCCTATTCGTTCCCCGTGCAGGCGGCGGAGCTCGTCGTTCGCGAGGCGGAGGGCCTGCGCGGGCTCGAGGACGTGGTCCTGCTCGGCGCGGAGCGCTGCGGCGACGAGGCCTGGCGCGTCGCCTTCCGCACACCGGACGGCGCGACCCACCGGCTCGACGTCGTCGCCGAGCCCGGTGAGCCCGAGCTCCTCACGTGCGACGCCGCCGAGCCGCGCCGGCCGCGGCAGTACCGCGTCACCGCCGGCCCGTGACCAACCGGTAGCCGCGCTCGAGACCCTGCTTGCGTCGAGTCGACACAAGCGCCCTTCGCTCGTCGCGGTCAGCCCGCCTTGCGGTCGGGCACGCGGACGCGGAGGAAGCCCTCGCGAACCAGGCGCCGGACGAGGACGAGGCGTCCGGCGGCGTCGAGCTCGCCCCGGAGCTCCGCGGCGCGGAACGGCTCCTCGCTCTCGAAGCAGGCCCGCAGCTCTTCGCCGGCGTGCTGCGGAAAGCGCAGCTCCTTGCCCTCGAACGCGAGCGCAAACCCCTCCTCCGACTCCTCGAGGTCGGCGATCACGGTCTCGCGGCGCTCGAGTAGCGTCTCGGGCCCGAGCGTCGCGAGCGCCCGAACCTGGGTCAGGCCGTCCTCGCGGATCGGCCTGCGCGTGTTCACGAAGCGGCGCCTGCGCCGCCGCGCGACGAGCTCGGCGTCGAGCCCGCCGGCGAAGGCGTCTGCCAATCCGTCGGCGTCGCCCGTGGCGACGTCGCGGCGGAGCGCCGGCTCGCCCTCCAGCGACGCGAGCCCGTCGCGGGCGGCATCGACCCACGTGTGCGCCGTGATCCCGACCGTGAGGTGGAGCGAGTCGGTGTCCGACGTCTCCGCCTCGTGGAGCCAGCCGCGCGGCAGGTAGAGCGTGTCGCCGGCGCGCAGGACGAGCTCGTCGGTCGCCTCGCCGTGGTCGCCGAGGGCCTTCGAGTAGCGCTGGTGCTTGAGCGGCAGCTCGAGCAGCGGGTCGTAGAGCCGCCAGCGCTTCTCGCCCGCGACCTGGAGGACGAGGACGTCGTGGGTGTCGTGGTGCACCGCGAAGCCCTGCGAGCCGCGCGGGGTGTAGTACGAGTTCGCCTGCACCGGTCGGTCGAGCGCCTCCTCGAGGAGGCGGCAGAAGACCGCCAGCGGGTGCCAGTTGACGTGGAGGGCCTGGAGCACGATCGTCGCCCCCGCCTCCCACTCGGCGAGAACGCACGGGACGTCGACCGTCTTCGTGAACGGAGGCCGCCAGGAGACGTCGCGCGCGTAGGAGCCGACCTCGATCTGGCTGCCCTCGCGGACGAGGCGGAACGCCGGGTAGCGGATCGCCGTTGCGCAGACGAGCCGCTCGACGTCCGTCTCGGCGAGGAGGTCGTCGAAACGGCCGGGCTCGTCGCGAGCCACGACGAGCGGCCGCCGTTCCCAGTGGTCGTCGAAGAACGTCTCTGCGGCGACCGGCTCCAGACAACGCCGGAGCGCCGCAGCCGCCGCCCTACGCGGCGTCCGTGTCGTCGCCGTCGGCGTCGCCGGCATCCGCGTCACCGGCGTCGGTGTCGTCGCTGTCGCCGTCGGTCGTGTCGGTGTCGTCGCCGTCGGCGTCCGCCTGCGGCTCGAAGCGCTTTCCCGCCTCGATGGTCTGGATCTCGTCGTCGCGCAACGTGCTCATCGGTGCCTCCCTGGTTGCGGATCGAGCTTCTACGCTATCGCGCCGCCGACCGAGAGCGCTAGAACGACCAGACCACGGGGACGAGCAGCACGGCGTGCCCGGCTGGTGTCCGACTTCAAGTCG
>JBKPNM010000150.1:0-28423 GCA_046732615.1 Actinomycetota bacterium | reverse complement strand
GCGCCCGATTCGAGTAGCCGGAGGCGTGGGAGTGCCGGCGATGGTACCGGGGCTCGGCGATCGAGCGCGCGCCGACAAGCATTCCCGCGGAATCGATCGTTCCGTCCGGGTAGAGGAGGAGGCCTCCGACGGCACCCACCCGCTCCTGCCCTGCGTACCCCACCATCGCTTCGAGCCAGTCGTCGTAGACGACGTTAGTGTCGTCGTTGAGCAGGAGCACGAGCGGGGACTCTGTAGCGTCCACGGCCTGGTTGACGGTGAGCGCGTAGTTGAACGGCCTCGCCGGATACGTGATCAGCCGAACGCGGGGCCGGGACCCGAGCTCGTCCAGGAATCGCTGCGTGGAGGGCCTCTCGTGCGCGCTCTCGTCCACCGCCACGACGACCTCGAGCTCGTCGTACGTCGTTCTCGACAGTAGTCCGTCGACACATGGCTCCAGGAGGTCGCGCCTTGCCGTCGACGGTACTACGACGCTTACGTGCGGTCTCGGCGAGCCGAGGAAGAACCGAACCTTCTGGTGTGGGCCGACGGGCAGCACGTATCCAGGCCTGCCGGTCCGCCTGAGGTGCTCCTCCGTGCCGCGTCGGGCGGCGTCGACGGCGTACGGCTTCGCATCGACGCCCTCGGCTGCCACCGAGCCCGCGACCGCCCGCCAGTGGTAGAGAACGTGGGGAACGTGTGCGATTCCTTCCGGAGGAAGAAGCTCCGACACGCGGAGGGCAAGGTCCCAGTCCTGGCTGCCGTCGAACTCGCTTCGGAAGCCGCCAACCTCCCTAAGGAGATCGGCTCGAAGGACGGACAGGTGGCACAGGTAGTTCTGGCTGAGCAGTAGGGTCGGGCTCCAATCCGGCTTGAAGTGGTGGCTCAGCCGACGGCCGTCCATGTCGATGCGATCGGCATCGGAATAGACAAAGCCGATCCGCGGGTCGGCCTGGAACGGGAGCACCGACAAGAGCAGGGAGTGCGGCCGGAGGAGATCGTCATGATCGAGCAGGGCGACGAGCTCTCCACGAGCCAGCTCGAGCGCCGAGTTCGACGCCGCCGAGATCCCGCCGCTCTGTTTGCGGTGAACGACGCGTACCCGGTCGTCGGTTCGCTCGTACTCGTCGAGCACCTTGCCCACGTGAGGCTCGGACGAGCCGTCGTCTGCGATGCAGAGCTCCCACCTCGCGTATACCTGCCCCCTGACAGAGTCGATCGCCGCGCGCAGGACATGCTCCGGAGGGTTGAACACCGGCATCAGAACCGAGACGAGGGGGCGCTGCGCGAGGCCCTCGTAGAGAGCGGTCATTCCCTCGAAGTCGGACGTGCCCAGCGTGTCGTATTCCCTCGCCCACTCGGCGTACGCCCCCGGAGATCGTTGCTGGAGGGCGCGTTGCGCGTTCGCGAGCGCCACCCGTCGATCCTGCAACCGGGCGCGGAGCTGTAACGTCAGCGTCCACCAGAGGACCTTCACACCCCTTCGCACAATTCGTGCGGCCGACTCGGAGCGTGTCGAGAAAAGGCGGAGGGGAGCGGTCACCCTCCACGACGTCGACCGGTACACCTCCTGAAGTCGAGCCTCGGACTCGGCGAGGGTGGCCGTCGCCTCGGCTAGACGCTCCTCTGCTCGCCAGAGCCGCCGCGAGAGATGATCGATCGCGCAACGATCGTCGTCCGTGACGGCCTCGTCCGACCCAGTTCCCTGGGTTGCCGGCTCAGAAGCCGTACCAGAACTCACGACCGCTCGACGGTCCACTCGAGCAAGGGCCGGACCACACCGCGCCACTGGCCGCTGAACCTTCCGCGGGCCGAGTCCCCGTCGCCGGGGTCGAGCACCTCGAACGACACCGCCTCGTAGACCGCGGCATGGTGCTCGAGCTTCGGGAAGTCGAGGCTGCAGATCGCGGCCTCGACGACCGCCGAGCCCTCGTTCAGGAGGTTCCCTGGGATCCACGCGGTCGCAACGTAATCGCCCGGAGGTGTCTGCTCGAGCCAGCGCTCGTCGGTGTCCATCGCGTTGAAGGCGACGCTGCCCTCCTCGTCCAGCACCTTGATCTTCGGGAAGACTGGCTTCCCTTCACGGAGGACCCTGAAGCCGACCTCGACGCCGATCGGCCGGCGGACGTCGACGACGCCCGGCGGCATGCCTTCGTGTGGCAGCGTTCGGATCGAGAGGATTTTCGCGAGGTCGTTGCCCGGGGCCGACTCCTCCGGCCACGCACGCTCCGCGCCCGCGCTGTGCGTCTGGTGCAGGTAGTTGGCGATCACGTCGGGCGGGCGACCGTCGCCGACGATCTGGCCGCCGTCGATCCAGATCGCGCGGTCGCACAGCTGTGCGACCGAGCCCAAGGCGTGCGACACGAACACGACCGTCCGCCCCGCATTTCCAAGCTGTTCCATCCGACCGAGGCACCGGCGTTGGAACTCGGCGTCGCCCACCGAGAGCACCTCGTCGACCAGCATGATCTCGGGCTCGAAGTGCGCCGCGACGGCGAACGCGAGCCGCACGTACATCCCGCTCGAGTAGCGCTTGACCGGTGTGTCGATGAACCGCTCGACACCGGAGAAGTCGACGATCTCCTCGAATCGCTGGTCGATCTCGCGGCGCTTCATCCCGAGGATCGCCCCGTTCAGGTAGACGTTCTCGCGACCGGTGAGCTCCTGGTTGAATCCCGTCCCGACCTCGAGCAAGCTCCCGACCCGGCCGCGGATCTCGGCTCGCCCGGACGTCGGTGTGGCGATCCGCGTGAGAATCTTCAGAAGCGTCGACTTGCCGGCGCCGTTCCTGCCGATGATGCCGAGCACCTGTCCCTCGGGCACCTGAAACGAGACATCCCGGAGCGCCCAGACCTCCATTGTCGGCCTGTGGTGCTCGTGACCGGTCAGCCGTCGGCCGGCGTGCACCAGCGACTCGCGCAGCGTCCCGTACGCGGCGCGGTACTCGCCGAGGCGGTACCTCTTCGAGATGGAGTCGACCTCGATCGCGACCGGCATCAGATGGTGTCCGCGAAACGAGGTTCCGACGAGCGGAAGACGGCAAGCCCGACGACGAACAGGACGAGGGAGACGGCGACGCCGACGGCGACCTGGCCCGGCTGCGGCGCGCTTGCGTCGAGTATCGCCCAGCGCCATCCGCTGATGACGGTCGTCATCGGGTTGAGCGAGAGGATCCACTGCCACTTCTCGGGGATCTGGTCGACCGCGAACATCACGCCGGAGAGCAGCGGTAAGACCTGGAGGAAGACCGGGATCATGTAGCGCACGTCGCGGTAGCGGACGTTGATCGCCGACAGGAGCAGCCCGATCCCTAGCACCGTGAGCACCGCGAGTCCCATGAACAGCGGCCCGGTCAGGATCTTCAACCCGTGCGGCCAGGTGTCGTACTTCGCCATGAGAAACAGCAGGACGGGCAGGCCGACGATGAAGTCGACGAACGGCACCATGACGCCCGCGAACGGCAGGAGCGTCCGGGGGAAGTACACCTTCGTGACGAGCTGAAGGTTCGCCAGCAGACTCATGCTCGCCAGCGTGAGGGCCGACGCGAAGTACTGCATCGGCAGCACGCCGGCGACGACGAGGCTGGGATACGGCGTGTCCCCCGAGGGGAAGTTCGCGAACTTCCCGAAGACGACCACGTAGATCAGCGCTGTGAAGGCCGGGACGAGGATCGCCCAGGCGATGCCGAGGAACGTCTGCTTGTAGCGGACGGAGACGTCCCGCCAGACGAGCGTCGAGAGAAGCTCCCGGTAGTGCCACAGCTCGCCGACGTCGAGCCGGGGAAGCCGGCTCGCGGGCCGGATGACCGTCAGGCGACCCGCCGCCTCGGAGTCGACGAGGTCGCTCGCGGAGACCGGTGACCGGAGGACGGGTGTATCGACGGCGGCGCCGGGCGTCGTTCGCTCCTGCTCGAGCGGCGTCTCGGTTCGCACCACCCCAGGATGCTAGCGGCGTCGACGGCCGGCCCGGCCCGAGAGGCGGTTCGCCGCGCTCAGCAGTTCTTCGCCCGGGCGAGCGGCCGGTCGAACCTCGTTGGCAGCCGCCGTGAGCCGGCCTCGTCAGGCCGAGAGGCTTCGTGCCGAGTCGACACGAGCTCCCCGGCGCGCCGGACCGCGCTCCCCCGCCAGCGCCCCGAGCGACGTCACGATGAACACCGGGTAGAGCGGCAGCGCGAACTCCGGCGCCAGACCCTGCGACGCCGCATGAATCAGGAGCACTGCCAACGCGGCGCACCAGAGCACGAGGATCGTCCTCCAGTCACGCGGCCTCCGCCAGACGAGCGCGACGAGGCCGACCGCGAGCCAGAGCGGCGGCCGGGGAAACCGCGGCGTGATCCGGTTGAGGATTCCCGTCACCCAGGCCTTGCCCGTTCGAGAGGGGAGCTCGGCGTCCCAGGTGCGTACGTGCGAGACGACCTCACGGTAGCGCTGCTGCTGCGCCGGGTCGCGCCAGACGACCGCCGGATTCTTCAGCGTGCACGAGTCGATGTAGTCCGACGCGCACCAGACGAAGCCGTAGGGAACGGCGTCGACGAGGACGTGCGCCTGCGGGTTCGGGAGGACCACCCCGTCGCTGTCGTACGTCGGCCGGGGTGGCTCTGGTGCGGTCTGCGCTCGCGGTGAGACCCCCTCGCGGATCGGCCGTTGCATGAGGAAGTCCCAGAAGACGTCTGCGACGCCGCGGGCGTAGGTCCCCGGGTGCTTTCGGATCGCCTCGACGGCCGAGTCGAAGATCACGTCGTAGTTGCTGTCGCGGCCGAAGACCCGGTCGGAGAGTGCGATCAGCCTGACCGTCTCGTAGTTCGACCCGTTGGCGAGGTACGCATCCAGCGGCACGTGAAGGCTCCGGTACGGCTCCCCCGCCAGGACGTGGTCGTCGACCAGGCCTGCTAGCCGGCGCGACGCCGGGCCGTTCTCCGGCGCGATCGTCCGGTCGGCGAGCCACACCCGGAGGAACGGCACCCACGCCCGGCCGCCCCGGGCGACCGTGAGGTCGTGGTAACGAACGTCGTTGTGCACCGCCCAGCCGGCGAGGGGAAGCGCGGCCGCCGCGACGCACACGGCGACCCACGTGAGGCGCCGGCGCCAGGAAGCGGCGGCGAGCAGCGGCACGAGCACCGCCGGGAGCAGGACCTGGTTCGCCGGGCGAATGAGGATCAGCATCGCGATACCGGCGCCGAGCGCGACGAAACCAGCCGTCCTCGGGCGCCGGAGCACGCGAGCCAGGACGAGCGCCCACACCGCGAGCCCGGTCGCGAAGACGGCGTCGCTGGAGGCCTGGTGGTAGAGCGTCGCCCAGCCGGGATACGCCAGGAGCAGCAGCGCCGTGGCGAGCGCGGGGACGCGTCCGAAGGTGAGCGCGGTCGCGCTCCACGCCACCACCGACACGGCGAAGAGGAGCGCGAAGAACACCTCGAGCCCGAACGTGCCGCCGAGGTCGAGCGGGAGCCCGACCGCGAGCGGTGTGAGCGGCGTGCGGAAGAGCTGCACCTGGGAGAGCGGCGGGTCCGAGTCGAAGAGCTGGAGGTAGTAGACGAGGTAGTCCCAGGTGTCGCGTCCCTTGGCCATCGGCCACCCGACCGCCTGGAACGAGAAGACGGCGAGCGAGACGACGAAGAGGACGACCGCTCCACGTCTCGTGGCGACGAAGGCCAGCAGCCGGCCGACGTGGTCGCTCACGAGCGACGGCTTCCGGCGAGCCGACGCACACGTGCCGCGGGGCTCCGCTCGATGCCGGCGAGCCGGGCTTCGAGCTCGTCGATACGGGCGCCGAACGACGCGCCGAGATCCGCCTCGCCGAGCGCGGTGTACTCGGCGGCGAACTGCGCCGCCTCCTCGACGTCCGTGATCGGAGAATCGACCGGATGCGCCGACGAGGCGTCGGCGGCGCCGAAGCCGAGTGCGCGCAGCCTGTCGCGGAGACGGTTGTCGATCGCGTACGTCCCGTTTGCGAGCCCGGTGGCGAGGGTGTCGTCGTCGACGACGAGCGGGGCGTAGAAGGCGTCGAGGCGACCGGCGCGGTACGCCTCGTACGCCTCGGCCATGTGCCCCGGAATGCCCTTCTCCGCGTTTCGCTCGAGCGCGACGAACTGCGTCACGTACTTCCGCAGGCAGTGCTCGTACGACCGGACGGGGAAGTGGAGGATCTCGATCGGATACCAGCCGCGCAACGCCACGAGGTCGTCGGCGAGCGCCTCGTGGTTGCCGCGTCCTATGCGGATATCGGCCCGCGCGCGGTGCGCAGACTTGAAGTGCGTGCTGAGGGGGTGCGGGTGGAAGCTCGGCGTGCAGAGGCGCGCGGTCATCCGCTCGGCGAAGAACCGCCCGTCGTCCGGCCGGGGGACGAAGTTGCGCCACGCGCCGCGAACCGCCCCGAACCGTGCGGGAACCGCAGCGAACAGCTCCCTGAGCGTTGCGACGCGTGCGCGCCAGAACTCGTCGGCGTCGGCGTTGAGGACCCAGTCGGCCGCGAAGTCCGTCGCCGCAAGGCGGGCCATTCGCGTCACCCATTCGCTCTGGCGGAGATCGTCTCCGGGCTCGCTGATCAGGTGGAGCACGCCTTCACGCGCGTAGCGCTCGAGGATCTCCGTCGTCTCGTCCTCCGAGCGGTTGTCCGTCGCGACGACGAAGTCGACGCCGGCGTCGAGGTGGTACGCGATCTGCGCGTCGACGATGTCGGCCTCGTCACGGACGAGGAGGGTCATGACCAGCTTCATGCCGCCGTGGAGGTTAGTCCGGTGCCCGGGCGATCCATTCGGCGCCGAAGGCATAGCGGTGCGCGCCGTACTTCAGGCTCCGGCGCATGCCGAGCAGGGCAAGCTGGGAGCGGTACTCGCGGATCGCGCGCCACTTGGCGAGGCGGTCCTGCAACCGCGTCTCGGTCGCCTCGAACGTCCCGACGGCGGTCGCCGCGGCCAGCCAGCCCGGCGCATCCGGCGCGGCGCCCGCGCGGCGCGAGTACGGCTGCTCGGCGTAGAGCGCGAGTTTGGTGTCCGACTTTAAGTCGGACACCAGTTGCCGGACCAGCCACTCGTGGTCCGGGTGGGTGAGCGGGAAGCCGGGAAGGAGCACCACGCCCGCTCCGTCGAGCGCAGCCTCGACCGCGCCACGCACGTCGTCGTCGTCGCCATGGCGGTCGTAATCGGCGCTGCCGAAGGGGAGCCAGAGCGGAGCCGCCCCCAGGAGCGCGCAAGCTCGACGGTCCTCCTCGCGCCGTGCCCGCGCGGCCTCCGCCTCGGTCGCGAATCCCGCGCGCCGGTCCCACCCTCGCGTCGGCGTGCTCGAGCACGGATCGAGCCCCAGCACGGTGAGGAGCTCCACCCGGATCCCGGATCGGGCCCAGCGCGCCATCGTCGCTCCGAGCGACAGCACGCCGTCGTCGGAGTGCGGAGAGATGACGACGATCGGCCCCGGGGGTTGCACGGAGCCTATGATCGCGGCCTTGACCGGCTGGCGACGATTCGTACCCGCGAGCGCCCGCCGCCGGCTCCGGCCCGTCCGCCGGGCCTTCGTCGACTGGCGCCGGCGTCGACGGCCGTCACTCGGCGACCTCCGCCGCGTGACGCCGATCGACCCGAACTGGGGATTCGAGCGCGGCACGCCGATCGATCGCGTCTATGTCGAGGAGTTCGTCGGCGCCCACGCGGGGGACATCCGCGGTCGCGTCCTCGAGATCGCCGCCCCCGACTACACGACGCGCTTCGGAAGGGACGTGGAGCGGGTCGACATCCTCATGGCAACCGACGGCAATCCGCAGGCGACCATTGTCGGCGACCTCACCGACGCACCGCAGATCCCGAGCGATGCCTTCGACTGCGCGATCGTCACGCAGACGCTCCAGTTCGTGTACGACGTGCGAGCTGCGCTGGCGACCCTCCACCGCGTCCTCGCGCCCGGCGGCGTCCTGCTCGCGACCGTCCCCGGCCTGACGAAGATCTCGCCGCCCGAGGACGAGGAGTACGGCGAGTGGTGGCACTTCACGGCGCGCTCCGCGGAGCGTCTCGCGGAGGAGGCGTTCGGCGCCGGCAACGTCGAGGTGCGCTCCTTCGGGAACGTGCTGACCGCGACGGGGTTCCTCTACGGCCTCGCCGCCTCCGACCTCAGGCCGGACGAGCTCGCAGCGCACGACCGTCTCTACCAGGTGATCGTCGGCGTGCGGGCCGTGAAGGCAGGGTGACGAGCCGCACGCCTCCCTCGGTCAGACGGAGGGCGTGCGCCTGCGGAGGGCGCGCTGCGCCGTACGCGTCAGTTTTCGGTACGCCCGCCGGGGCAGACGCTGCTCGACGGTCTGGAGCCTGCGCTCGAGCTCGTCCAGGCGACGCTGGAGCCGGACGACGTCGGCCTCGCCGAGCACCGCGGCCTCGACGGCGTACTCGGCGTCGTCGACGAGCGTCGGGAGGGGAAACTCGAGCGGCCCGCCGGTCTCCGCCAGCCGCCGGAGCGCGTCGCGAAGGCGCGTGTCGACGACGAGCCTGCCCTGGGCGACTCCCCGCTCGAGCTCGTCGTCCGAGACTACGAGCGCTTCGTAGTAGTCCGCGATCCGGCCGCTCCGGAGCGCCGCGTACATATCGGCGTGGTACGCGGTCGGCGGCCTTGCGATGTGCTTCTCGAAGGCGACGCCCTGCAGCTCGGCCTTGTGGGCGCACTGGGCGACCGAGCGCAAGGGGAAGTGGAAGCACTCGATCGGGAACCACCCGCGGAGCGGGTTGAAGGGGCTGTCCACGAGCGCGTGGTTGCCGCGCGTCAGCCGGATCTCCGGGTGTCCTCGATGGACGATCTTGCGGATCGGCTTGTAGAGCGACTTCGGCTCGTTGATCGGGGCGAGCGCGGAGAAGCGCACGGTCATCCGCTCGGCGAAGTGCTCGTCACCCGGCCGCGGGCAGAACACCCGGAGGAAAGCGCCGACGGTCCCGTAGCGCGGCGGCACGGCGGCCAACACATCCGAGAGCGACGCACCACGCGGCCACCAGAACTCGTCGGCGTCGGAGTTGATCACCCAGTCCGCGCCGTAGTCGGTCGCCGCGAGCCGCGCCATCCGCGTCACCCACTCGTTCTGACGCAGGTCCTCTCCGGGCTCGCGGATCAGATGGACCTGGCCGGATCGCGCGTACTCTTCGAGCACCTCCGTCGTCCCGTCCTGCGAGAGGTTGTCGGTCGCGATGACCATGTCGACGCCGGCGTTCAGGTGGAACTCGAGCCACGAGCGGACGACGTCGATCTCGTCCCGCGCGAGGAGCGTCATGACCAGCGTCATCGACGCGCCAGTGTACGAAGAGACCCTCGCTCGAGAGCGGTCAGCCGTCGTTCGAGGCGGCGAACGCGTTCCTCGGCGCGGATGATCCCGTCGATCTCGACCAGCACCGACGCCTCGGCCGCGTACGCGGCATCATCCTCGGCGTCCGGCCGCGGAAAATCGAGCAGCCGCCCGTCGGCCGGTGGAGAGAAGTTACCGTCGTCGTCGCGAATCGAGCGGAGCGCGTCGCGCAGGCGCGTGTCGAGCGCGAGCGTGCCGTCCGCAAGACCTCGTGCGAGGGCGTCCTCGTCGACGGCGAACGAGGCATAGAAGGCCTCCAGCCGGCCGTCTCGAGCCGCCTGGTCGAGCAGAAGCTGGTGGAGCGTCGGCTCGTAGTTCCGGTTGCGAAGCCAGCCGCCCCGCGCCTTGCGCTCGAGCTGGGCGGCCGAGCGGAACGAGAAATGCAGGACCTCGAGCGGGTGCCACCCGCGGAGCGACCGCAGCCCTGGAGCCTCGGCGTTGTGGTTTCCCGCCTCGACGGCGACCTCCGGATGCGCGCGGTGGGCGACCTTCTGGTGGGCGTGGAAGATCGTTTCCTTGTCCCCTGGATGGGCAGGCGTCGCGAGCCGAACCGTCATCCGCTCGGCGAAGAACGCGCCGTCGTCCGGGCGCGGCAGGAAGTGTCGCCAGCAGCCGCGGATCACGCCGTAGCGTCCCGGCACCGTCGAGAGGACGTCCTTCAGCGAACCGCCGCGCGGCCACCAGAACTCGTCGGCATCCATGTGGATCACCCAGTCCGCGCCGTGCTCCGTCGCGGCGAGACGCGCCATCCGCGTCACCCATTCGTCCTGGCGCATGTCGTCCGCAGGCTCCCGAATCAGCTGCAGACGACCTGCGCGCTCGTAGCGCTCGAGGATCTCGGTCGTCCCGTCGGTCGAGGCATTGTCCGTCGCGATGACGTGGTCGACGCCCGCGCGCAGGTGGTACGCAACCTGCGCGTCGATGACGTCCGCCTCGTTGCGCGCGAGCAGGGTCATGACGACCTTCACGCGCTGCCGCCCCGCAGCCCGTCGACCAGCGCGTCGACGACGCGCTCCGCCGCGCGTCCGTCGACCGTGCCGACGACCTGCTCGACCGCGCGGCTGCGTTCGTCGGCGAGCTCGTCCGGATGCGCCAGCGCGCGCTCGATGCTTTCGACGACCTCCTCGAAGCGCTCCGCGCGGTAGAAGGCGCCCGACGCCGCGAGCTCCTCGTAGTGCTTGCCGACCACGTTCTTCGCGGCCCACGCCTCCCCCGGCGGCGCTCCTTCGTCGTAGAGGACGCAGACTGCCGGGCGGTCGCCCACCAGCGCGTCGAGGAGGATCGTGCCCGCGTTGCAGACGACGACCTCGACGTGCTGGAGCAGCGTCGCGAGGTCGTCGAGGTCGGTGTAGCTCGCCTCCTGGACGACGACGCCGGACCGCTCCGCCGCGGAAGCGAAGCGCTCGCGCCACTCGCGATCTCGCGGGTGCGGCCGGAAGAGGAGCTGGACACGCTCGTCCGCGCCGCGCTCCCGCCAGGTGACGAGACGCTCGACGAACGCGCCCTCGTACGGGGCGTTGCTCGGGGTGTTTCCGGCCACGAGCGCGACAGGCCGCCGTGGATCGAGGCCGTGCCGCCGGAGGAGCTCCTCGTACTCGGCCGGCGACGACCGGCGGTGGAAGAGGTCGGTCTGCGGCCACCCCGTGACGCGGACGCGATCCGGCTGGATGCCGTGGTAGCGGCGCAGATCGTCTTCCATGACACCGTTCTGCACGACGTAGAGGTCGCAGTGGGGAGAGATGACCCCCTTCCCGACGGTGTGGTCCCAGCTCGCGACGTGTGCGACGACGGGCAGCCGCAGGCGCCGGGCGGCGGTCAAGAACGGGACTGCGCCCGCGGGTTGGACGTTCGAGAGCACGAGGCCCGAGCACTCATGCTTCATCGTGTCGAGCAGCCGCCCCGGGGCATGCCGATGCGGGCTGAAGAACCAGCGCTCCATCGCCTCCTCGGCGATGGGCCAGCGCGGGACGGGACCGTCGCGGTCGGTGTCGAGCATCCAGTTCGGATGCCCCGGCTGCATCCGCTCGGTGTGGAACCCGTGCCGGTAGTTCAAGCGCATCGCGAGGGGGTGGTACCCCAGTCGCCGGTCGAGGGCCGCGTCGATCCGCCCGAGAACTCGGTCGACGGCGCCGCGCGGTGCCGTGAGGTCGTCCCCGTAGACCACCGCGACCCCGTCCAGGCGGGCGACCCAGTCGGCGGCGCCCTCGCGGGGGAGGAGGAAGACCACGGCAAGGCCTCCGCCCAGGCGGTCGCGCAGACCGCTCACGATCCCCGTCTCGACGAAGATGCGAATCGAGAGCTGGTCGGGGAGGACGAGCCAGGCGCGCGCCGCGCTCATCGAACGGCGACGCCGACGCTCGCGGCGAGCCGCGTCGCGAGCGACGCGCCGTCGAGCGCATGGGCCCGTAGCGCCTCTCCAGGGGTGCCGCACGCCGGCCATCCCTCGACGCCGAAGACCGTGATGCGGTGCGCAGGCAGCGCGGCTCGGAGGCCGTCCCCGAGACCGCCGACCGGAGCGTGATCCTCGAGCACGAAGACGTGCTCGAAGTGGGCGATCTCCGCAGCGAGCCACTCCGCGTCGAAGCGGTTGAGCCACGAGAGCGCAACCACCCGGAGGGAGAGCTCGCCGCTCGCGGCGAGCCGCTCGGCGGCCACGAGCGCCTCGTGGAGCATCACGGGCCCGTACGAGAGCAGCACGGCGTCCGTTCCCTCGCGCAGCACGGTGCCGTGCCCGACCGCCGCGACACCGGGCAGCTCGAGCCGCCGCGGCGAGGGGCCAATCGCGAGGCGCAACGCGACGTTCTCCGCGGCGTCGGCCACGGCCCAGCGGACGAGCGCGCGTGTCTCGTCCCACGAGCCCGGCTGCACGATCGCGACGTTGGGCAGCGCGGCGAGCAGCGAGATGTCCCGAACGCTCTGGTGCGACTTGCCCGGCCCCGCGGGGATGAGCCCTGCGTAGTGGAGGGCGTACACGACCTTCGACCCCTCGCTCGCCTGGTTGTAGATCTGCTCGTTCGCACGCGAGGCGAGGAACGAGGCGAACGAGTTGACCACCGGGAGGAGGCCGTGACGGGCCATCCCGGCGGCCGTCGAGACCATGTCCTGCTCGGCGATCCCGCACTGGAAGAAGCGGTCGGGGTAGGCGAGCTCGAACGCGCGCGTTCGACAATCGGAGGCGAGGTCTGCGTCGAGGACGACGAGGTCGTCGCGCTCCGCGCCGAGCTCGACCAGCGTCTCGCCGTATGCCTCGACGACGTACTCGTCCGTCACCGTGCTGCGAGCCAGTGCTCCCGCCCCTGACTCGGGCTCTCCCTCGAGGCCGCGGACGGCCGCCTCTGGCTCGACCGCCTCGAGCGCGGGCGCGTCGAGTCCGAGTGCGGCGCACCGCTCGACGAGACGCGACTCGAGCTCCGCGAGCGCCTGCGCGAAGGGCTCGTCTCCCGGTGCCCCCGCGTGCCAGCGGTACGTCCCGCCTCCTTCGGCGAGCGCGACCGGATGCTCCATGAACGAGACGCCCTTGCCCTTGACGGTCCTCGCGACGAGCGCCTTCGGAGAGTCGCCGCCTTCGCGGAACCGGGCGAAGACACCTCGGAGCGCGGCGTGGTCGTGTCCGTCGGCGGCGACAGCGTCCCACCCGAACGCCTCGAGCTTCGCCTCCAGGTCGCCGAGCGCGACGATCGCCTCGGTGAGCTTGTCCGACTGCACCTCATTGCGATCGACGACCACCCAGAGGCGACCGAGGCGCTCGTGCGCAGCGGCCTGCAGCGCCTCCCAGTTCTGGCCCTCCTGCAGCTCTCCGTCCCCCGTCATCACGACCACGCGCCCGGAGCGTCCTAGCCACCGCTTCGCGAGCGCGATCCCGCGTCCCTTGGAGATGCCCATGCCGAGCGAGCCGGAGCTCGCCTCGATCCCTGGCACGCCGACGTCCGGATGGCCGTCGAGCCCGCCGAGGCGACGGAGGCGCAGCAGGCGCTCGCGGGGGACGACGCCGAGCGCGAAGAGCACGGCGTACAGCCCGGGCACGTCGTGGCCTTTCGAGGAGAAGAAGACGTCACGCTCGGGATCGTCGAAGCCGCGCTGCGCGACGTCGAGCTCCTCGAAGAGGAGGTGCGCGACGATGTCCAGCGCGCTGAACGTGGACCCGAGGTGCCCCGAGCCCGCCCGTTTGACGGCGACGAGGGCGTTCAGCCGGCAGGCGTCCGCGAGGAGCGCGAGCCTCGCGTCGGGGTCGACCTCGGCCGCGCGGAGACGGTCGAGCTCGCTCTTCGGGACGAGGCGCAGATCCGGCATGTCCGATCGGAGACCGTAGCCGACGCGGTGGCGAGCCCGGGCGAGTCGGCCGGTCGCAGGACTCGCTCCGTATTCTGGCTCTCCGTGCGTATCGATAGGCCTGCCGCCCGCGCGATGGGGACGACCCGCCATCGGCCCCGCCTGGTCGACGCGATTGGCCGGTTGGAGTCCGAAATCGGGACCCGTCGCGGGGGGACGGGGGTCTTCGTGCTCGCGCTGCTCGTGTTCGGCGTCCGGAGCATCGCGCTCCCGGTCGTCCCCGGGCGGGACTTCGGGACGTACATCGGCTACTACGTCCAAATGTGGGACTGGCACTCGGTGATCCCGATGTCGATGCTCTTCCGGACGCCGCTGGCGCCTCTCGTGATCGGTGGGACTCTCGACCTCCTCGGGGGCTGGGGCCTGGAGGCGGTGATGGCCCTCCTGTTCGCCGCCTCGCTGCTCGCGTGGACGAGGACGGCTCTCGCGTTCGGCCATCGCGCGGCCCTCGTCACCGCGGTGGCGCTGCTCGTGTACCCCGGCTATGGGATCCTCTTCCACACCCCGGCGAGCGAGCCAATCGCCGCTGTGGCGTTCGCCGCGTGGGCGCTCGCACTCGCACGTGCATGGGTTGCGCCGAGCGACGCGCGATTCGCCGTCGTCGGCGCCGCGGCGGCGGCAAGCGCCCTCGCGCGCCCGGCATTCCAGGTGCTCGTGCTCGTCGCAGCCGTGCCACTCGTCCTTCGCCTGCCGTGGCGTAGGCGGCTCGCGTGCACCACCGCCTGCGTCGGCGTCGCGCTCGGGATCCTCGGCTGCTGGACCGTTGCGAACGGGCTCCGGTACGACGACTACACGGTCGCCCGCGGCACCGGGGCGTTCTTCCCGTTCTACCGTGCGTTCACGACGGATCGCATCGTCCGCCCGGGCAACGGGCCGGCCTCGCGGGAGCTGGCGGACGCTGTGAGGACGAAGCTCCTGACCGAGGAGCCGTACCGCTCGTACGGGATCACGCTCGACGAGTTCTTCCGACGCGGGGGCCCGCGTCAATTCGAGGACGTGGTCGGGATCACCGATCGACTCTGGGGATGGGATTCCGACTATGCGCACATGCGTGCAGTCGGCATCGAGGCAGTCGAGGCGGATCCGCTGCGGTACGCGTCAGGCGTGGGGAAGACGATCCTCGAAGAGCTCTGGAAGCCGCTCTTCGTCGCGCTCCCGGACGGAGAGGTCGGCACTCGGAGCACCACGTCGAAGCCGGCAGCCACACGACAGTTGGCGGCGCGCCCCGCTCTTCCCGTCCCTTCGGAGGGGGAGCTGATTCCCGCCGCGCACCAGGGGTTCTTCTCGACCACGCCCGACGGGCACATCCGCGAAAGGTGGACATCGCCCGTCGATCACACGCTCGTGTTCGCGACCGAGGAGATGCAGCGGGAATACGACGAGACGGCACGCGATGCTGGTGCCCTGCTGGCCGAAGTGCCGCCCTACCGCGGGAACGAATGGCTGACTCTCCAGTTCAGCCGGTCGTCGCGGCTCTTCCCGCCGCCGTTGCTCTGGCTCGTTGCGGGCCTCGTCGGTCTCGTCGTCCGCCGGCCGGTGCGGTCGGGTCTCGCGCTGACTCTCGCCGGGGCCGCGCTTCTGGTCGTCGGCTTTCAGGGTCTGGCGATCTACACGATCGTCGAGTTCGCGGTGCCCGTCGCGCCGGCGTTCATCCTCCTCGGCGCGGCCGGTATCGTCGGGATGCGGCCCGTCCCTCCCGACATCCTGCCCCGTGAAGGCAGGCGAGCCGGTGCCTCGGGGAACGCCTGACGTTCGCGGCGGCGCATCACCGAGGATCGCACGGTACGAGCGTCAGCTACGTGGGTTCGCGCTACGCCTCGGAAGCTACGACACCGGGTGAGCCTGCAAGACGTCCTCGCGGACGTCGCAGCCCCAGCCGGGGCCGACCGGAACAACCAGCTCGCCGCCCGAGATCTCCGGGACGGCAGTCGTGAGCTCCTCGCGCCAGGGAACGTCGTCGACGTCGATCTCGAGCAGCCGCACGTTCGGGATCGCGGCACACCACTGGGCGGCGACGAACGTCGCGAGGTGGCTGTAGTAGTTGTGCGGCGCGCACGCGACCTCGTGCGTCTCGGCGAGGGCGGCGATCTTCAGCGACTGCGCGAAGCCGTTCCAGATCACGTCGACCGAGGCGACGTCCATGGCGCCGACCTCGAGGTACGGCCGGAACCCTCGGAGCGTGTAGAGGTTCTCGCCCGAGCAGAGCGGGATCGGCGAGCGGCGCCGCGCGTGGGCGAGCGCCGCGGGGTCGTACGAGTCGACCTCGAGCCACGCGAGGTCGTACGGCTCGAGCGCGCGGGCGACGCGGACGATGCCCTCGGTCGTGAGGTTGAAGTTCAGGTCGACGATCGGCTGCGCCGTGCCGCCCGTTCCCTCCCGGAACGCCTCGAGCAGCCGGATCAGCGCGCGGAGCAGCTCGGGTGTCGGGTTCCGGTCGATCCCGCCCTCCCTGCCGAAACCGGGCATGAGCACGCGCGGCTCGTCTCCCGGCACGACGATGTTCGTCTTGAAGGCCGCGTAGCCGGCCTCGACGACCTCGCGGCCGAGCGCGGTGACGGCCTCGTAGGAGTCGAGCTTCGCCGTCCCGGTCACCTCCCACGCCCGCGCCCGCGTCGTGCCGCAGTGCGACCAGTAGAGCGGGATCGTCTCGCGGGTCGGGCCGCCGAAGAGCTCCGCGACCGAGACGCCCAGCGCCTTCCCCTTGAGGTCGAGCAGCGCGTTCTCGATACCGCCGATCGCCTTCTGCACGATCGAGCCGGGGCTCTGGCGCGTTCGGCGGTAGAGGTCCCAGTGGATCGCCTCGACCGCGCTCGGGTCGCGACCGACGACGAGCGGCGCAAGGTCGGCGACGACGCCCGCGAGCCCCGTCGGCGAGCCGTGCGAGTCTGTCACCTCGGACCAGCCGACGAGCCCGTCGTCCGTCGTCGCCTTGACGAACAGCCACGGCCGCCAGCCGGCGTCGCACGACAGCGTCTCGAGCGCGGCGAGCTTCACGGGGCGTGAGGATACGGCTCGCGCGCGACGTGCACGAGGGAGGCCCGGCCCTCGGCGATCAGCCGCTCGGCGCGCGCGAAGTCCTCCTCGTCGTCGATGTTCAGCCCCTGGTAGCCGTCCGTGAGGAACGGAGCGAGCATCCGGCCCTCCCGCGTCCCCGTTGCCTCGACCACCCGCGTCCAGGCGATCTCGAGCGCGCTGTTCTGGACGTAGATCTGCGGCAACGCCTGGAACTGGCCCGCGTGCCATGCGACCTCCAGATGGGACTGGTCGAGGAGCGGCCGCATCAGGCGGCCGACCTCGTCGAGCACCCACATCTTCCCGGGATGCTGCTTCACGAGCTCCACCGCGCGGATCGAGTCCGCCTCTGGCGTCGCGAGCAGCTGCTCGAGCCCGCGGCGGATGACGTCCGGGCCGCGGAACGGGTTCGTGGCGCGGACGATCGCGAACAGGTCGTAGCGCTCGCCGAGCCGCGGCAGCGTCCACGCGATCCACTCGATGTCGGGCGAGGTCGACGTGGCGAGCTCCTGCGGACGCAGAAACGGCACGTCTGCGCCGTACCACCGCGCCACCTGGGCAATGCGCTCGCTGTCGGTGGAGACGACGATCCGGTCGAAGACCTCCGACTGGCGGGCGGTCTCGATCGCGTAGGCGATCAGGGGATGGCCCGCGAGCCGGCGGACGTTCTTGCCGGGGACGCGCTCCGATCCCGAGCGCGCGCCGATCAGCGCTACCGCGCTCGGCACGCCGCCTCCTCGAGCAGCGCAGCGAGCGTCGGGGTGGGCACATCGAGGCGCACGCCCGCGCGGACGACCGACCCGGTGATCGCGTCCAGCTCGGTTCGCTTCCCGGCGGCCGCGTCGCGGGCCGTCGACGTCGTCAGGTCCGGCGGCATCGCCGCGATCATCGCCCATTGGTCGGCAGCCGACAGGGCAACACCGTCCGCCAGAGCCACCGCGACCGACTCGTCGAGCGCGGCGAGCAGGCGCTCGCGCCAAGCCGAGTCGTCGCGAAGCTCGCCGACTGTCCGCCCGCTTGCCGTCGTGCCGGCCGCCAGCACCGAGAGCCGGGCCGCCTTGTTCCACAGCACGGCGCGCTCGTCCTCGCGAGCGACGACCTCGACTCCCGGAACACGAAGCGGCTCGAGCGCCTCCGCCAGCGTCCGCGTGTCGACGTCGCGAGATGCGACCTCTACGACGGCGGCGGCGGGAGTCCGCTGCACGACGAGGCCGGGCTCGGCGCAAACCGCCTCGACGCGGCCGATGCTCCCGGCGGCGACGGCGGCCGGACCGACAAGTGACACTGTGTCACTTGCGCTGAACCGCCGCCGGAGCCCGTCGACGTGCTCGAGGCCGTTGAGGAGCGGGAGCACGAGGGCGCCGTCGAGCGCCGCCGGCGTGACACGCTCCAGGGCCGCATCCAGGTCGTACGCCTTGACCGCGACGACGAGGAGCGACACGGGGACGTCGAGGCGCTCGACCGCCGTCGGGTGCGACACCGTCCTCGTATCCCCGTGAACCAGCGTGAGGCCGGCCCTCCGAATCGCCGCGACGGTGCGCTTCTTGCCGACGCAGATCGCCCCCGTCCGCGCGGCGAGCATCCCGCCGATCCCACCCGGCCCGAGAACCGCGATCGGCTCGGTCACACGAGCTCGGGGTCGACGACGAGGTTGACGTACTGCGTCTCCGAGTAGACGTCGAGCGCCTCGAGCCCGGCCTCCTTCCAGCCCGTCCCCGACTGCTTGACGCCGCCGAACCCCATGTGCGGCTCGCTTCCATGCGTCCCCGCGTTGACGACCACGACACCGGCTGCGACCTCCTCCGCGAAGCGCATCGCTCGGTGGACGCTCGCGGTGTGGATCGCGGCCGTCAGGCCGTAGGGCGAGTCGTTGACGAGCGCGACCGCGTGCTCGAACCCGCCGACGCGGTAGAGCGCCGCGACGGGGCCGAAGAGCTCCTCGCAGGAGACGGGGGCGTCCGGTGCGGCGCCCTCGACGACGGTCGGGGCGACGTGCCACCCGCGGTCACCGACGCGCACGCCGCCTGCGAGCACCCTCGCGCCGCCGGACGTCGCCCTCTCGACGGCGTCAAGGATCCGCTCCATGCTCGCCTCGCTGATCACCGGCCCGATGTCCTCCAGATCCTCCACCCCGGCGAGTAGCCGCTCGCAGAACTCCCCGTAGACGCCGTCGAACACGACGATGCGGCTTGCGGCGGCGCACCGTTGACCGGCGTTCGAGAAGGCCGACGCGAGCGTCCACTCGACCGCGCGGTCGAGGTCGGCGTCGTCGCAGACGAGGAGGGCGTTCTTGCCGCCCATCTCCATCACCGTCTTCGCCAGCCTGCGGCCGGTCGCCTCCGCGATCAGCCGTCCGGTCGCGGCCGAGCCCGTGAAGCTGACGAGGTCGACCCGCGGGTCCTCGACCAGCGGCATCCCGGCCTCGGGCCCGAGCCCCTGGAGCACGTCGAGAACGCCCGGCGGCAGCCCGGCCTCGAGGCAGAGACGCCCGAGCCACCACGCCGAGAGCGGCGCGTGCTCCGATGGCTTGAGCACCGAGGCGTTGCCGCAGAAGATCGAGGGGAATGCCTTCCAGGCGACGTTCGGCAACGGTGTGTTGAACGAGATCAGCAGCGCGGCAACGCCGACCGGGCGCCGCAGCGTGAGGACCGTCCGATGCGACATCGAGGCCGTGGTCGTGCGCCCGTACGAGCGCCGCCCCTCGCCCGCGACGAAGAAGCCCATCTCCACCGCCGCGTCCGTCTCGCCGAGAGCGAGCGGCATCGGCTTGCCGGTCTCGGCCGCGACGAGCTCGCTCGCCTCCTCGCGCCGCTCGCGCAGGAGCTCCGCGATCGCGCGCACCACGTTGCCCCGCTCGACCGGCGTGCGGGCGGCCCACTCCTGCTGCGCCGTGCGCGCCGAGGCGACGCCGGCGGCTGCATCGTCGGCGCCCGACCGAGCGATGCGGCAGAGGTGCCTGCCGTCGGCCGGCCGCGCCTTGTCGAGCCAGGCTCCGCTCGCGGGCGGCCGCTCCTCGCCTGCGACGAGGTTCGGCACCACGGCGGGGATCACCAGGCCGACCAGCCGCCGTCGACGACGAGGTTCGCCCCGGTGACGTACGACGACGCGTCCGAAGCGAGGAAAACCACTGCCCCGACCGCCTCGGAGACGTCCATCAGCCGTCCGAGCGGGGAGCGCGCCGCGAACGCGTCGACGAAGGGCGCCGGCTGTCCGTTCTCGACCCCGTGGGGCGTCAGCGTGTTGACGCGGACGCCGCTCCGACCCCAGTAGGTCGCGAGGTACCGCGTGAGGTTCAGGAGCGCCGACTTCGAGACTGAGTACGCGACGGGCTTGAAGAACGTCTCCCCCGCCTCACGGCGGAAGTCGTAGAGACCCTGGTCCGGCGAGAGCAGACCGTAGACGGAGCCCACGTTGACGATCGACCCGCGACCCTCCCGCGCCATCGCGCCGCCGATGACCTGGCACGGGACGACGACGCCGAGGACGTTGACGTGCACGACGCGCTCGAGCGAGTCGAGCGGGACGTCCTCGAACGGCCCTACCTCGGCCGCCGGGGCGTCGGGCGGCGAATCGATCGCCGCGGCGTTCACGAGAAGGTCGGGAACGCCCCAATCGACCTCGACGAGCGCGAGCGCCGCCTCGACTTGGCCTCGGTCGGTCACATCGCATTCGCGCACCCGAATCGTCCCGTCGTCGAGGGCCGTTCGGAGGCCGGCTGCACCGGCGCGCGGCTCCGCCTCGACGTCGAGGATCGCGACCCGCATCCCTCGACCCGCGAGCGCGACGGCGAGCTCGGCCCCGAGCTGCCCCATCCCGCCCGTGACGACGGCGACGCGACCGGAGAGGTCGAACAGCGGGTCGCTCACGGCGCGATCCTCGAAGCGGTCGTCCCTTGCGCTCGCAGGGGCGTGACGGCCTGCGTCGGCTCCCCGGCTCGCACGGCCACCTGCTCCCAGGCGGCGCCGACCAGCACGGGAGCGCACGTCGCGAGCCCGAGCACGAGCGAGAACACGACGCGGTCGGCCGACGTGGCGAGGAGCCAGTCGATCGGCGCGACGCTTGCGTAGTAGACGGCGACGAGCGAGACGAACGAGAGCCCACCCCAGACCACGAAGAACGCGGCGTGCCACCAGAGCCGCACGAGACACACCGCCGAGACGGCTGTGGCGAGCAAGATGGAGACGAGCGGCCACCGTTCCCAGATCACAGACAGCAGGCCCGAGGCGGCGTTCGGAATCCGGCCCGCCGCGTCCGCCATCGTGTCCGGATCGGTGAAGGCCCGTCGGTCGACGTTCTTCGAGCCCGGGCCGTTGAGCCGGTCGACCACCGCCCACAGCGCGGGGACGGCCAGCACCGCGCCCGCGAACCACCCGACCGGACGGAGGGGACGCCCGAAGCCCCGCGCGGTCGCGAGGACGGTCGCGATCCCCGCAAGGGCGAACACCAGCCCTTCCACCTTCGTCGACGCAGCCGCGGCGAAGAAGAGGGCGGAGAGGACGAGCGTGGCGGTTGCACCCCGCGCCAGCCACACGAGCATGGAAAGCAGGCCGAGCGCGGTGAACGACGCGACGGCAGTGTCGGCGTAATTTCCTGCGCCGTTGCCGATCAGCTGCACCGAGCCGGTCAGAGCGAGCGCCACGCCGGCCGCGAGCCAGGGCGCCACGACCAGGCGGAGCAGGGCCCAGGCGCCCCAGCCGAAGGCAACGAGGAGGGCGCCGGACTCGACGTCGATCAGCGTCGCGTCGAACCGGCCGAGGGCGTCCGCGGAGAGCGCCTGGAGCGACGGCAGAAGGACGGGGTACTCCTGGTGCTGCACCAGGTAGGCCGACTCGCGGAACACCGGCCCCCAGACGTCACCGTCGACGTAGAGCGCGTGCGCCTTCGGCGCCCACATCGCCCAGCCGTCCCACTCCATCAGCCCGGTAGCCACGTAGAGGCGCAGGATCGCGACCGACAGCACGCCGAGGGCGACGAGGGGCACGAGCTCGAGCACTCGGGCGGCGATCCCGTCGCCCGGCGGCGCGAGCGATCCGATCCCGGGGCGGCGACCGCGCAGAAGGAGGCTCGCCCCTGCGAGTAACAGGACGACGAGGATGCCTGCGGCCGGCAGGCCGACGCCGAGGCCCGTCATCGCGCAGAGGGCAGCGGCGAGCCCGCAACCGGCGAGACCGACAGCCGGCGCCAGCCCGACAAGCGTGGCCAGCCAGCTACGCCTCGCCGGAAGGCCGGCGAATTGCAGGATCACGATGCCGACGACGGCGAACGCGGCGTTGAGCGCGATCAGCCGGGCGGCGTCGCTCACCGGCGATGCCCCAGCCAGACGCCGTCCACGACGCCCGTCTCATCGAACGTCGAGCGGACCGCGGCGGACGGCTCGCCGAAGACCATCACCGACTGCGCGTGCTGCGGGTCGCCGACGACGATCGCAGGATAGAGGTACGACAGCGCGATCAGGCGGTACGTCCCTCGATCGGAGACGCTCATATCCGGGGGGAACACGAGCGCGAATCTCTCGCCCGGGCGGAGCGTCGCGCGGAAGCTCCGGAACGCGTCGCCGGCGCTCCCGGCAACGTCCGCGACATCCGACCGCGTCGCGATCGCGCCGTCTCGGCGCTGTCCCACCTCGCCGATCTGCCGAACGGCTTGGACGGCGCCCCAGGCGACGAGCGCGACGAAGACGCCCATCACGGCGAGTGCCGCGAGCGTGGGCAGAAGGGACCCGCGGAGCGTGCCGCCCGCGCTGTGGCGTGCCGACTCGATCATGTCACGCTCGACGGTAACGTCTGGGGAGGCGGCTCGGCTGACGGCGATGCTACAACCCGCCGATGCGCGGCGAGGTGGGCGTCCCTCATCTGCTTCGTATCGTCGGCTCGCGTCGCTCTGGACGTTCGAGCTTCGGCTCCGCCACGAGTGTCCCGTCGACGTTCGACGACTGGAGCCCATCCCACGAGGCGCCCCTGTGACTCGGCCCCGTGACGGCGGAGTGGTGCAAACGGCGATGCGCAACGACGAACATCCTCACCTGTCCCGGCGAGCGGATGACCGGTGCGCGTGAACCGGGGTCGAAGCGATGTCGGGCACGCTTACAGCGCGGCGCTGAGGTCCTCCGACGTGATCTCGCGCGCCACCGGGTCGCGCGCCACCGTCGTGCTGTTTGCCGCGGCGATCGCGATCGCGGCCACACTGACGATGATCGCCCCCCGCTTCGCGCACACCTTTCCCTCGATGGTCGACGACTGGGCCGCCATCGAGACATCGCTCGACCAGCTCCCGGAGGCCTTGACGGGGAGGAATCCCGAGGAGCTGCGGTATCGGCCCGGATGGGTCGTCTGGAACGCGGTTCAGTGGCACACGCTCGGAGCACCGACCCGGCGATGGGGCCCTCAGGTCTGGGGGATGCTTCGTCTCGCGGTGCTCGCCCTGGGATTGGGTGCGCTCGCGGCGACCATCATGCGCTGGCCCCGCGGGCGAGGTGGTCGCCTGAGCGTCGCGGCGATGGTCGTCGGTGTGCCTCTCGTCGTGATGACGATTCCGGCTTTCGCAATCGACCTTGCGCGTTGGGGGCCGCAGGAACCTCTTCTGGTCGGGGCGATGAGCCTCGGAGCCGCGTTGATCGCGTGGTCTCTCCGAGCGGCGGCGGGATCCCGTACCCGCACCCCGATCGTGTCGCTTGCCGTCGGCGTGGCTCTCTGGTGGATCGGAGCGCTCCAGAAGGAGACGTCGCTCGCCGTCGTGGCGCTCGTCCCCTTTGTCTGGCCCTACCTCCGGCGCAACCGCCTCGAGTGGCGGGACTTCGTTCGAGAGCGACCGATCTTCGTCACGGCGGCAACCGCCGGGGTCGTCGGGCCGCTGCTCCTCATGGCGTGTTACACGATTGCGCTCGCGACGGCGGACACGCGTGTCTACGGCGCGCAGGCGAGCCCAGACGGGATGCTCGGCCGACTCGCGGCGCAGCTCGGCGACGTCGATGGCACGCTCGGAACTCCGTTCGCCTGGCTCGTCATCGCGGCGTTCTTCCTCAGCCTGTTCTGGGCAGTCGGCCAAGACGTCGACTGGCTTGCGCTCGGGCTGCTCGCGTGTGCGCTGGCGTTCACGCTCTGGGCGTCACAAACGGGGGTCGTCCAGAGCAGGTACTACCTCCCGGGGACGGCCCTGGTCGTGCTCGCCCTGGTTCGAACGGCGTCGGGAGGGCCCCGCCGCGTGCTCGTCCCCGCGGTCGTGGCGACACTGCTCGCGGACAGGTTGAACGGCGGTCACGAGGGAGCGGCCGACTGGCTGATCCGTGAGGCGGCGCATGACCCGACGAAGCGGTTGGCCATCGCGGCGCTGGCTTGCCTTGCAGTCGGCATTGGGCTCGTGACGGGGGTCGACCGCCGCCCGGTTCTCGCCGTCGCCGCGGCAAGCCTGCTCCTCGCGGCCGTGGCCGAGACGACGAACGAGGTCGTGAGCCGGTTCTATCCGGCCGCGGCACTCGTCGCGTTGCTCGGGCTGAGCCTACGACCACCGCACCGGTCGTTCTCGGCTCCTCTCGTCGCCTCGGTCCTGGTCGCGGTGTCGCTGGTGAACCTGCCCAGGGGGCGCGATGCGGTCGACGTCTGGCTCGATCGCGAGCGCGCCCAGGAGACCCTGGTGCGCGCCGTCGCCGGGCGGGAAGCAGGTGGCTGCACGGTCACCGCGGTCGGCGTGGAAGCGGAGTTCGTCGATGCCCTTCCCGTCCTGCGTCGATTCGTCGACGAGCCTGCGAACGGATGCACGCAAGGAGAGCGATTCGTCGCCGTCGTCGACGGGGACCGGTCGAGCGTTCGAACGCCGCCCACGGATCCCGTACTCGTGGCTTGTGCGCCGTCGGAGGTGGTGTGGCGATCGCGGCTTGCCCGAATCCTCCGTTGCGGGATCACCGCGTGAGCAAGATCACACCGACCCCGACGAGCGCCAACCCGAGCAGCCGGCTCGTGCCGAGGTTCTCTCCCAGAATGGTGGCTGCCGCGACCGCGACGGCCGCGTAGGCAACTCCGGAGAAGACGGGGAACACGGTCAGGACATCGAATTGCCGCAGAGCGAGGAGGAACGTGCCGAAGCTCGCCGCGTAGCACGCTGCGCCGAGGTACACATCCGGCATTCGGAGGCCCTCGGCAACCGTCGCGCCCTCGAGGGACGAGCGCAGAACGATCAAGCCCGTCGTCGCGAGCACGGCGTAGACGAGGGTGTAGAGGACTAGCGCCATCCGCGATCGACGCGGAGGCCGTGAGCCTCGCGGACGATATAGAGCGGCCGGCCCTTGACCTCGTCGTGGATCCGCCCGACGTACTCGCCGATGATTCCCGTAACGACGAGCTGCACGCCCCCGACGAGCCCGACGAGCACCATCACCGAGGTCCAGCCGGGCACGACGAATATCCCAGCGAGCTTCGATATGACCGCCGAGAGCCCGAACAGGACCGAGAGCACCGAGACGACGAATCCGGTGTTGAGCGCGATGCGAAGTGGCCGATCCGAGAAGCCCACGATCGCGTCCACAGCGAGCCGGATCATGCGGCGGACCGTGTACTTGCTCCGACCCGCCGAGCGGGGGCCGCTCACGTACGGCACACCGGCCTGATCGAAACCGACCCAGCTGAACATTCCCCTGAGATACCGGTTGGACTCGCGAAGGCGCAGAAACGCGTCGAGCGCGCGTCGGTCGACGAGCCGGAAGTCTCCTGCGCCCGCGGGCACGTCGACGTCTGTCAGCCGCGTCAGCACGCGGTAGAACATCCGCGCGGTGACGTCCTTGGCCCGCGACTCACCGTGGCGCTCGGCCATCACGGCATAGACCACGGCATGGCCGTTGCGCCACTGCTCGACGAGCTCCGGGATGACCTCGGGGGGGTGTTGGAGATCGCCGTCCATCGTCACGACCGCATCACCCGATGCCGCGTCGAGACCGGCCGTCAACGCGAGCTGGTGACCGAAATTCCGTGACAGGCGGAGCACCCTGAACCGCGAGTCACTTCGGTGGAGCTCGACGCACTCACGGTAGGTCTCGTCGTCGCTTCCGTCGTCGACGAGAATGACCTCCCACGTTTCGCCGAGCCCGTCGAGCACATCGCGAAGGCGCTGCGCCAGCGGTCCGACGGATTGCTCCTCGTCGTGGAGCGGTACGACGACGGACAGCGTGGGTGAACCGTCCACGGCAGGGCAGCGTACTCCGCCGCTCCGACGAGCTCAGCCTCTCGCGGCTTCCGACACGAAGGTTTCCACCGCATCGCCGCGGGTGTGGGCGCCACGCGCGAGGTCCGTCTCGCGGATCGCCTCTTCCTCAGCGAGCGCCCGGATCAGCGAGTGCCCGAGGAGCTCGTCGAGCGCGTAGGGCGGCAGGCCCACGTCCGCTGGCGACTTCGCGAGGAGGTCTCCCTCGCCGAGCACATGCCCCGCGGGAAGATCGCGCGCTGCGACGAGCTGCTTCCCCATCTTCTGGAGGGGCTTCTCCTCGCTCGGGAGTGGGCGCTTGACGCCGTCTCCGATCGCGAGGGGCACGCGCCGCAGGTCGCGCACGAGCTTTCGCATGCCCTCGGGCATGAGCGAGAACGCGTGGTCGGTGCCCTTCGCGGTGTGGCTCGAGGTGAAGTGCTTCTCGATCACCCGCGCGCCGAGCATGTAGGCGACGGGAGCCATCGCGATCCCGTCCTGGTGGTCGGACAGCCCGATCACGAGCTCGGGGTAGCGCTCGCGGTAGGTCGTGATGACGCCGAGCTCGAGCTCCTCGACCGCTGCCGGGTAGGCGGCCGTGCACTGGAGGAGGCAGAGCTGCGGGTTGAGCGCAGTGACGGTCTCGACGGCGCGGTCGACGTCGTCGAGCGTCGCGCCACCGGTGGAGACGATCAGCGGCTTGCCGAACGACGCGACGTGACGGAGGAGCGGCGTGTTGCGGAGGTCGCCCGAGGCGATCTTGTACGCGGGCAGGTCGAGCTCCTCGAGCAGGTCGGCGCTCGCCTCGTCGAACACGGTCGCGAAGAAGACCAGCCCGAGCTCGCGTGCGCTTGCCTGGAGCTCCGCGTACGCGCCGCGGTCGAGCTCGAGTGCCTCGCGATGCTCCCCGTACGTCGCCCCGAAGCTGTTCTCGTTGTCGTAGAGGCTGTCGTACAGCGCGCGGGTGAAGAGGCTCCGGTTGTCGCGCTTCTGGAGCTTCACGGCGTCGACACCGCACTGCTTCGCCAGCGCGAACAGCTCCTGCGCGCGCTCGACGCTCCCCTGATGGTTGTGTCCGATCTCCGCGATGACGAAGCAGTCGCCGTCGTCGGCGATCCGCCGCCCGTCGATGACCAGCTCGCGCACCGCGCGATCGTACCCCCCAAGTCCGCGACCGCCGGTGCCGACACCGTGCTGGTGCGCTCCGAGGCCGCGGATAAGGTGCCGCGCGTGGCGGACACGCTGTCGATCCTGATGCCCGTCTACAACGAGCTCGCGACGGTCGAGCGCGCGGTCGAGGACGCACTGTCGGCGGAGCTACCGGTCGAGTCGCGTCAGCTCGTGCTCATCGACGACGGCTCGCGCGACGGGACGCGCGAGCTGCTCACGAGCACCGCGTGGCCCGAGAACGTCACCCTCGTCCTCCACGAGAAGAACCGCGGGAAAGGAGCAGCGCTCCAGACGGGGCTCCAGCACGCGACCGGGAAGTGGTCCGCCGTGCTCGACGCCGATCTCGAGTACCGCGCCTCCGACCTCGGGCCGTTGCTCGAGCCGCTGCTCGGCGGCGAGGCGCACGTGGTGTTCGGCACGCGCTCGTGGGCGAGCCATTCCTCGTACAGCTTCTGGTACGTGATGGGCAACAAGGGCGTCACGTTCGCGACGAACGTGATCTACAACTGCTGGATCTCGGACGTGATGACCTGCCACAAGGCGATGTCCACGGAGCTGTTCCGCTCGCTGCGGCTACGCGAGCGCGGCTTCGCGATCGAGCCCGAGATCGCGGCTCGCGTCCTGCGCTCGGGCGAGCGGATCTACGAGGTGCCGATCTCCTACACGGCGCGCTCGCGCGAGGAGGGCAAGAAGCTGACCGCGCTCGACGGGCTCCGCGTCCTCAGGACGCTCGTGCGCTGCCGCGCCGACTGACGGCGTCCGCCAGCGCCTCTCGCAGCACGGCCGCGCTCGTTTCTCGACTCGACGTCGCCCGAGCCCGCTCCCGACCGACCGTCCCGAGCGCGACGCGCCGGTCGCGGTCAGCGAGCAGCTCTCGGAGAGACGCGCGCAGCGCGACGACGTCGCCCGGCGCCACGAGGACGCCGGTGACGCCGTCCTCGACGGCATCCAGGAGGCCGCCGACCGCCGACGCGACGACCGGCCGCCCGAACGCCATCGCCTCGCGCGCCGCGACCCCGTAGCCCTCGCGGCGCGACGGGACGACGACGACCGCGGCCCGCTCGTAGTACGGGCCGACCTCACGAGGCGGGACGAACCCGACGGCGTGCGGGAAGAGCGAGCGGAGGGGACCGTCGCCGACGACGACGAGCGGAAGCCCGGCTGCCGCCTCGGCGAGCTCACGCACGCCCTTCTCCTCGGAGAGCCGCCCGACGTAGAGCGCATGCGGCGGCTCCTCCGGCTCGCCGACCGACTCGGGGATCGCGACGCCGCTCGGGATCACCCGCACGTCGCGGGCGGCGAGGGCGCGGGCGTCGTCCGCAAGCGCGCTCGAGGCGCACACGACGACCCGCGCGCGCCGTACCAGCCATCGAGCGAGTGGCTGCACGCGCTGCGCGAGCGCGACGTCGGAGCCCCACAGCTGCAACACGATCGGCTTCCCGGTGGCCAGTGC
>JBKPNM010000149.1:0-8333 GCA_046732615.1 Actinomycetota bacterium | reverse complement strand
GTCGGGAGGTGCTCGCGCTCCGCGAGACGGGCCGGCCCGTCATCGCTTCGATGGCGACGGTCGCCGGCTCGGGCGGCTATTACGTCGCGATGCCGTGTGACGCCGTCGTCGCGGGCGCGGCGACGATCACGGGGTCGATCGGCGTCCTCGGCGGCAAGCAGGTCGTCCGGGACGCGCTCGCCCGCGCGGGCGTCCGCGTCGACAGCGAGTCGGTCGGCGCCCACGCCGAGATGTTCTCCTCGCAACGGCCCTTCACGGACGACGAGTGGCGGCGGCTGGACGAGTGGCTGGATCAGGTGTACGCCGACTTCACCGAGAAGGCGGCGGCCGACCGGGGCATGCCGGTGGAGCGGCTCCGCGACGTCGCGCGCGGCCGGGTCTGGACGGGCGCGGACGCCCTCGCGCACGGCCTCGTCGACCGGTTGGGCGGGCTCGAGGAGGCAGTAGTCCTTGCGTGCGAGCGCGCCGGCCTGCGCCGCGGCGACGTCGACGTCCGCGTGCTGCCGCACGTCGGGCTCCTGAAGCGGCTACGGCCGCCGGAGTCGAGCGAGCGGCCGGCTGCGGCGTTTGCCGAGCCGAGCCGTCAGGCGCTGTTGTCCGGTGCCCTGGCGGCGCTCGGCGTGCCGCCCTCGGCGGGCGTTCTCACGCTGCCCGTCGTGTGGGAGCTCTCCTAGTCACGAAAGCGGCGGCGGCAAGCCGACCTGCTCGTCGGCCGCGGTGCGCGGGCCCGGGAGCGTCGGGAAGCGGAAGTCGATCGGCGGCCGGCCGGGCTGGACCACCCACGCACGGCCTGTCTCGCCCGACTCGAGCGCGACCCATGCCGCCTCGGCGACGTCCGCGGGGCGCAGGAGCGGGAACCCGGCCGCGTCGAGCGCCGCGCGCGCCGCGCCCGCGACCATCGGCGTGTCGGCGAAGCCTGGACAGACCGCGTTGATCGAGATGCCGCGGCTCGCCAGTGAGCCGGCCGCGCTGCGCACGAAGCCCACGACAGCGTGCTTCGTCAGCGCGTAGACGGGATCGTCGGGCACGGCTGTCAGCCCCGCGAGCGAGGCGGTGCAGACGATCCGGCCGCCGGAGGGCATCACCCGCGCAAGGCGGCGCACGCCGAGCACGACGCCGTCGACGTTCACGTCGATCGCGCGGCGGTAGCCGTCGATGGTCAGGTCGGCCGGGTCGGGCGGCCCGCCGAGGACCCCGGCGTTCAGGCACGCCACCTCGACCGGCCCCGTCGACTCCCACTGCTCGGGATCCGAGACGTCGAAGCCCGTCACGAGGTCGAGCGACTCGACCTCGAACCCCTCGACGCGGAGCCGCGAGACGAGGGCCGCGCCGATCCCCGAGGCCCCACCCGTCACCAGCGCGCGCTTCACGGGACAAGCACGACCTTGCCGGTCGATCGCCGGTCGCCGACGAGCCGCAGCGCCGCATCGGCGTCGGCGAGCGCGAACGTGGTGCCGACGACCGGCGCGACGTCTCCGGCCGCCCCCCGCGCGAGCAGCTCGCGCGCCGCCGCCTGCACGGCGACGGGCCGCAGCTTCATGAAGCGGCCGAGGTAGAAGCCCGCAATCGAGGCGTTCCGGCCGACCAGGAGTGCCGGGTCGACCGGCTGCCAGGGCCCGCCGGCAAAGCCGGTGCCGACGATCGTCCCGAGCGGCGTGAGTGCCTTGAGGCACGACGCGAACAGCTCGCCCCCGACCTGATCCAGGATCACGTCGAAGGAGCCGTAGCCCGCCAGCTCGTCGTACGTCGCGGCTTCGGCGCCGAGTCCGCGGACGTGCTCCAGCTTCTCGTGCGAGCCGACCGCTCCGACGACCTCGGCGCCGAGCGCCCGAGCGACTTGGATGCCCGCGCTCCCGACGCCCCCGGCGGCGGCCGTCACGAGCACGCGCGAACCGGGCTCCACCCGGCCCTGTCGCGTGAGCGGGATCCATGCCGTCAGGAACGCCAGCAGGAACGCCGCGCCCTCCTCGAACGAGGCTCCGTCGGGAAGGTCGAAGAGCCAGTCGTCCTCTGCGACCGCCTGCTCGGCGTAGCCGCCGCCGCCCTCCCGGACGAAGCCGATCACGCGGCGGCCGTCACCCGTCTCGCCCGCGATCTCCGAGCCGGGTACGAACGGGAGCGGCGGGGCCTGCGGGTAGCGGCCCGCGCGGATGAGGACGTCGGCGTAGTTGACGCCCGCTGCGCGCACCCGGACGAGCGTCTGCCCGTCCGAAGGCTCGGGGTCGGGCACGTCGCGGAGGTCGAGCCGCCGCTCCTCGTCGAGAACGACGGCCTTCACGAGGACGCCTGACGACGCTCGTGTCGAGTCGACACAAGCAGCCCTACCGCCCCGTGAACTCGGGCGTGCGCTTCTCGATGAAGGCCGCGACGCCCTCCGCACCGTCGTCCGAGCGGAGGCAGCGGACGAACCCGTCCGCCTCGCGGCGGAGCCCCTCCTCGAGCGGCAGGTCGCGTGTCGTCCGCGCCAGCTCCCGGAGGACGGCGACGGCGTGCGGCGACTGCGATGCGATCCGTCCCGCGATCGCGAGCGTCGCATCTTCGAGCTCGGCCGCCGGAACGACCTTCTCGACGAGGCCCCACGCGTACGCCGTCTCCGCGTCGACGAAGTCCCCCGTCAGGTTGAGGAACATCGCGCGGCCGTGCCCGACGAGCCGGGGCAGCCGCTGCGTGCCCCCGCCGCCGGGGATCAGCCCGAGCTTGATCTCGGGCTGGCCCAGCGTCGCGTCGTCCGCGCAGACGCGCACGTCGCAGCACATCGCGAGCTCGAGGCCGCCGCCGAGGCAGTACCCGCGGATCGCCGCGACGAACGGCGTCCGCGCAGCGTCCATCCGCCGGCCGACCTGCTGGATCCCGCGCGCGGAGCCGCCCTCCGAGGCGGACTCGCGCAGCGCGGGGAACTCCTTGATGTCGGCCCCGGCCACGAACGCGCGGTCCCCCGCGCCGCGCAGCACGATCGCGCGGACGGCGTCGTCGGCGTCGAGCGCCTCGAGCTCCGCCTCGAGCTCTTCCAGGAGGGCCGCCGAGAGCGCGTTCATCGGGGGCTTGTCGATCGTCACGAGCGCGACCGCGTCGCGCCGCTCCGAAGAGACGAACGTCGCCATCGGCGCTCAGCCCTGCGGCGTCGCGACGGGCGCCGCGAACCGCTCTCGGAGGGCCGTCTTGCGGAATTTGCCGACCGCGGTCTTCGGGATTTCGTCGACGTATTCGAAGCGGTCGGGCAGCCAGAACTTCGCGAACTGCGGCGCGAGGTGGTCGCGCAGGTCGGCGTCGGTCGCCGTCTCGCCCTCGCGGAGCACGACGACGGCGAGCGGCCGCTCCGACCACCTCTCGTCCGGCACGGCGATGACCGCCGCTTCGGCGACGGCCGGATGCCCCATCAGCGCGTTCTCGAGCGCGACGGTGGAGATCCACTCGCCGCCCGACTTGACGAGGTCCTTCGCCCGGTCCTGCACCTCGACGTAGCCGTCCTGCCCGATCGTGACGATGTCGCCCGTCCGGAACCAGCCGTCATCGGTCCAGCGGTCGGCGGCCTCGGGCGCCTCGTAGTACGACGACGCGACCGAAGGCCCGCGTACCTCGAGCTCGCCCATGCTCTCGCCGTCCCAGGGGACGAGGCCGTCCGCGCCGCGCGCCCGGATCTCGACGAAGGGGATCGGCGGCCCCTGCTGCGCGCGCTTGTCGTAGGCGACGGAGCCGGCGAGTCCCCGCTCCTGGCCGGGCGCGCCGGAGATCGTCCCGATCGGGCACATCTCGGTCATCCCCCAGCCGTGCGTGATGTGGAGCCCGTGCCGCTCCGCGAAGGCCTCGATCATCGCCCGGGGCGGTGCCGACCCGCCCACCGTCATCGTCCGCATGCGCGAGAGGTCCCAGCCGCCCGGGTCGGCGTCGAGCGCCTGCAGGATGCCCATCCAGATCGTCGGCACGCCCGCGCTGACCGTCACCTGCTCGGTCTCGAACGCCTCGAGCAGGCTCTGGGGGTCGAGGTGCGGTCCGGGGAAGACCTGCTTCGCGCCGACGAGCGTGCACGTGAACGGGAAGCACCACGCGTTCGCGTGGAACATCGGCACGACGGGGAGGACGGTGTCGCCCTCGGTGACGCCCAGCAGGGAGCCCGCCGTGAGCGCGTGGATCGCGATCGCGCGGTGCGAGTAGACGACCCCCTTCGGCTTCCCGGTCGTCCCGCTCGTGAAGCACATCGCCGCCGCTGCGCGCTCGTCGATGTCGCGGTACGAGAACTCGGCCTCGTCGGCGGAGGCGAGCAGCTCCTCGTAGTCGACTGCGCCCTCCGGCGTGTCGCCGTCGCCGACCGCGATCACGTGCTCGAACCCGACGCGGTCGACGAACTGCGCGGCGAGCGGCCAGAGGACCTTGTCGACGACGAGCACCCGGTCGCCGGCGTGCGAGGCGATGTACGTGTTGTCGTCGGGGTGGAGGCGCAGGTTGAGCGTGTGGGTGACGAAGCCGCCGACCGGCGCGCCGACGTACGTCTCGAGGTGCTCGTGGTGGTTCCACATGAGGGTGCCGACCCGGTCCCCGTCCTCGAGACCGAGCCCGCGCAGCGCGACCGCGAGCCGCTTCGCGCGCGCCGCGAAGTCGGCGTACGTGTACCGGTGCCAGCTCTTGTCGGCGAGGCGCGAGACGATCTCGCGGTCGCGGTAGAGCTCGTCCGCGCGGCGCAGGATCGCCGGCACGTTGAGCTGGTAGTCGATCATGAGCCCTTCCATCACGCCCCTCCTCGGTCGCCGTCGAGCAGATGCTGCGCCACCTCGGCCCGCAGCTGGGCCGGGGACGCCTCCCATGTCTGGGTCCAGAGCGCGCGCTTGTAGAGGCGGTGGAGCACGTGCTCCCAGGTGAAGCCGATCCCGCCGAGCACCTGGATCGCGCGCTCGCAGGTCAGCACCGCCGCATCCGCTGCGTCCGCCTTCGCCGCGGCGGCGGCCACCGACGCGTCCGGCTCGTCGTGGGCCACGCACCACGCCGCCCACCAGGCGAGCGAGCGCGCGAGCTCGACGTCCGCGAGCGAGCTCGCCAGTGGGTGCGACACCGCCTGGTAGCTCCCGATCCGGCGCCCGAACTGCTCGCGCTCGGTCGCGTACGCGACGGCGAGCTCGAGCGCGCGGGCCGCGACGCCCACGGCCTCGAGCGCGAGGATCGTGAGCGACCGAGCCCGGAGCGCGGGAAGGACGTCGGACGGGCACAGTGCGCGGCCGGCCTCGCCGCCCGACACGACGCCGAGGGGACGCGACTCGTCGCTCGTCGCAAGCACCTCGCTCTCGGCGCCGTCGAGCTCCCAGATCGTGTCGCCGCCGATGACGGCGACGTGTGTCGCGGTGTCGAGGTCGGGCACGAGCGGCGCGAGGGCGAGCGTCCAGCTCGCCTCCCCCGAGGCGACGGCCGTTTGATCCTCGGCCGGGAGGAACGGCACCAGCGTGGACGTCGACCAGAGCGGCGCGTGGAGAAGCGCGGCGCCGGCGGCCTCGTGCAGCACCGCCTCCTCGAGGAACCCGAGCCCTGCGCCGCCGTGCTCCTCGGCGACCGACGCGCCGGTCCAGCCGAGCTCGGCGAGCTGCGCCCACGTCGGCTCGTGCGTGTCGGCGAGGAACCGCCGCGCCTGCTCGCGGAGCTCCTCCTGGAGCGGCGTGAAGGAGAGATCCACTACCTCGACCTCGGGAGGCCGAGCACGCGCTCGGCGAGGATGTTGCGGAGGATCTCGGAGGTGCCCGCCTCGATCGTGTTCCCGCGGCTGCGGAGCTGCTGGGTCGTCCAGTAGCCGCCGTACGGGGCGTTCGGCGCAAGGAGCTGCGCGTCCGGTCCGAGCAGCTCGAGCGCGAGCTTCGTCACCCGCTGGTTCGCCTCCGACCATTGGAGCTTGAGGATCGACCCCTCCGGGCCGGGGATGCCCGTCCGCTCGAGCGCGGACAGCGAGCGGTAGGCCGTCACGCGCAGCGCCTGCAGGTGGATCCACTCGCGCGCGATCTCCTCGCGTTGCGTCGGCGTCGCTCCGCGGTCGTCGGCGAGCGCGAGGAGCTTCTGCACCTGCACCTCGAGCCGCGCGACGAGCGCGAAGCCGAGCGTGCCGCGCTCGTGGAGGAGCGTCGTCATCGCGACGTCCCAGCCGCCGCCGACGTCGCCGATCACGTTCTCGACCGGCACCTCGACGCCGCTCAGGAAGATCTCGTTGAACTCCGCCTCGCCGGTGATCTGCCGCAGCGGGCGCACGTCGACCCCGGGAGCATGCATGTCGACGATCACGTACGTGAGCCCCGCGTGCCGCTCCGACGCGGGATCGGAGCGGGCGAGGAGGATGCAGAAGTCGGCGATGTGCGCGTACGACGACCAGACCTTCTGGCCGTCGAGCACGAACCGGCCGTCCTCGAGCCGCGCGGACGTGCGCACGCCTGCGAGGTCGGAGCCGGCGCCGGGCTCGGAGAAGCCCTGGCACCAGATCTCCTCGGCCGCGAGGAGCGGCTGCAGGTGACGGGCCTTCTGCGCCTCGGTGCCGCGCGTGATGATCGTCGGCCCGGCCATCCCGAGCCCGATCACGCCGATGTGCGGCGGCGCCTCGGCCCTCGCCTCCTCCTCGAGGTAGATCGCCTGGAACCGCGGCGACATGCCTCGGCCGCCGTACTCCTCGGGCCAGGAGATACCGACCCAGCCGCCGTCGTAGAGCGCGCGGCTCCACGCCCGCACCTCGGGCCCGTCGAAGCGGGCCGCGCCGCCGCGGTGACCGCGGAGCTCGTCGGGCAGGTTCGCGTCGAGCCACGAGCGGACCTCGTCGCGGAAGCGGGCCTCCTCGGGCGTGTCGCGGAAGTCCACGTGCGCGATGCTAGACCGCCGCACGTAACGGCGCCGCAACACCAGGGAACGGGCTGCGGTCTACCATCGTGCAACGGGCGCGCCGCCCGCGGCCGCTCGCGTCCGACGTCGACACGAGGAGCACACATGTCCGCACCGGAAAGCGAGCCCACCGTCCCGGCGATCCCGGAGCGCGACCCCGAGCAGCCGCGGGCGCTCCTCGAGGAGGCGCTCGTCGAGGTGAAGCGCGTCATCGCGGGCCAGGACGAGATGCTCGAGCGCGTCCTCGTCTGTCTCGTCGCCGGCGGCCACCTCCTGATCGAAGGTGTTCCCGGGCTCGCCAAGACGCTGACGATCAAGACGACCGCTGCCGTGCTCGGCGGCTCGTTCCGCCGGATCCAGTTCACCCCCGACCTCGTGCCGTCCGACCTCGTCGGAACGAGGATTTACCGACCGGATCTCGGCGGCTTCGAGACGGACCTCGGCCCGGTCTTCTGCAACTTCCTGCTCGCGGACGAGATCAACCGCGCGCCGGCGAAGGTGCAGTCGGCGCTGCTCGAGGTGATGCAGGAGCACCAGGTCACGATCGGCCACGACACGCACGTCGTGCCGACGCCGTTCCTCGTGATGGCGACGCAGAACCCGATCGAGTCCGAGGGGACATACCCGCTGCCGGAGGCCCAGGTCGACCGGTTCATGCTCAAGGTGCTCGTCGGCTACCCGGAGCGCGACGAGGAGCTGACCGTCGTCCATCGCTCGCTCGAGGACCCGGTCGACGTCCGCCAGATCCTGCCGATCGCCGATCTCGCGGCTCTCCAGGCGGGCGTCAAGGACATCTACGTCGACCCCGGCCTCGTGAGCTACGCGGTCAGCCTCGCGGCTGCGACGCGCGAGCCCGCCGCGTTCGGGCTCGAGGGGATCTCGGAGCTCGTCGCCTACGGGGCGAGCCCGCGCGGACCGATCGCGCTCGTCCAGGCCTCGCGCGCGCTGGCGCTCGTCCACGGCCGCGACTACGTGATCCCGGCCGACCTGCGCTCGCTCGTCAAGGACGCGTTCCGGCACCGTCTCGTCCTCACGTACCAGGCGCTTGCCGAGGAGCGGTCGGCGGACGACGTGCTCGACGCCGTGATCGCCGCCGTCCCGCAGCCGCGGCTCGAGCTCGGGAGGCCCGCGGCCGCGTGATCCGCGTGCTGCGCGCGCTCGGCGCAGAGCCGACACCGGACCGGCCCGGCCCCGGGCCGGTCTCGGAGGGGCTGCTCAAGGCGCTCGAGCTGACCGTCGCGCGTCGCGTCGACGGCCTCCTCGCCGGCGATCACCGGTCGTCGCTCCTCGGCCGCGGCACGGAGCTCGCGCAGGTGAGGCCGTACGTCCCCGGTGACGACGTCCGCCTCATCGACTGGAACGTCACTGCGCGGACGACGGAGCCGCACGTGCGCGTCCACCTGGCCGAGCGCGTGCTGGTCACGTGGATCGTGCTCGACCTCTCGCCTTCGATGGGGTTCGGGACGGCGGCGCGGCGCAAGGCGGACGTCGCGCTC
>JBKPNM010000148.1:0-9228 GCA_046732615.1 Actinomycetota bacterium | reverse complement strand
GCGCACGGGGCCGCTCGGCGAGGAGCTCGAGGCGCTCGCGGCGGAGGGTGTCCAGTCGCTGCTCCTCGAGGGCGGTCCCACGATCGGCGCCTCGTTTCTCGCCGGGCGGCTCGTCGACCGGCTGCTCCTCTTCGTCGCGCCCGTGGTCGCAGGCGGCGGCGTGCCGACGCTCGGCGAGCTGCCCGCGCCGCTCGACCTCGGCGCACCGGACGTCGAGCGCGTCGGCGAGGATCTCCTGCTCGGATGGCGGCTGCGCGAGGCGTAGACAACGCTTGCGTCGACCCAACACGAGCGTTGTCGCGCGGTAGCCTCGCATCGTGTTCACGGGCATCGTGCGGGAGGTCGGGCGCGTCGTGTCGGCGGAGGGCGCAGAGGACGGCTGGACGCTCGTGATCGAGGGCCCGCAGACGGCCGCGTCGACCGCGGTCGGCGACTCGGTCTCGATCGGCGGCGTCTGCCTCACCGCCGAGTCGGTCGACGGCGGCCGGATCCGGTTCCACGCGGTCGCCGAGACGCTCCGCCGCTCGAGCCTCGGCCGTCTGCACGAGGGGGCGGAGGTCAACGTCGAGCCGGCGCTCCGGGCCGGCGAGCCGCTCGGCGGTCACGTCGTGCAGGGGCACGTCGACGGGCTCGGCCGAATCTCGTCGGTGGTGGGGGAGGGGGACGGCCTGCGGGTCGTCGTCGAGGCGCCGCCGGAGATCCTGCGCTACTGCGTGGAGAAGGGGTCGATCACGGTCGACGGCGTCTCGCTGACGGTCGCCGAGCTCCTCGAGGACGCGTTCGCGGTCGCACTCGTGCCGCACACGCTGTCTGCCACGACCCTCCGCGACCTCGCTCCCGGGCAGCCGGTGAACCTCGAGGTGGACGTGCTGGCGAAGTACGTCGAGCGGCTGCTGGCCTCCCGCTGACCCAGGCTACGATGGCGCGGTGACGACGGTGTCCGAGCCCGAGACGAGCCCGTTCGCCCGCATCGAGGAGGCGATCGAGGAGATCCGCGCGGGCCGGTTCGTCGTCGTCGTGGACGACGAGGACCGCGAGAACGAGGGAGACCTCACGATCGCGGCGCAGTTCGTCACCCCTGACGCGGTCAACTTCATGGCGATCCACGGCCGCGGGCTGATCTGCCTCTGCCTCACGCCCGAGCGCTGCGACGAGCTCGGCCTGCGCCAGATGACCGACCAGAACGAGGCGCAGTTCGGGACGGCGTTCACGGTGACGATCGAGGCCCGCGACGGCGTCTCGACCGGGATCTCCGCCGCCGACCGCGCTCGGACGATCCAGGTCGCCGTCGACCCGACCTCCACGCCGTACGACCTCGTCTCGCCCGGCCACGTGTTCCCGCTCCGTGCCCGGAACGGGGGCGTGCTCCAGCGCTCGGGACAGACCGAGGCGGCCGTCGACCTCGCGCGGCTCGCGGGCCTCGCGCCGGCGGGAGTCGTCTGCGAGATCATGAACGACGACGGCACGATGGCCCGCGTGCCCGATCTCGTCGAGTTCTGCGCGCGGCACGACCTCAAGCTCGTCACCGTCGCCGACCTCATCGAGTACCGCAAGCGCACCGAGAAGCTGATCGAGCGGGTGGTCTCCGTGCGGCTCCCGACCGACTACGGCGACTTTCACGCGGTCGCCTATCGCGAGACCCTCACGGGGAAGCAGCACGTCGCGCTCGTGAAGGGCGACGTCGAGGGACAGGAGAACGTCCTCGTCAGGGTGCACTCCGAGTGCCTCACAGGCGACGTCTTCCACTCGCGGCGCTGCGACTGCGGCGAGCAGCTCGAGCGCGCGCTCGCGCGCATCGAGCAGGAGGGCCGCGGCGTCCTCCTCTACCTCGCGCAGGAGGGCCGGGGCATCGGCCTCCTCAACAAGCTGCGCGCGTACGAGTTGCAGGAGCAGGGGCTCGACACGGTCGAGGCGAACCTCGAGCTCGGCTTCGAGGCCGACCCGCGCGAGTACGGCATCGGCTCGCAGATCCTGTCCGACCTCGGGCTGACGACGATTCGCGTGCTCACGAACAACCCGCGGAAGATCTCGGGCATCTCGGGCTACGGGCTGACGGCCGTGTCGCAGGAGCCGATCGAGGTCGAGCCGAACGACGAGAACCGCGGCTACCTCGAGACGAAGCGCGACAAGCTGGGGCATACCATCGGTCGCAGGGTGCACCATCAAAACGAGCGCTACAGCGGCGCGGAGTTCTGAGGACGACCATGAGCCGGATCGAAGAGGACGACGTCCAGCGGCCAGACGACGAGGGCGGCTGGGACCCGGACGAGGACCTCGAGCGCGCGACCGAGAACGTCCTCGACGGCTGGCCGGCGACGCCTCCCGACGACGGCGCGGCGGAGCCGGAGGAGCCTCCGCCGTTCGACACCGTCGTCGAGCCGCCGCCGTTCGAGCCGCCGGACGAGGCACCCCCCGCGGAGCCTGCGCCGGCCGGCGACGAGGCCGTCGTCGAGGAGCCGGAGCAGGCCATCGCCGCTGCACCGGCCGAGACGAGCGCCGAGCATGCGCCCGGCGAGCTCGCGATCCCGCCCGGCTACGCCGTGCTCGAGGGTGAGCCGCGCGGCGGGCGGCGCGCGGTCGGCATCGTCGTCTCCCGCTTCAACGGCGAGGTCACCGGGGCGCTCCTCGAGTCCGCGCTCGTGGAGCTCGAGGCCCGCGACGTCGGCGCCGGCTCGATCACCGTCATGCCCGTCCCCGGCGCCTTCGAGCTCCCGCTCGCCGCGATGGCGCTCGCGAAGACCCGGCGGTTCGCGTGCATCGTCGCGCTCGGATGCGTGATCCGGGGCGACACGCCGCACTTCGACTACGTCGCCGGGGAGGCCGCGTCCGGCCTGCAGCTCGCGGCGATCGAGACCGGCGTCCCCGTCGCCTTCGGTGTCCTGACGCTCGACCGGGCCGACCAGGCCGAGCCGCGCTTCGACAAGGGCGCCGAGGCCGTCCGCACCGCGCTCGAGATGGCCGACCTCTTCTCGAACCTGCGCGCCGCCGCAGCTCGATGACTTGCCCGCAGGCAGGATTCGGCAGAAGCCGAATCCTGCGGCTGGATCCCCGCCTGCGGCGGGCACGTCCCTGAAGGCGCCCGCTTTTGCGGCCGCGACGGCCCGAGTGGCCCTCGGCGCCGCTGGTACACTGCCCGGCCGCATGTCGAGGGTCTGCGTCATCTGCGGGAAGAAGCCCGCGACCGGGAACAACCGATCGCACTCGATGGTCGCCACGAAGCGCCGCTTCAACCCCAACCTGCAGCGCGTCCGCCTCGTGCTCGACGGGAAGCCGAGCCGAGAGTACGTCTGCACCCGCTGCCTGAAGGCCGGCAAGGTCGTCAAGGCCGTCTGACGCCGTCCGGCCCGCGCGCGCAGAGCCGCACTAGACTCGCGCCGTGAGGAAGGGCACCGTCCTCCTGCGCGAGACCGAGCTCGGCCGCGTGACCATGACGACGGGGGCGATCGCCGCGATCGCCGGACGGGCGGTCGAGGAGTCGTTCGGGGTGGTCGACCAGGCCGACCGGCGCGGGCCGCTGCGGCTGCTCGTCCGCAAGCACGATCCCGGCGTCCGGGTCCGCCAGTCGGACGACGGGCTCGCGCTCGAGCTCCACGTCGTCGTCGACTACGGCGTCAACCTCGCCGAGGTCACGGAGATGGTGCGCTCGCGCGTCGCCTACGAGGTCGAGCGCCACACGGGACTGCCCGTCAAGGCTGTCGCCGTGCACGTCGACAGCGCCCGGAGAGCCGAGTGATCGACCTCGCGACGGTGCGGTCGCTTGCCGCATCCGCGCTCGAGAGCATCACGCGGCAGCGCACGCGGATCAACGCGCTCAACGTGTACCCCGTCCCGGACGGGGACACGGGCACGAACCTCGAGAAGACGATGGAGGGCATCGTCGCGGCCCTCGAGCGCTCGGAGGCATCGACGACGGCGGCGCTCGCGGCCGAGGTCCAGCGGGCGGCCACGATGGAGGCGAAGGGCAACTCCGGGGTGATCCTCTCCACGATCGTCCGCGGCATGGCGCGCGTGCTCGGCGACGCGGAGCGGATCGACGGCGCCGTGCTTGCCGAGGCGCTCCGCGCTGGAGCGACGAGCGCCTACCAGGCCGTCAAGGTCCCGGTCGAGGGGACGATGCTGACGGTGGTCCGTGAGATGGCCGAGGAGGCCGAGCTCCCCGAGGTTCGTGCCCTGCCGCCGGTCGAGGGGCTCGCGCGCGTCGTGGCGCGGGGCGAGGACGCCGTCGAGCGCACGCCGGGGATGCTCGACAAGCTGCGGGAGGCCGGCGTCGTCGACGCCGGCGGCGCGGGGCTCGTCGAGCTCGTGCGCGGCGTGCTCCACGGCCTGACCGGCGAGGAGCTGCCCGACGCGACGGGTGTGGCGGAGGAGCTGAGCGAGGACGCGATCCACCTCGAGGACTCGGAGTTCCGGTTCTGCACCGTCTTCGTGGTCGAGGGGCAGGCGCTCGACCTCGACGCCCTCCACACCCAGCTCGAGCCGCTCGGCGACTCGCTCCTGGTCACGGGCGACGAGACGGTCGCCAAGGTGCACGTCCACACCGACGAGCCCGACGGCGCCCTCGCGATCGCCCGTGCCGTCGGCGTCGTCGACCAGGCGCGCATCGAGATCGGGGACATGCGGAGCCAGGCCGCCGAGCGCGAGCGCTGGCTCGCCCAGCTCCACGCAGCAGCCCGGGCGACGCCGTCCGGCGTGGCGCTCGTCGCGGTCGCCCAGGGTGCCGGCAACCGCGAGATCCTGCGCAGCGAGGGAGCCTCGATCGTGATCGAGGGCGGGCAGACGATGAACCCGTCGGTCGGTCAGATCCTCGAGGCCGTGACGGCCGTGAACACGGAGCACGTGATCGTGCTGCCGAACAATCCGAACGTGCGGCTCGCGGCCGAGAACGCCGCTGCCGAGTCGACGAAGGACGTCCGCGTGATCGCCACGGCGTCGGTGCCCGAGGGCATCGTCGCGGCGTTCGAGTTCGACCCCTCCCGGAGCGCGGACGCCAACGAAGCGGTCATGCGCGCGGCGGCCGCGGCGATCGAGGCGGGCGAGATCACACGCGCCTCGCGCGACGCGACCGTCGACGGCGTGACGGCCGCCGAAGGCGACTTTCTCGCGCTCGTCGACGGACGTGCCGTCACCGCCGGCGCCGACTTCTGGAGCGTGCTCGACGCGCTCCTCGAGCGCTTCGCCGCCGACGGCCGTGGGTACGTCCACCTGCTGCGCGGGGAGGACGCTCCCGGCGAGGACGAGCTCGTGGCGCGCGCCGAGGCACACGGGATCGAGGCCGACGTCTCGGCGGGCGGGCAGCCGCACTACCCCGTCCTCCTCTGGGCGGAGTAGGGCGTGACGACCCGCGTTCTGCTCGTCGAGGACAACGCCGTGTACCGCTCCTCGCTCGAGCTCCTCCTCGGGCTCCAGTCGGGGCTCGAAGTCGTCGGAGCCGTCGGGACGGGGGACGAGGCCGCGGAGGCGGCGCGCGTGCTCGCCGCCGACGTCGTCGTCATGGACTACCGCCTGCCCGGGCTCGACGGCGCCGCGGCGACGCGCGCCGTGATCGCCTCGGCGGGCGCGGCCGTCGTCTGCCTGACTGCCGAGGCGACGGCAGACGAGCGGGAGGAGATCCTGCGCGCCGGAGCCGTCGCGCTCGTCGAGAAGGGGAGCCCGATCGACGGTCTCGCCGGGACGATCCGGGCCGCGGCGGCGTAGGCTTCCGCGCGTGCAGCTGACGCGCGAGAACACCGCGATCGTGCTCGACTCGACGTCCGACTTCGTCGACGCGCGCGACCGGCACGCGAACATGAGGCTCGTCCCGCTGTACGTCCTCTTCGACGGCGAGTCGCTGCGCGACCACGTCGACATCGGCCCCGAGCAGTTCTACGAGCGGCTCGCTGCCGCGAAGACGCTCCCCACGACGTCGCAGCCGACGCCCGGCGACTTCTTAGCCTGCTACGAGGAGCTCGCCGCCGCCGGCTACGAGCGGATCTGGTCGCTGCACCTCACGTCGAAGCTCTCGGGCACGTTCGAGTCGGCCGTCCGCGCCGCGGAGCAGCTCGGCGGTGACCGGGTACGGCTCGTCGACACCGAGACGGCGTCCCTCGCCGTCGCACTGCTCGCCGAGGCCGTCGACCGCCGGCTCGACGCCGGGACGAGCGACGAGGAGATCGAGGGCCTCGTCGAGCGGTTCAGAGAGACGAACGGCGTCGTCTTCACCGTCGCGACGCTCGAGTACCTGCAGAAGGGCGGGCGGATCGGCAAGGCCCAGGCACTCGCCGGCTCGCTCCTGAACGTCAAGCCGATCCTCACCGTCGAGGACGGCGTGATCGTGCCGCTCGGTCGCGTGCGCGGGCGCCAGAAGGCGCTCGAGGAGTTCGCGAAGCTCTTCGCCCAGGAGACGGAGGACCGGGAAGGGTTGCGCCTCGCGATCGCGCACGCGAACGCCCCCGAGTGGGTCGAGGTCGTCACCGACATGGCGCGGAAGGTGCGGCCGCAGGCGACGGTCGAGCTCGTCGAGCCGCTCGGCGCGGTCGTCGGCACCCACGCCGGCCCCGGCGCCGTCGGCTTCTTCTGGTTCCAGGACTAGAGAACTCGCCCGGGCCGCTCGTAGACTCGATCGGGTGACCGAGTCCTCCGTTCGGCAGCGCGTGCACCGCGGCGTCGCGGGCCTTGAGCCGCCCGAGAGGCGGCCGGCGCGCCTGTCGCTACCCCGGCCCAATCGGCTCGACCTGCCGGTCGAGATCCTGCCGGGGGTCGGCGCGGCGGTGCGGCGGAAGCTGGCTCGGCTCGGGATCGCGACGGTCGGCGACGTCCTCGCCCACCGTCCGCGCCGCTACGAGTCGGCCGCCGAGGAGCGGACGATCGCCGAGCTCTTCGGCGACGAGGAGGCCGTGCTCGACGTCACGGTCCGCCGCGCCTCGGCGCGTCGGCGCGGCCGTCTCCACATCCTCACCGCGCACGTCGCCGACGCGACCGGCGACATCCGCGCAACGTGGTTCAACCAGCCGTGGCTCGAGGCGAGGCTCGTCCCGGGCACGCCGCTTCGCCTGCGCGGCAAGCCGAGCCGGTACGGGTTCCAGGTCTCGTCCTACGACATCGGGGAGGCGGCCGAGACCGCCGACTTCGCGCCTGTCTACCCGTCGACGGCCGACCTCGCGCAGAAGACGCTCCGGTCGATCAGCGAGGCGGCGCTCGGGTTCGCGCGGGACGGCGGCGAGCCGCTTCCCGCGGCCGTCCGAACGGCGGAGTCGTGGCCGTTGCGCGCCGACGCGGTCGTCCGCCTCCACCGGCCGCGCTCGGAGGACGAGGCGGAGCGGGCGCGCCGCCGTCTCGCCCTCGACGAGCTGCTGACGCTGCAGCTCGCGCTGAGACGGCGTGCGTCGGAGCGCGAGGTGCTCGTGGCCGAGCCGCTCCCTCCGCCCGCGGAGCTCGTCGTCCGCTACCGCGGCGCACTGCCGTTCGTCCTCACCCACGCGCAGGAGACGGCGATCGCAGAGATCGACGCGGATCTCGCCCGCACGACGCCGATGCAGCGGCTCCTCCAGGGCGACGTCGGCTCGGGGAAGACCGCGGTCGCGCTCTACACGCTGCTCCGTGCGGTCGAGGGCGGCCGCCAGGGCGCGCTGATGGCGCCGACGGAGACCCTGGCCGAGCAGCACTTCCTGACGATCGAGGCGCTCTGCACCGAGCTCGGTGTCCGGGTCGCGCTCCTGACGTCGAGCCTCACGGCGCGGGAGCGCCGCGCTGCACATCAGCTGGTCGCCTCGGGCGACGTCGGCATCGCCGTGGGGACACACGCGTTGATCCAGCGCGAGGTGGAGTTCGCCGACCTCGCGGTAGGGGTCGTCGACGAGCAGCACCGGTTCGGCGTCGAGCAGCGGGCGGCGCTCGCCGAGGGGCGGAGCCCGCACGTCCTGCACATGACCGCGACCCCGATCCCGCGCACGCTGGCGCTGACGGTGTACGGCGATCTCGCCGTCTCCGAGATCTCGGCCCCGCCGGCGAACCGGAAGCCGATCAAGACGGCGTGGGTGACCGAGGAGCGCAGTCCCGAGGCGTACGCGCGGCTGCGGACGCACCTCGACGACGGTCGGCAGGCCTACGTCGTGTGCCCGCTCGTCGAGGGGTCGGAGACGACGCTCGCACGGGCCGCCGAGGACGAGGCCGCGCGACTCCGCGCGCACGAGCTCTCCGGTTACCGGGTCGGCTGCGTCCACGGCCGTCTCAAGACCGCGGAGCGCCGCGCGACGATGGCGGCGTTCACGGACGGGCAGCTCGACGTGCTCGTCGCGACGACCGTCATCGAGGTCGGCGTCGACGTGCCGAACGCGACCATCATGATCGTGCAGGAGGCCGACCGGTTCGGCCTCGCGCAGCTGCACCAGCTGCGCGGCCGGGTGGGCCGCGGAGCCGATCAGTCGTACTGTCTCCTCGTCTCGCGCCATCGCGACGAGCTCTCCGAGACCGCGGTCGAGCGGCTCGAGGCGATGGTGTCGACGACCGACGGCTTCGAGCTCGCGGAGCGCGATCTCGAGATCCGCGGCGAGGGCCAGCTCGTCGGCGCGCGCCAGTCCGGGCTCACCGATCTCCGCTTCACGAGCCTGCGCGCGGATCGCGACCTCCTCGAGCGCGCCCGCGAGCTCGCCGTGACGCTCGACGGCGAGCCCCTGCTCGAGGCGGCGGTCGAGCGGCTTCTCGGCGACGCCGAGCACGTCGGCGAGTCGTAGCGTCTCCGGGATGCGGATCATCGCCGGCACGCACAAGGGACGCCGCATCGCCGCGCCGAAGGGCGCGTGCACGCGACCGACGGGCGATCGCGTGCGCGAGGCGCTCTTCAACCTCGTCGGCCCCGTCGACGGCGCGTCGGTGCTCGACCTCTACGCGGGCTCGGGCGCGCTCGGGCTCGAGGCGCTCTCGCGCGGCGCGCGCCGATGCGTCTTCGCGGAGACCGACGCCGCGGCGTGCCGGGTGATCCGCGCGAACCTCGACTCGCTCGGGCTGACCGGCGGCCTCGTGGTGCAGCGCGACGCGCTCGCGGTCCTGCGGGACGAGGCCGTGGCCCACCGTTGCCACGAGCCCGTGCTCCTCGACCCGCCCTACGAGCGCTGGGCGGAGGTCGAGGAACGGCTCGGGGTACTCGTCCCGCCCGTCGCCGTGCAGGGGGGCGTCGTCGTCGTCGAGACGGACGCCGCGCTCGAGCCGACGCTCCCGCTCGCCCTGCGGACGACACGGCGGTACGGTTCCGCC